>NZ_SJPF01000004.1:300000-600000 GCF_007859755.1 Blastopirellula retiformator | reverse complement strand
CGACTTACGCGGCGCGGCGGTGTTGACTCCCTTCCGCGTCGTGCGCGAACGAGGGCGTCGCCGCATGCGATTGCCCAAGTCGGAATCCATTTCGCCAGGACGCTTGGTGCGACGACCGGCGGCGCGAGCTTCGCGACCTCCAGCCATGCCGGCCAGACCCTTCGACTTGGTGCGACGACGATCTCCCGTACCGCCGCTATCGTCCGAATCGGTCGATCCGATTTCAACCGGACGGCGTTCTTTGTCTTTCCGCTTTTTCTCGTGCTGCTTGGTGAACTCTTCCAGCGGCGCTTTCTGCCCCGCCTTGGCGCCTTGGATGGCTTCCTTGGGAAGCTGCATGATCGGCTTTTGCGGAGCCGGTTCGCCCGACTTCTTGGCCTGCGAAGTTGGCGGAGTTGCCGGAGTCGGCATCGCGGCGAACTTGACGCGGGTCGTCGGCGCGGTCGTCTTCGGCTTGTTCGAATCGCGCTTTCCGGCGTCTCCCTGGTCGGAACTGCGACCGCCCCCGAGAACGCGGACTTTATTGCGACCAGGACCGCCCGGGGCGATGTAGTCGCCGCGGCGCATCGGCGTGAAGTCGCTATCCGAGGCGTCCTGATCGGCGGACTTCTTGGCTTCTTTCGGAGCCTCGGCGGCTACGGGTTGCTCGGCCGGTTCGTCCGCGACTGGTTTCGCGGGCTTTTCGGCGACGGGAGCTTCCTCGACCGGCGTATCAGAGGTGGGCGTATCAGAGGTGGGCGCTTCGGAGGTGGGCGCTTCGGCGACCGGCGCTTGCGCGGTCGTTTCCTCGGCGGTCGGCTCTTCGGCCGGCAGTTCCTCTACGTCGGGTTCGGCCGGTCGCGAGGAGCGACCGTGAACGGCCAACGGAGCGTTGCCGGTACGAATGGTCCGAATCTCTTTCGGACGGCCGGTCGGAGCGGGGCGTTCGTCGCGAATCGGCTGTTTGATCGCCGCTTCCTTCGATTCGCCGGTCGCCTTCGACTTGCGTTCTTGCTTCTTGCCGCCGCCAGAGATGTAGGACTTAACTTTGTCGAGCTCGTCGTCGGTCAAACTGGCAAGCGCAGAGCCTTTGCCGGTGACGCCGGCGCGATTGCAGATTTCGACCAGCTCTTTGCTGTCGATATCGAGCTCTTTCGCTAAAGCGTAGATACGTATGGGCACTTTGGCCTTCCTGTCATTGCCGGGCGAACGATTTGGCCTCGGGCTTACGGTTACCGCTTATGTCATCCCGTTTTCTCCGCTAGTGGAGTAGCTCTTTGGGCAACCTTCAAAGAGCCGTGGCGTTACGCTTCCGCCGCCGACAAGGCGACGGTGATAAATGTTGATTTCGTCGTGCGACATGAGATTATGCGTCATACACATCGCTATGACGCGCCTCCCGCGGGGGTTTCCCCTTCGCCAGTCGACGGCGTCGCCGGCGGAGCGCTGGTCGGCGCTGCACCAGTATTTTGTTGTTCTGAGCGGTTGCGGCGTCGTTCGGTTTCGAGCGCCCGTTCCGCTTCCATGCCGCGCGTTTCCGCGTCGTCGCGAATCCGTTCGACCTCGTCTTCGGTGTACGTTCCCATCGCCATCAGGGCGTCGGATTCGATCACCGAAAGGTCGTCGTACGACAAAAAGCCTTCGCCGACCAATTGTTCGGCGACGCTATCGGTGATCCCTTCAATTTGCATGAAGCCGGTCACCGCACGTTCGATTTGCTCCTCGAGTTCTTCGCGAAGCATGATTTCAATATCCCATCCGCACAGCTTGCTCGCCAGACGGACATTTTGTCCGCGACGGCCGATCGCCAGCGAAAGCTGATCTTCTCGCACCAGGACGATCGCCCGTCCCATCATCTTGCAGAGGATCACTTCTTCCACTTCGGCCGGCTGCAGCGCGTTGGGAATTAGCGTTTCGGGATCGTCGGTCCAGCGAACGATATCAATCCGTTCGCCCGACAATTCGTCCACGATGTTTTTGATTCGGTTGCCGCGGACGCCGACGCAGGCGCCGACGCAATCGACGCGCTGATCGCTGCTGTCGACGGCGACCTTGCTGCGGTAGCCCGGTTCGCGACTGATGTTTTTGATGTCGATGACGTCGTCCGAGATTTCCGGAATTTCCTGCTCGAACAGGCGTTGAACGAACCGCTTGTTGGCGCGGCTCAGCACCACTTTGACGCGGCTCCCTTGCTTGCGAACTTCCAACACGATCGCGCGGACGCGGTCGTTGGCGTGGAACGATTCGCCCGGGATCTGCTCGGACCTGGGAAGGATCGCTTCGACGTTGCCCAAGGCGACGATCGCGGCGCCGCCTTCGGCGCGATGGACCGTACCGTTGACCATTTGGCCAACCATCTCGTCATATTCGTCGTGCAGCGAGTCCCGCTCGGCTTCGCGGATCTTCTGGATGATCACCTGCTTGGCGGTTTGAGCGCCAATGCGACCGACCGTTTCTTCCGGATCGACCGGCTCGCCGTCAATGTGGCCCGAGATCGAACCGTCTTGACGGTCGATGTTGATCACCACTTCCGACTCTTCCGAGTGGTACTTGCGCGTAGCGGACACCAGCGCTGATTCAATCGCCTGGAATACGACCTCTTTGTCGATATTCTTGTCGCGGTGAATCGCGTCAACGATCCGCAATACCTCGGACGGGTTCATGTTTCCTTCACCTTCACCGAAATTGGCGTTCAGTCGGTCTCGCAGGGGCGGAGACCTCAGACCAAAAACCAAATAACCGACACCCTCCGCCCTGCCCGGCCTAACAGCCGAGCAAAACGACGAGCCCCGGTTTCTGGAAAAAATCGGGTTTACTTCGCTGGCGACAATCGCAGGTTGCGACCATCGTCGGCAGCGAACAAATGGAGCTGATCGGGCGAAACGGCCAGCTGGACCTTACCCCGAGGGGTTCCGATCCGAGCATCCGCCTTCACAGCCAATTCTTGCGTCGAGCCTGTCAATCGACAATGCGCCAGTTCCGCATCCCCCAGCGACTCGACCAGGTTGACGTCGGCTTGGCCTGCGTCGATCAAGCCCAGATCGGCCAATCGCTCAGGCGCCTCGTCGGCGAACAAGGCGACATCTTCCGGTCGTACGCCAAGTTCGACTTCCTGCTGGTCCAGTGCCGCCGGGTCGAAACCCGATTGCGTCACGTCAATCGACAGCCCGCCGCCGACAAATCGGATTTGCAGGTCAGATCGCTCGATCTGACCGCGAATCAGGTTCATCGGCGGAGAGCCGAGGAAACTCGCGACAAAGCGATTCGCTGGGTTGCGGTAGGCCTCCATTGGCGCCGCCGCCTGTTGAATCACTCCATCCTTCATCACCGCAATTCGGTCTCCCAGCGTTAACGCTTCCACTTGATCGTGGGTAACGTAAACGATGGTGGCCGACAACTGGCGGTGCAGTTGTTTTAGCTCTCGTCGCATTTCGACCCGCAACTTGGCGTCCAGGTTCGACAAAGGTTCGTCGAACAAGAACAGCTGCGGATCGCGAACGATCGCTCGGCCCAGGGCGACGCGTTGCCGCTCGCCACCAGACAACTCTTTCGGCAGACGCTGCAGAAGCTGAGAGATACCCAAGGTTTGGGCCGTCTCCTCAATCCGCTGCGGAATCTCCCGACGACGGGCTTCCAACTCTTTCGCCGCTTGGGGACGCACGATGCGTCTTGCCAGCCGCTCTAGCCAGTTGCCGCCGTAGCGGAGTTCCAGGCCAAACGCCATGTTTTTGTACGCCGTCATGTGCGGGTACAAAGCGTAGTTCTGGAACACCATTGCCACGTCGCGGTTTTTGGGCGCCACGTGAGTGACGTTTTGCCCGCCAATCCAGATTTCGCCGCTGGTGGCGTCCTCTAGCCCGGCGATCATCCGCAAGGTGGTACTTTTACCGCACCCGCTGGGACCTACCAGAACCAGGAACTCGCCGTCGGCGATCTCCAAATCCAAGTCGCGAACCGCGGGGTGATTGGTGGAGTAAGACTTGCTTACTCGTTTCAAGCTAACTTCGGCCATGCCGTCTCACGCTGAGTCAGCCTGCAACTTCCCCGGTCATTTTCACCCCTTTTTCTGCGTGAAAGAGGCGAAAACTGTTTCAAGCACACAACTTAGTGTCAGTCGCAATCCGGTCAGGATACCGGTATTGGCGGCTGCTGTCAAGTTGCCGAGCCGCCGTCGAGACGGTTGTCGCCCGGCAAAACCAAGGGAAACGCATCCCGCGGAACGGGGGCAGGCTGCTGTTGGCTGTGGGGTGAAGTCCGCGGGCTTCGCTTCCCATCCAATCTTGGATGCCGATAAGTGCCGATTGTTGCGACTTTTCGCACTGTGGAGGAGATTGTCGCCCAAACCGGGGAAGAGTCAAATCTGGGCGGCCGCTGATAAGGAAAAAGTGGGGAGAATTTGTCGGTGGGAAATTGGTTTCCTTTACGAGGATTCGCCGCTAAGGTGGGGGCCAGTCCAGCACCCACCTTCTCCTTTCAGATTTCTCGTCGATGACCAACTCTGTGCCCCCAGTTGCTCCCGATTTCTCGCAATCTGCCCCCGGCGAAGAAGTTCAGCTGCTGAATCTCGGTGACTTCGATACCTTGTGTCGCCGCATTACGTTCGTCTTGTCGGTGTACGGCTCTCGCCCCTCTTCGTTCCGGAGAGCCGCGATCCGGGGCGCTGGAGTTCGCCCGAGCGAGAATCTGAGTGCCCGCTATGAGCGACAGTACCGGCAACAAACCGAAAACCTATCTTCCGCCAGAATCGCTCGAACGCGACGCGCTTGAGCAGCGGCAGCGGGCCTTTGTCGCCAGGTGGGCGCTGCATCTAACGGTGTGGGGCTTTTTGGGCATACCCTGTCGTTTGTGTACGTGGCGATTGCCGCCGGCGGGATCTCTTTTTTCGCCACCACAGCAGAAAACCGGTCAGGTAAAGGATCGCAGGAACAAATCCAACGACAAAAACGAGCAGTCGCCCCCCCGTGCCAAACGCGTCGCCACAGTGCAGCGCCAGTTGGATGCGATAATAGGTATCGGCAAACGTGAAATGGTTCCAGTCGCGCGTCTGGAGCAATTGGCCGCTGTATTGATCGAGCCAGATCCGCCCTGCCCCACGCAGTTGCCCGACTTCACCCGGTTGGCGGAGAAATACCTTGTAGACGCCGTCCGATTTCTGCGGCAGGTCTACCAACAGGATCTCGGAACCTGGCATCTCGGCAAGCGCCAACTGGGCGGCGCGATCGGCGCCGATCGGACCGTCGGAAGTCGGGGTGGCGCTCGAGGTGACGTTTCGCGGATATTTCGTCTCGGCCGAGAACATCCCGACGACCGGCTTGATAACGAAAGGTAGGCCAAGGTAGACGCCGGTAAACGCGACCAAAAACAACGGGGGGAGCGACAGCAGGCCGCTCACTTTGTGGAGGTCAAAGTTGAATTTCCCTGGGCGTATTCCCCACGCGACTCGCCAGCCCCCTTTCTGCAGCGGCCACCATAGGACGACGCCGCTGACGATCGAAACGAGGACCGTCGCCGCAATCACCCCCATTAACATGCGCCCATTCTTGCCCATTAGCAGCCGGGCGTGCAGATCATAGATCCAGGCGATCAGTCCGCTTTGCTGAGGGCGATGCCCCAGCGCTTCGGCGGTGTAGGGATCGTAATAAACTTCGGTTGGTCTCTTCTGCTCTGAGGAAGACTTGGCGACAAAACGAAGCGAATAGACGCTAGAGTCGGTCCGCGGCAACGTGATGCGATCAATTCGTCCATGATTGGCGAATTCGGCCTGTGCCAAACCGATGATTTCGTCGAGCGAGCGAGGCGATCCCTGCGGCTCGGTCAGCATCATGGCGGAGTTCAATTGCTCGTCGAAGGCGCGTTCGAAAACGAGAATGCTGCCGGTCACGCCCGCCAGGGCGAACGCCAGCCCGGCCGTCAGACCGAGGTAAAGATGAACCTTGAGCCAGATTCTTCGCGCGAGCAATCTCATTCGCGTTCCACGGGGCGGTTGATCTAGTCTTCGATTCCTTTGCGTGGCGGCGTCGTCAGCCATTGCGGGGGAATATCGAGGTCAATCGGCGGAACTTCCAAGTCATGGTCAGGGACGGTGACCTTGTGCTTCGATTGGGCTGGATTGGTAAAGCGATTGCGGAAGATGTCGTTGCCCGAGTCCGAATTTGGGTCATTGCGGAGGAACATCAGCACATACTCGCCGGCCACTGCGCCATCTTTGTCGCCGCTCGTCGACATGGCGTATTTGCCTGCGGAGTCGGTAAAACCAACGGGCTGCGCTGCGTTTCCGGTGACAGTGGAATCGGTACTTTGAAATCGAACGATAACGTGGTCGAGCGGTTGCCCGTTGACCGTCACGACGCCGGTAACTTGATGCTTCGTCAGGCCGTCGTCATACGGTTGTTTTCCACAGCCCAACAGCGGCCCGGCGGCTAACAGCAGCAGAAAAATTCGATAGTGCATTACGATATTCGCTTCGCTAAGAGAGAGAGAGGGGGGGCGTCGAACTCCGAAGGCGAACGGGAATTAAAACTCGCCCACCACTTCGCCATCTTGGATCGCGACCAGTCGTTCCAGCGTCGTGACGTCGATCGTTTCAGGGATAAACCGGACCGAGGCGTCTCCCAGCGTTACGTTCGCCCCGCCAGGATGCCAACTGAACAGGTTCGAGCCTTCTCCGCTGCAATTGACCAGGCAGTTGCCGCCAAAGCGGGTGACTCCATCGACTGAGAAGCGACGAAACGAGATCCGATTTTGCCCGGCCCAATGATGAAAGCGATCCTTGTGCAGCGATCCGGTTTTCACCTTGTCGGCATAAAACTTATCGGGGCCGCCGCAAGCTTCGCCCAGCATGATCGAATTGGTCAGCCCATCAGTAACGTCGCGGAAGCGTTTCGACACCTCTCCCTTGTAGTCCATCATGCCGGTCGTGTAGTTAGTCCCGTCGTACAGATGGGACGAGGCCGAATACTCGGCGACGCCTGCGAGATAATCCTCGTCAGCGGCCAGATCGTTGTCATAGTCGCCGGTCACTTTCCACGTGCCGACTTCTTCGGCGGGCGAAGTCGGACACTTGTAGGCGGAGATCGGCGTTTGGTTCAACTGGGCGTTGGGCGCAATTCCGTAATTGACGTCGTCGTCCCAGGCGTCGCTGATGTTCCCTTGTTCGATAAATGGCAGGATGGCTCGCGACCAACTGGCCAAGGCGCGTTTCTGGCCGCTCGTCTCCGTGACAGTCTCCTGCGTGATGGGCAATCGTCCGTACGTATCGTGATAATTGTGCAGACCCAAGCCAAGCTGTTTCATGTTGTTGGTGCAACTCATCCGCCGCGCCGCCTCGCGGGCTTGTTGCACGGCCGGCAACAGCAGCGCGATCAACACGCCAATGATTGCGATCACAACCAACAGTTCAACCAGAGTAAAGCCAACGCGCTGGCGGGAGCGGACATCAGGAGTCATCGGAGTCTCCTCGTGGGAAAATCGGGGGAGGGAGTTTCAGCCGGTCGAGCGGTGCGGCTAGATTTGGCGGACCCAGAGCGATGGGTTGGCTAATCTCTGGCAGATGACGCTAGGGCGTACTGAGACTTCGTCTCAGCAGCGGTCTAGGATAACCGGTCAGCAGTCGACAGCAAGGGCAAGGAGGGAAGAAATTCGGTCTATTTCTCGGGCGATTTTTGGTAATTCGCCTAAAGGAAAGCCCGTTACTGTTATCCCCGGGTTAGAGGACGCGACCCGTGAATCGTGGTTGTCTTTCTTAATAGATTTTGGGGACAACTGCATCCGGCGGTGGCGGTTTGCGGACATAGTCGTCACTGTGGTGCCGCGATGGCAGAGTCACCGGATCTTTGGGGATTTCGCGATACGGAAGCAGTTCTAACAGGTGGTGAATGCAGTTCAGGCGGGCCCGTTTCTTGTCGTTCGCTTCGACAATCCACCAGGGCGCCTCTTCGATGCTGGTCTCTTCCAGCATCCGCTCTTTCGCGACGGTGTATTGTTCCCAGCGGCGCCGCGACTCCAGGTCCATCGGGCTTAGCTTCCATTGTTTCAGCGGATCGTCGATCCGACATTGAAAGCGGAACTGCTGCTCTTCGTCGGAGATCGAAAACCAGTACTTGATCAGGTATATGCCCGAGCGCACCAGCATCCGCTCAAACTCGGGCGCCGAGCGAAAGAATTCTTCGTACTGATGGTCCGAGCAGAAACCCATCACTCGTTCGACGCCAGCCCGGTTGTACCAACTGCGATCGAACAACACGATTTCGCCCCCGGCGGGCAGGTGAGGAACAAACCGCTGGAAATACCATTGCGACTGTTCCCGCTCGCTCGGCGCCGGCAAGGCGACGACGCGACAGACGCGAGGATTCAGGCGTTGGGCGATCCGCTTGATCACGCCCCCCTTTCCCGCCGCGTCTCGGCCTTCAAACAGAATCGCCACTTTGACGTTGTGGGCGACGACCCAGTCTTGCAGCTTGATCAACTCACGCTGCAGTCGCAGCAGTTCGCGAAAGTAGACTTTACGCGGAATACGCGAGCCATCGTCGCTAAATTCGCGTCGCTCTTCCTCGAGCGCATCTTCCAGCTCGGCCTCGAACTCTTCGTCCAGCGAATCGAGCAGTTCGCCTTGGATACGCTCCAGGTCGATCTCGGGTTGTTGGTGTGGATCGGTCATTGTAACAACATCTTACTCAACGCGACTATTCGTACCAAGGAGCAACGTAGTCCGCTTTCAATTTGTTCAACTGGCGATCGGCCAATGGAGGCGTCAATGGAATGAATCCGGCGTCCAGTAGGATCCGCTGGCCTGCTTGCGAAAGTAAAAATCGGAGCGTCTCGTCGACCGGTTCCGGCAGTTTTTCGCCTGGCGGTTTGTTGACGTAGACGTACATAAATCGGGAGAGCGGGTAGCGACCGTCATAGACGTATTGGAATCGCTTGGCCGGATCGGGGTCATTGGCGTATTCCTCGGGCGAATAATGGAGATACTCCCCTCCTTCGTTGCGGGCGATCGCGATCGCTCGCACTTGCTGATCGCGATAACCCATCCCCGAAAAGCCAATCGCCGCATACGAAGCGCCGACCGACTCTACGACTTCGTCCGAGTCGGGATGAACCTGCATGTCGTCGCGGAATTTTCCTCCCCGTAGCGTCACCGCCCGGAAGAAGGCCCGTGAACCTGATTGCTGGTTGCGACCTTGCGTCAAGATTTCGTGATTGGGAAACGGCGGCATGGCGTAGGCTCCCCATCGCGGTTTCAGCTGAGCGGCGCCGGCGCCAAAGATGGCGTTCAATTGATCCAGCGTCAGCCCGCGAATGGGGTTCTCGGCGTTGACGTAAACGGCGAGCGCATCGAGACCAATCTCGATCCCCACCGGGTCATGACCAAACTTCTGCCGAAACGCTTCCTTTTCGGTCAGCGTCATGCGGCGGCTCATCAGCGCCAGTTCGCATTCTCCGGCCGTCAGCGCCGGCGGTGCGGTCGCCGAACCTTCCGATTCGATCGTCATCGCTAAATCGGGTGAAGCCTCTTTCAACGCGGCGGCTACTTGCTCCATCACTTCCCGCATCGTGTCAGAGCCGACGCAGCGGACCTCGCCTGAGAAATCGGGCTTGGGCACATACGTCGGCAAAGCGGCCAGTGCGGCGACGTCCGCATCGGCGGTCACGACGTTGTCGGTTGGGTTGGTCTTGTCGTCCGGGTTGGTCTTGGCGGCCAGCGCCTCGGTCCCCGAGATCGCCTGATGAAAGATCGGCAGGCCGAACGCCAACAGGGCGCTAACCAGCAAGCCGGCGGACGCCTTACTGACGTCTTTGAAGACGATGCCGCCGGTCTCCTTGATCGGCCGCACTTTGAGCAGCAGCGAAATTGCCGTTTCGCGCCCCGCGAGCAAACCGAGAAAGACCCAGGTCGTGCTCATCGGCATGTTGCTGTATTCCTTGAAGATCATCAGCACCAGCGCGTAGATGAAGTCGATGATCGTGGCCGAGCGGATGTCTTGCGTGTTGGTTTTGGTGGTGACGATCGCTTGAATCTCGCCCCCGCGGCGCGCGAAAATGATCGCGTGCAGGGCCAGCATCAAGACCGTAGCAAAGACAAAGTAGTAAAAGTTCAGCCGTCGCGGCAGATAGACGAAGATGTTGGCCAGGTCGTGCATCAGCCACTGGCTCCACAAAAACGCCGTGGAGATCCACTGCAGCACAATCCAGCGAAAGCGGGGAGGATCTTCCGCGGTGGCGATCATCTTCTTCTCAAACGACTTGGTGATCACCAGATAGATGCCGACTCCCATAAAGAAGGCGACGACGTAGCCGACCAGCGACTTCGACAACATCGAGCCAAGATTGCCGGGTGCGAAAACCGCCAGCACCAGAAAGGTGGTGCTGACCGGAATTCCGTACCGCGTCAGCATCAAGATGACGATCGGCGGAATGATATGCAGCCAGGTCAAACCGCCAGCCGGTTCAGGAAACTTGGCGAGTCGTCCGTAGGTGACGTCTCCATCGTTGACGTACCACCCATAGACGAAGACGAACATCAGCACCGTGCAGGCAAACGCCCACAGCAGCCACCAAGGACGCTTCGAGTTGGAGCTGAGAAACGTGCCGAGCGTCTGGATCGCATCATTGGCGACAATCGAATAGGCGGCCAACATGAAGCCGAGAATGGCGAGAAATTCTTCCACGTTGCGTTAATCCATATCAATCTGTAGCGCCCTAGCGATACCTCCTTTGTAGCAGATGAAGCGTTTGTTTGCGTGTTAAGAAAGTGTGAAAATATGACACGTCATTTGTTAGCAGGGTTTTTCGCTGGGCGGAAAGATCTCCAGGCCATATCGGGGCGCCGCTTCCAGCAATCGCTCGATATCTTCCGCGGTTGGCGGCGACGGTTGGTCTGCTTCCGAAGAGAGGAATTCTCCCACTTCCAGGAACATTTCTTCCAAGCCCGCTGGCGCGATGGTGATCAACATCCGCGTCGGTTGTCCGCTTTCATTTTTGAAGCGGTGTCGACTGCCGATCGGCATGTTTAACAGTCCGTTGATTTTCTCGACGGACTGCGTGATCGCAGGGATGCGATCCCAAAATAGCGACGCAAGTCGTTATTTTGCGAGCATGGCGAGGTTGGAAAATGCCACGATGGCATTTGTCAACAAGCAGTTAAGAAGCAGCCAGGCCCGGCGATGATTTGTTCGTCTTCGAGTGTGAAGGTGATCTCGCCGTACAAGACGTAAAATGATTCCTCCTCGCGACGGTGAATGTGGGGCGGCGGCCCGCCGCCGGGCGGAATGACCGCATCGATGGTCGCGTATGCGCCCCCGTCTCTTCCCCGGTGGCGAGCAAGCGATAAGCGTCGTCTCCCACAACCGAAATCCGTCTTCCTTGACCCTCGGGGCGAATGGTCGCCTGATGTTGCGTTTCCACGTTCGGCTCCTCTTGCAATCCAATGTCGACCCCGATCGCATGGGCAGGTCGACCGATCGCTGAAATCGTAACATCTGCTGACCTCGGGAGCGAAAATTGTGACTCAATTCACAAACTATTTCTCTCCCTTCTTCCCTGCACTGCCGCGCTTCGCGAAATATCGATGAAGATTCAGGCAGACGTCTTTTCGTCGCGACTCGACCTCTGACAATGGCTAGGAACTGCCTGACGGTTGTTTCGCAAAGACGCGAGATGCCGCCGTGCGGGGCTCGCAAAGGGGCACGATGTTTTACCGTTTCAACTCCGCCGCCAGCGGCGCTTCGCGTACCGCTTCTCCACGCATGGGGTGGGTATTGGCATGCGTCGTCGCCACGGGTCTGCTGGCTGGGGTGATGTGGCATGGCCGAGCGTTTATTGTCTCGGGAACCTTGCTGCTGATCATCGGCGTCGGCGTCTTGGCGCCTTACCTGGCGATTCGCCGATTGCGGGGGACGCTGTTGCCGCGGCAGGTGCGAGGTGAGGTCGGCCGCCCACTTTCGCTGCGAATGCAACTGAGCAACAACAACATTTTCGCTTGGGGCACAACCAGCGTGCAGGTCTGCGAATATGACCCGCAGGGAGGCCTGGTCGAGACGCACCAGTGCAACGTGACGCGCATCGATCGTCGCGGCGCTATCTCGCCGATTTGGTCTCCTATTCCTCAGGTCCGCGGCTATTTTCCATCGGGTTCGATAGAAATGCGCACGCGATTTCCGTTTGGTCTAGTAACGGCGACCAAACAAGTCGCGATCGAGTCGCGGGCGATCATTTGGCCCGAGATCGTCAAGCTGCGCACCGTTCTTTCCAACGCCCGTCAGTCTGGCTTTCAGTCGGCTGAGACCAGCGGCGGCGGTTGGGGAGATGAAGGCGACATCGCCGGACCGCGTCCTCATCGTCCCGGCGAGTCGATGCGGCGAGTCCATTGGCGACATACGGCCCGCTACGGCGAACTGATCGTTTGCGAACGAGAGTCGACGTCGTCGCGGCGACTCCGAATTCGCTTGAACCTGACCGAACCTGGCGATGCATACGAATTGGCCATCAGCGCCGCGGCGAGCCTGATCGCCCAGGCGGTCGAGTCGGGTTGGCTGGTCGATCTCGACATTGTCGGGGTCCGCCGTTGGGAAGGAATCGGACGCCACAGCTTGAATGCGGCGCTCGATTTTCTGGCGATCTTCGATCGTCAGGCAACCGCGCAGCCGACCAGGCCTCCGGTCGCTCGCCGTGATGCGGGACGATTTGTGCTCGTCACGCAACAGGCGCCGGCTGACGAGAGCCAGCAAGCCCACTACGACGAAGTGATCTATGTCGGCGATCGGTCGCCCGAAGAAGGGGTCGTCTGGCTGCATCCGCAGACCCCTTGGCGCGAGTCGCTGCAAAGCCTGGGGGAGCGCATCTATGCCTAGATCGACAGACGAAGAACGCTCGCCAGCGTCGACGCGTCTAGAATGGCTAACAATCGCGGCGGCGCTACTGGGCGTGTTCGCGTCGAACATCGTGCTGATGCAAGAGGCGCCGCTGGTCGCCACGTTCGGCGCTAGCGCCGCATGGATGGCGGTCATCGTGATCGGTTTTCTCTTGGCTTCTCGGCAGCGAAGAATGTTGCCACCACGCGTCCAGGCGGCTGTGATGTGCGCGGCGCTGCTGGTTCCGCTGGCGAGAATCTTCACGCTGGAAAGCGATGGCCGGATCGACTTGCTGATGCTTGAGGGACTGCGGAACTTGTGCGCGGCGTCGGCCATCTTCACGTTTGACCCGGTCCGCCGGCGGGCAACGTTGTTTGCGGGGACGCTGCTGGCGTTATTCGTCTTCACGTTCGACGGTTCGTTGTTGGTGGCAGTCTGCGTCTTGGCGCAATTGTGCGTCGTCACGCTGTGGCTGACCGCCAACGATCAGGCAGGTTTCCGGGTGAGTGCGGCAACGGCCGGTTCGTGGCGCCCAGACTTCGTCGTCTCTTGCTTACTCTTGGTGCTGCTTGGCTTCGTCGCGTCGACGATCGCCTACCCGGCGGACCAAACCAGCCAAGGCGAATTGATCGATCGGTACCTGAAGAGGGACGTCCAGGAACTGGATGTAGAGGAAGTCTCCTTTCGCCTGGAGGAGCAAGATGAAGTGCTGGAGGAAGCCTCGGACAAGAAGTATGGCGCGACCGACGGCGAGGCGGAGGACGAAGTCAAACGAAAACGGGAAGGTCGCAAGTCGTTTTCGACCCGGCGGAAGGCGCCCAAGACGGGCGGAGAATTTCGGACCTTGTTCGCCCTGGCGGGAGATCAGGTGCGGCATATCCCGACAACGCGGTTTAATCAGTTTGATGGTATTCAGTGGCAACCCGAGAAAGGACGCGGCCTTCCGTCCGCTTCGACGCAGATCTCCCAGCAAGAGGGCCTGCAGAAACTGGTCAATCGCCAGGACCTCGACTTCTCGCAATTTGCCGAAGACGTCGACGTCAATTCCGAGCAGTTCCTGGAGCAGCTGCGGTCGTTGGCGTCGCAGTCTTTGATGCAGCAAGGCGCCGGAACGTTGACGCCGCAGTTGCGTGATATTCCGCCCGACAAGCTGCAGGCGCTGATGTTGGAAGCGCCGCAAATGAGTTCGACCGCCACGCTGTTGTTTACTCCCTACGACGTCCAGGCGTTGTCCGAAACGCTGAAGAAAAATCCGGCACTGGCCTGGAAGCTAATCGCCCGCGGCAGCCAAACGTCTGACGGCAATGACGCGCTACTACGAGACTTGCAAGAGCTGCGAGCCAACCACGAGGGGCCGATTTTGCCGCCGGAGATGGCGGCGTTGGTCGCCCAGTGGACCGCAGGTACCGAGCCAGGCTGGGAGCAGATCATGGCGGTGGTGCACGGTCTGCGCAGTCACGCCGTCTACGATCCCATGGCGACGATTCCGACGACTGAGACCGACTCGGTTCGCTATTTTCTGATCGAGTCGCGCCGCGGCCCCGACTACATGTTCGCCTCGTCGGCGGTCGTGCTGTTGCGATCGCTCGGATATCCCAGTCGATTGGTCGGCGGATACTACGCTCACGAGAGCCGACGGAGCTGGATGACCGGCGAGACCAGCATTCGCGAAGACGACGTCCATTACTGGGCTCAGGTGGCGCTGGCCGACAAACTGTGGGTCGATATCGAGCCAACCCCCGGGTTTGAAATACCCGCCGCCAAGTCGGCAGTCGCGCAGGCAAGTTGGTGGAATGTCGCGTCGACATTCTTGCTCCGCTATGGCGCAATCATCGCGGTCAGCCTGCTGGTGATCATGGTCGTCATCATTTTTCTGCGTCGTAAGTGCCATGGAGCCTGGATCTATTGGCGGTGGCGGTGGAGCCTGCGGCGCTCGCCCCCAGAGTTGGTCGCCCGAACGCACCGGCTAATTCAGTATCGCTTGCACTTGGCGGGATGCGCGCTGCAGGCGGGCGCATCGTTTCAGACGGCGGTCCTTCCGCTCGCTCCGCACGAAAAAACGCTGCGGCGGTTCGCGGCGCTCGGCCAAGAGGCGGTCTACTGCAAAGCGAGCGTCAATGATCCGGCGCATCAAAAGCAACTGCGGCAAGCGGCCACGGACGTCGTCGCCTGGCTGACGCCGCGGCGTATTCAGGCCGCAGTCGGCGGGGCCGCTCGCGAATCCTCTCAGTCTTAGTTTCTTCCCCCAGCGAAAGATCGATCTTGTCCACGAACTTCGAATCAACGACCGAGGCTATGCAATTCGACTTTGATTGGGACGAGGCCCTAAAGCGATTGCGGACTCATCTGAACGATCATCTGCGGGGGAAATCCGAGACGGTCGAGTTAGTGCTCGCTTGCCTACTGGCGCGGGGGAATCTGTTGATCGAGGACTTGCCGGGCCTGGGCAAGACGACCTTGGCGAAGGCGTTGGCCGGCGCGATCGGCGGCAAGTTCTCACGCATCCAGTGTACGCCCGATTTGTTGCCGGGCGACGTGACCGGCTTTAACATCTTCAATCAACAAACGTCGCAGTTTGAGTTTCATGAAGGGCCGGTCTTCGCCGACGTCGTCTTGGCGGACGAAATCAATCGGTCGACTCCGCGCACGCAAAGCGCCTTGCTGGAAGCGATGGCCGAACATCAAGTGACGATCGACAATCTAACTTATCGCTTGTCCGATACGTTTTTTGTGATCGCCACGCAAAATCCGGAAGAGTTGCACGGCACGTTTCCCTTGCCCGAAGCGCAGCTCGATCGCTTCTCGATGAAGATCAGCATCGGGGCGCCTGACCGTGCGAGCCTGATCGAATTGATGAAGTCCCGCGGCGGCGTCATAGAAGGGTTCCAGGAAACGACCGAGGCGATCTTGAGCCGGCCGCAGTTGTTGCAACTGCAGCAGCGGGCGGCGGCGGTGGAGACGAGCGACACGCTCTTGCAATATGTGGCCAACCTGTCCGAAACGCTGCTCGGTCAACCTACCTTCACTGGTCATCTCAGTCCTCGCGGCGTGTTGCAATGGCTCCGCTGCGGTCAGGCCTGGGCGTTTCTCCAGCAGCGCGATTTTGTGACGGCCGACGACATTCAGAAAATGGCGGTCCCAGTGGTGGCGGCTCGTACGATCGGCCCCACGCTGCAGGGAAGAGAGCAGATTCTTGACTTGATCTCGCGGGTGAAGGCGCCGTTTTAGCCGCTGCAAGAACGTATCGGCCGGCTCCGCTACCCGCGCTGAAACTGATTTCGAAACTCGCCCGGGGTGACGCCGGTGATTCGCTTGAAGGCGACTACAAACTTGGCGGCGGAGGAATAGGCGACGTGGTTGGCGACTGCCAGCAACTTGCGATCGGTTTCGCGCAGTAGAAGTTTCGCTCGTTCGATCCGGACCCGATCGATTTCCGCCTTGGCGTTGCGCCCCAAGGCTTTCCTCAGGCGACGTTCCAGCGAAGAGCGGCTCAAGCGAAACTGCTCGCACAGCATCTCGACCGTCAAGCCGTCGCAGGCATGCCGCCCGATGTAGTTCAGGATGCGGGCCGTTTCTGGATCGCCAATGGCGACGAAATCGGACGAGGCCCGCACGACGACTTGCTTGGGCGGAACATAGGTCCGCCGCGCCGCCTTGCCGCCTTTCATGAGCTCGGCCAGGTAGGTCGCGCCCTGGAAACCAATCCGATGCGTATCGGGTTCGATGCTGCTGATCGTCGGAATGGCGAGATCGCAGATGGCGTCGTCGTTATCGACGCCGACCAGCGACAGTTGTTCGGGAACGGCGATGCCTGCCTCGGCACAGGCCCGCAGCGTTTGGCGCCCGCGAACGTCGTTGCAAGCGAAGACGCCGCAGGGCGCCGGCAACGTCTTGAGCCATTGAACCAGATCCGAGTCGTCACCTTCGGCCAGCAGCTCGCGCGAAATGCGGGAATAGCGGACGGCGGAACTGGCGAAGCTGTGACAACGACAGCCGTTACGCTGGGCGATTTCCACGAACGCGGTTCCCCGGGCGTCCGAAAAGTCGACGCCGTCGTAGCCGCAGAAGGCGACGTCGCGCAGGCCTCGCTGTTGAAAATGCTGAAGCGCCATTTCCGCACACGCGACCGGATCGCTGTCGAGCGAGACGCCATGCTTGGGAACATAAGAACCGCGGAGGTCGACCGTCGGAACGCCGAGCGCGTCGATCTCGTCCGAAATCGAACGCTGTTCGGCGCGAGCCAGAATGCCGTCCAACTTCCAGTCGCCCATGTCCGTGGGCAATTGTTCGTTCATCGTGCGCTCGACGTGAATGACCTGCCAGTTGCCATAGATGCGGCAGTAATCGGCGACGCCCCGTAGCAGTCCCCGGCCATAGCCGCGGGAAGATTCGATCAAGAGCAAGACGGTTTGCTTGTGTTGCCACACGGTGGAATCTCCCTGGCGATTGCGCAATAGTGTCGGCGAAACGCAACTCGAGGGGGCGATTGTTCCCCAATTTCGTCAATGCGTTTCCCATTTTCGTCATCGGATAAAGTGGTTTCAAGGTTTTCTTGGCGAATATTTCTGACGTAGGCGTCTCCAATTGCGTGAAGCAAACGGCGACCTTTCTAAGGATGCAAAACCTTCGCTAGTCGAAGTTTAGGGCGGGTTTTGCTTGAGGCGAGCGAATGCCCGTGGTGAAATTTATTAAGCTGTCACGGTGATTTTACGTGCCCTGGAGTTTTGCGATTCATTAATTTGGATTTAAGGAAGTTATTTGTCTTCCATGTTCGTGGCGCCTATACTCCGGTCATTCGTATAGGTGGCAGGGTTAGTTTTCCTTTTTTCGTCATCTCACAACCTGACGCTAACTCTTCCGCACTCTTATCCACGACACCGGAGTTCGCATTCATGAAACGACCCGCGTTTACGCTCGTTGAACTTCTCGTGGTCATCGCCATTATCGGCGTCTTGATCGCCCTGTTATTGCCGGCCGTACAGCAGGCCCGCGAAGCGGCTCGACGCATGAGCTGCTCGAACAATCTGAAGCAGTTGGGCCTGGCGCTGCACAACTACCACGACACCTACAACGCCATGCCGCCGCGACAAGGGGGAACTGATATCTCGGGCAACGGCAGCCCACGCTGGAGCGCCTTTGTGAACCTGCTCCCCTTCTTTGAAGCGGGCGCACGGTATGACCAGATCAACACGAATGGACGCCACGTCTGGCATGGCGACGCCAACTCAGGCTATGTCGGTCAGATCGAAGCGATCATCTGCCCCTCCGACGGGCTGTATTCGCCAACCGGCGCCGATCGCAGCAACACCTACTCGCCGCTGAACTATGGCCTGGTGATGGGAGACCATTACAGCATCAACTTCAACTCGGCCGAGCCGGACGAGAACATCCGCGGCATCTTCGGCTATCTCGTCTACACCCGGTTCCGCGATGTCACCGACGGCCTAAGTAACACGATCGCCATGTCCGAAATTATTGTGGCGCCCGACGGAGACCAACTCGGCCGTGCTGCGGGCGGTTCGACTACCAATCCGCTGGCTTGCCGCGCCTATTTGACCGGCAACAACTACACCTCCGGTTCGTTGATTGCCCAATATCGTTGCCATGGTCAACGTTGGCAGGATGGTCGCCCGGGCTACTGCGCGATCAACACGATCTTGCCGCCCAACAGCGCCACGTGCAGTTCGCAAGCGAGCAGCGGAATCTACTCGGCGTCAAGTCGGCATCCCGGCGGCGTGTTGGCGCTGTTCGCCGACGCATCGGTTCACTTCATTCCCGAGACCATTGATACCGGCAACCTTTCGTTGTCGGCGACGAACTCGGGCCCCAGTCCTTACGGCGTTTGGGGCGCACTCGGAACGAAGAGCGGCGGCGAGGTGAATACCTCGCTGTAGATTTCTGTCGAAGTCGCAGAACTTAGCGGGGGCGCAATTTGCGTCCCCCAGTCCAAGTTGCCTTCCCCCGTCTGCAAAGGTCCCTGCAATGAATACCCCGCTTCGTGCGCTGACCACAATCTGCGTTTCAATCGCCACGGCCGCCCTGGTCGTCGGCTGCTCTAGCAAAGAGGACAAATGGACCCGCGGGCGACCGCCGGTTTATCCCGCCAACGGTCAGGTGATGCTAGATGGCCAGCCGGTCGCCGAAGCGATGGTCACCTTTCAGCCGGTTGACGAAAGCGGCAAAGGAGGCGCCGCGCGGACCGACGCCAACGGCTATTTCGAGGCGCAGACCTTCGAGCCAGGTGACGGTTTGACCGAAGGTGCTCATCGCGTCGCGATTCAAAAAACGAAAATGGTCGATCGCCAGGGAAATGAAGTGACCGTAATTTACGAACCGGGAGACGCGATCGAGAGAAACTTCTTGCCCGCCAAGTATGCGAAATACGAGAAGTCGGATATTGAAGTCCAGATCGATCCGGTCAGCGAAAACGATCTGGGGCAGATCCAGTTAACGAAATAGCCCGATTTCTTCTCGCCTTGATAACCACCAGGATTTTCCTCATGCGTTTCCCTCTACTGGCCAGCGTCGCTGTGGCGATCGCGTTTTGCTCTTCCGTCGTCGGCTACGAACTAAAGTCGCCCGACGGCCGCATTCAAGTTCAACTTGACGTGAAGGCATCCGGCGGAAAATCGCAACTGCAGTACCAGGTTGCCGTCGCTGGAGAGCCGCTGATCGCCGACTCGTCGATTACGTTCGTCCGTGATGACAAGACCGTGATCGGCGATCAGCTGAAATTCGTCAGCCAGAGCGAAGCGGCGAGCCATGACGAGACCTGGAAGACCGTCTATGGCGAACGCGCTGAGATCCGTGATCACTACCGCACGCAGACGTTTCGGTTCGTCGATACCAAGGCCGATTGCCCGTTTACCGTCGAGCTGCGCTGTTACGACTGCGGGGTGGCTTTTCGCACCACGCTTGGCGACGGCGAGCCGCTGACGATCAAAGAAGAACGTAGCGAGTTTCGTTTTGTCGGCGATTTCCCCGCCTGGCGAACCACCAGCGCTCAAGGGGAATACGACCAGGTTTCGCTCAGCAAACTGGGGAAGAACGTCGAGCGTCCGCTGACCGTCGAAGTAAGCGACCAGCGCTACGTAGCGATTGCCGAAGCCCAATTGGTCGACTACGCCGCCATGCGGCTGCGCGCCGCTGGCGACGGTACGCCGACCGTGATCAGTCAACTGCGGAGTAACGTGACCAGCCAGACGCCGCTAACGACGCCGTGGCGGGTGATCATGATCGGCGACAGTCCCGGCGACTTGCTGGAGCACAATGACCTGATCCTGAACTTGAACGAGCCGTGCGCGATCGCCGACACCTCTTGGATCAAGCCGGGCAAGGTGATTCGCGAAGTGAGCCTGACGACCGATGGCGGCAAAGCGTGCGTCGATTTCGCGGTGGCGAACAATTTTCACTATGTCGAGTTCGACGCCGGCTGGTATGGTCACGAGTATGACGACGCCTCGGACGCGACGACCATCACGGTTGATCCCAAGCGTTCGGCCGGGCCGCTCGACTTACGTGGCGTCATCCAGTACGCGAAAGAACGGAACATTGGGATTCTGGTCTACGTGAATCGTCGGGCTTTGGAAAAGCAACTCGACGAGATCTTGCCGCTGTACAAGTCGTGGGGTATCGCCGGCGTGAAGTATGGGTTCGTCAACGTTGGTTCGCAAGAATGGACCGCCTGGCTGCACGATGCCGTTCGCCAAGCGGCCGACAACCAGTTGATGGTCGACATCCATGACGAGTATCGCCCGGTCGGCTATTCGCGAACCTATCCCAATCTGATGACGCAGGAAGGCGTACGTGGCGACGAAGCGACCCCATCGACCAGCCTGGCGGTGACGACCCTGTTTACCCGCAACCTGGCCGGCGCCGCCGATCATACGATCTGCTACTTCGACGGTCGCGTCGACAAGAATTGGACGCATGGTCAGCAATTGGCGAAAGCGGTCTGCACCTATTCGCCGTGGCAGTTTATGTATTGGTACGACAGGCCGCCGGCGCCACAGCAAGACGGCAAGAATTCGCGCAATCGCATCGTCGATTCGCCGGAACTGCAGTTTTTCAAAGATGTGCCGACCGTGTGGGATGAGACCCGCGTCCTGGAAGGCGAAATCGGCGAGTACGCGGTCATCGCTCGCCGCAGCGGCCCGGACTGGTACATCGGCGCGATCAACGCCAACCAAAAGCGAGAATTCCGCGTGAAGCTCGATTTTCTCGCCAACGGCGCCACGTATCAGGCCTGCCGCTATATCGACGACCCGACGATCGATACCGCCACCAAGGTGCGGGTCGAAAAGAGCGAGGTCAACGTCGGTGAAGAACTGGTGCTGACGTTGGAAGCCAACGGCGGCGAGGCGATTCGGATTTCGCTGGTTCGGTAGCGCGCTGCCCTGTGCTGAATGAAGAAAGCGGTCGCCGCGTTGATCGGGGCGACCGCTTCTCGTTTTGTCAGCGTTTGATTTGTTACGCTTGCTCCTCAACTCTTCCAAACCCGCTCGTGTGAGATCGGGTAAACTGGTAGAACGAGGTTCTAGCAGTCCGTTGATCTTCTCGACGGACTGCGTGATCGCACGGATGCGATCCCAAAATAACGACGTAAGTCGTTATTTTGGGATCCGCGAAGAGCTATGCTCTGAGCCTGGCGAGGTTGAAAAATGCCACGATGGCATTTTTTCAACAGGCAGCTAGGGTTATTGCCTAATCCTTTTCAGCTGAAGTTGGAGGAGAAATCCGTGGTTAGCGACGCGCCAAGAAACGACGCCACGCGTCTGCAGTCGATGTTCGAGAAAATCGCCCAGGCAACGCCCGATCAAATGGCGCTGCGTCACGGCGGCAGTCAGCTCTCCTATCAGCAGCTAGACATCGCGACAAAAACGGTCGCCGCGGGACTTCGTGGTCTGGGCGTGGCGCCTGGCGATCGGGTCGCCTGGCTGATGCCGAACTGCGTCGAAGCGGTCGTGGTGACGCTCGCCTGTTACCAGATCGGCGCGATCGCGATGCCGCTGAACTATCGCTATGTAACGCGTGAAGTCGAAGAGATTTTAGCGCGAACGACGGCGCGGTTGCTCGTCTATCACGTCGACAAGCGAAGCGTCGTGCAACCGCTGGCCGATTCCGCAACGCAACTGGTCGAAGTCGCCGGCGACGGTTCCGTTTCCCTCCCCTTTGATCGATTGCTGGCCGCGAAGGCCGACAACGAAGTAGCGTCGGTCGCGGAAGCGGATCCGGCCCTGATTCTGTTCACTTCGGGCAGCACCGGGCGTCCCAAAGGCGTTGTTCACTCCCACGGCGGCGTCTACAGCGCGATCGCACAGTCGCGAGAACTGTTCGATTTTCAGCCCAGCGACGTCGTCCTGGTCGGCAAGCCGATCAGTCATGCCGGCGGACTGCATACGCAAATGTTCGCCGCCATGTTGGCCGGCGCCGAAGTGATCCTGACGATGAAACCGACGCCGCAGCAAGCGGTCGCTGCGATCAACCAGGATGGCGTCACCGAGTACGGCATGCTCGCCAGCGATCTGCTTGACTTTGTCGAATACCTCGAACAACATCCGACGCCGCTTCCTTCGCTCAAAAATGCGATCGGCTCGGGCGACGCGGTCCCTTCCGACTTGCATCATCGCTTTCGCGATCTGTTGAACTGGGAGGTGATGGAAGGCGCCGGGATGACCGAAGTCGGCTGCTATTACGCCGGCAACCCGCGCTACGGCAAGCGAAAGTGGGGATCGCTGGGAATCGCGGCGCCCGGCATGCAGCTGCGCGTGGTCGATGCCAGCGGCCAGGATTGCCCAGCCGGCGAGCAGGGAGAAATCGTGCTGCAAACGCCGTCGGCCACGATCGGCTATTGGAATGACGAAGTGGCGACCGAGGCGCTGTTT
Source organism: Blastopirellula retiformator (assembly GCF_007859755.1). NCBI lineage: Bacteria > Pseudomonadati > Planctomycetota > Planctomycetia > Pirellulales > Pirellulaceae > Blastopirellula > Blastopirellula retiformator. The sequence continues at coordinate 577,289 of NZ_SJPF01000004.1, read as the reverse complement.
CAAAACGGTTTTCTCCACACCGGCGATCTCGCTTACCGCGACGATGATGGGTATGTCTGGTTCGTCGGCCGACAAAAGCTGATGATCATTCGCCGCGGATCAAACATCGCTCCGGCCGAAGTCGAAAACATCATCGACGAACATCCATTGGTGCACGCGTCGGTCGTGGTCGGCGTTGCTGATCCGCAAGATGGCCAGGTCCCGGTCGCTTGCGTCGCGCTGGTCGACGGAGCGGACGCATCGGCCGAGGCGTCGATCCGCGACTATGTGAATCAGCACTTAGCGGAGTACAAGAACCCGGTCCGCTATCTCTTTCTTCCGGAACTACCGCGCAACGCGACCGGCAAGTTTGACCGGCGGCAACTCGCGGAACTGGCCCAAACGCAGCGACCCGACGGAAACTAGAGCGTTTTTCTGATAGCTGTAGCGTTTCTGGCGTTGGTGAGCCAAGCTGGTCAACGCCGACCAGCGCGGCCGCAACCAGCCACAACGCTAACTGCCTGTTGAAAAATGCCATCGTGGCATTTTTCAACCTCGCCAGGCTCAGAGCATAGCTCTTCGCGGCTCGCAAAATAACGACTTACGTCGCTATTTTGGGATCGCATTCCTGCGATCCAGCAGCCCGTTGAGAAAATCAACGGACTGTTCGGGTACCGCTCACGTAGGCTGGGTTAAAACCCAGCTCTTTGCACTTCGCACCGCAAAGCAAGATCGCCGGGAATTGTCCCAGCCTACGAAGCTACAGGATTTTGATTCGGTCAGCGCGGTGGGCTACAATAAAACGCTTTTACCCCGTCCTGACTTTGCCCCAGGTCCCCCCATGTCTTTGCGAAACATCCTTTCCCTCTTCTTCTGCCTGACTCTACTGGCCGGCATTGCCGCCGCGGAAGAGACTGCTGAAAAGTTCGCTCCTCAGCAAGAAAACAGTCCCGTCGCGCCGCCGGCCGATGCGGTGGTGTTGCTCGATGAGAAGACGAACCTGTTCCTCTCCAAGAACGGCGGGGCGATTGATTGGCCGCTGGAAGAAGGCGTGCTGACGTCGACTCGCGGCGAAGTCCGTTCGAATCACCTGTCGTCGCGGCTCCATTTCCGCGACGCCGATATCCATGTCGAATTCATGCTGCCTGAGAAAGGGACTGGCAACAGTGGTATCCATATCCATGGCAACTACGAACTGCAGATCATCAACTCGGCCGGTAAAAAGAAGCTGACCCAGCAAGACATGGGTGCCGTTTACGGCTTCGCTCCGCCGCTGGTCGACGCGGCTCGCAAGCCGGGCGAGTGGCAAGTCTACGACATCCGCTACCGCGCCCCCCGCCGCGACGCCGACGGCAAGATCACGCAAGAAGGGGAAATCACCGCGTGGCTCAATGGCCAAAAGGTGCAAGAAGGAACCAAGCTGGGCGAACCACGCTCGGCCTATCATCCGTACCGCTACAAGTCGACTCCATATCTGCAAGAGATCTGGAAGAAACAGCTGCAAACGTCGGTCGGCCCAGTTTTTTTGCAAGACCACGACAACACGGTGAAGTTCCGCAACGTTTGGGTGCGGCCGCTGGATGACAAGTCGTACGTCGTGGCTGGGCTGTCGAAGGAAGGCTAATTCACTATTTTTCCCATGAAGGAATCGCATCCCTGCGATCCAGCAGCCCGTTGAGAAAATCAACGGACTGCTAGTAGCGTAGGCTGGGGCGAGACCCAGCTTTTCTGGCTTCGCGCCGCAGTGGAAAGTCGCTGGGACCCGTCCCAGCCTACGGAAGCCAAGCGGCTTGTACTTCATCAGCAGGCATGCTCTTTCCCGCATCGAACGAGAAAGAGCCATGCCCTGCTGAGGCTTACTTCGCAGCCGGCGGCTGGTAGTTCAGCAGATACTCACGCCGCTTCTGCAAGAAGTTCAGCAGCGATCCTTCGCCGGGATCTTTCACCGCGGTCGCTTGCTCGAACGCTTCCAGCGATTCCAGTTTGCGGGTGTCGTTGGCGATATCGGCGGCGATCAACTCGGCATGCCGGGCGATGATCGGTTCGACATGTTCCGGAGCGAACGTTTTCTCGGCGATCTCGCGCACGTACGCCAAGTATTTCTCCCGCAAATGGGGCAGCGCCAGCAAGCGGCTTCGCAGCGGCATCCGTGGGTTTTCGAGCGACACCAGCGGATCGAGCTCGACCCCGCCATGACCTCCGGGCCCACCTGGTCCGCCAGGGCCACCGAAGCCAAATCCAAACCCACCGAACATGCCGCGGCCACGTTGTCGGCCCCGTTCGCCATCCTCGGGACGGCGCACGTCGGGGCGACCTTCCGGCGGCATCGGACCACCATCGCCGTCCGGGCCTGCCGGAGGTCCGAAACGACCTGGTCCGCGTGGTCCGCCGGGGCCACGGCCGCCCGGTCCGCGGCCTCCTTGGAACGCCTCGTTCATGTCGTGCGGAATGACGTGAAACTGCTTCTCTTTGTCGAGGAAGATGTAGTAGTCGCTGGCTCGCGTCCAGTAGCCATCGCTGTTGACCAGCGCCACGTCGAGCGCCAAAAACTTCAGCGTCTCGTCGATGTCGAGCATCGGCGCCAGTTCCGCTTCCAACTGCTCTGCCGGCGTTTCGTTCAGCGTGCGGCAGAGCCGGATCAGCGCGGCCCAGGCCTTGGCGCCGTCGCTCGACTTCATGTCGTAACGGCTCTTGTACTGGTCAACATCTTCGCCCAGGTAACGAAGCCCGCCGTCGCCGTTGGGGCTGCCGCTTACCTTCCAGCGGGTTCCCTTCGACGAAGGATAGTTCTCCTTCAAAAAGTCTTTGTCGAACTGCTGCACGTTGGTGTAGACGCCCCAGCTCTCGCCGTTGATGACGACCCGCACGTGGTTCGCTTTGGGCGCCGGGATAAACTCGCGGGCAATTTGCGAATAGAGGACGGTGCTCATGAATGACGCGTCGCTGGCGCCGTTGAGCAAATTGAGCGTTTTGTAGCCATGCAACCGCTGATCCTCATCGGCCAGGTCGAGCGAGACGTTCAGCGACCGCTTGTAGCCAGCCGGAACCATGAAGTACGACGACGCGCCGCGAAACCGGATGCCGACGTTCTGGTAACTCTTGCCATCGACAGTCAGCGTCGCCACCGCCTCGACGTCGGTGTCATGAAAATCTTCCAGTTCTTGCTCCCAGTCGTCGTTCTCGAACTCCAGGAAGATCGTCCGCAGCACGTACGGATCGTACCACTTGGCGTCCGGAAAGTTCTCGACATCGGCCGGCGACAGTTTCGGTCCCGGCTCGGCGGCGGGGCGATTGCCGCCGCGCCCACGACCTCCGCCAAAGCCGCCGCGACGATTGCCGGCCGACTTCACTTCGGCCCGCGCTTCGGCCCGTTCCTGCTGGTTGAGCCAACCGTTTTCGTCGCGGTCATACTCTTCGACAAGTTCGCGATCGGCCCGATTGCCGCCGGGCCCGCCTGGTCCGCCAAAGCCGGGGAAACCGCCTGCCCCCTGCCCTACGGCGGCGGTCGTCAAAAACGCCAGCAGCAGCATCAGGCCAATTCGGTAAACGTATCGCATCATGTTCGTCGCTCTTGGGTTGGATGAATAATGTCTGTCTGGGGGCGGTTGTTCGCGTTACGCGTTCGGCGGAGCGTCCGGTTCGCTCGGTGCGATCCAGATCGCCAGCGTCGCCTTCTGTTGCGGCAGGTCGATCGTCTTGATCTCGACCTGCTCAACATTCAGGCCGGTGCGGGTACGCAGATCGGCAAGCAGCTCGGCGCGGTGGGCGTCTCCTAGCCACTCAAGCCGATCGTATTCCAGCGTGTACTTTTCCCGTTTGGAAGGCTTCTCTTTGACGTCGCCATTTCCGCCTTCGCGTCCGTTACCATCGCCGCCGCTTAACTTCTCTTTCTTCTTGTCGCCGCCGTTTACTCCATTGCCGACCACGCGCTCTTTCAGCATCGTGCTGGCGAAGATCACGCTGTTGACCAGCATCACTTCGGCGTAGCTCGTTTTGCGATTGGCCAGCGAGTTAATCACCGCGATGCCGATCACGATAAAGAGGTAGGTCATCTCTTTGGGGCGGATCGCGTCGGTCCGATACCGCAGCACCCCAAACACGGCGAACAACCCCAGCGCCAGGCCAAGGTCCAGCTCCAGCTTCTTCATCGTGAAGCAGATAAAGAAGACGACGATGTTCAGCATCACCGCCGTAAACGCGAACTCGCGCTTCTGCTGACTGGGATAAATCCCCAACGCCACCACCAGCGTCAAAAAGAAGAGATTGATGCCGAAACGTACCAGCAGCTTAAAGATGTCGGCGTCGAAGATCGGGACTTCGAGAAATTCCATCGTCGCATTCGTGTCCAGGCGCCGCCAAGCCTCCGTCAAAACCGGCGCAGCGCTCCATGATCAATCCACCTCTCTGGCCAAGACGGACACCGCGCACGTTCGGTCAGAGAAACGCCAAATTCGCAATGCGAGATACAACCCTCAAGCGGGCGAAAAGTTGTGAAGAAAGTATTAAGAAAACGGCTCTCGAACTATTGTATAAACAGTAGATGGCGAATCAATCCTGCTTGAGAAGGGGCCGCGTAAGCAGATGCGGGTGGACCGCCACGCCGTAGGCTGGGTCGAGACCCAGCACTGTGGGCATCGCGCATCAAGAAAGCGGACAGCCAAACGACTGCCCGCTTTCCGGTCGATAACTTACCGCATCCACTACTTCTCAAAGAAGTGATGCCCCGGGTCGCCGCCGCTTAGCAGGTAGGCGGTCAGGTCCAAAATTTCTTCCTTGGTCATCGATTTGAACAGCCCGGTCGGCATGGCCGAGATCTTCGAGACCGCCATTTCTTCGATGTCATTGCGGTTGATGTTCACTCGATCATTCGGATTGGTCAGATCGGTGTTCAAGATCATCGAGTTGCCGTTCAGGTTGACCACCACGCCGGTGTGGATTTTGCCGTCGAAGGTCAGCACTTTGACCGACGAGAACTGATCGTTGATCACCTTGCTGGGGTTGATCACCTGGTCCAGCAAGTCATGCGGCGAGTAACGACGCCCGGCCGACGTCAGATCGGGACCGGTCATTCCCCCCTGATCGCCAAACCGATGGCAGGCGTAACATCCAGCCGCCGCAAACATCTTGCGGCCGTTGGCGTAGTCGCGACCTTTCAAGCCGGTCTTCGCGGCGCTCGAAAGTTCTTCCAGCGTCCACTCGGTCGTTTCGCGGCCGGCGAAGATCTCGCCCAGGTTCTCCAGGGCCGACTTCTTTTCGGCCTTCTTCGCCAGCAGCTCCTGCATGCTCTCTTTTTCTTCATCGCTGATCGAAGCGACGGCGTCGGTCCGAATGAACTCGATGAACTTGTCGAAACTGGCGCCACCCTTGTAGTTGGCCGCTTTCAGGAACCACTCGATGTACTGCTTCCGCAGCTCCGGCGTCCAGCCTGCGGTCAAGAAGCGAATCGACCGGGCATACTGCATCTGCTCTTCCTGCGCCGGCGCCGCCGCGATCAACGCCATTGCCTTGGCGGCGACCGTTGGCGATTGCAGGTAGGCCAGCGTTTCGCATAGCAGCCAGTTCAACTCGGCCGACTTTGCCGGGAAGAGCGGATCCAGCTGCGCGGTCAGCCTGTCGACCATCGCCTGATCGGGCTCACCAAAGCGAACCAAGATGATCTGCACCGTGCGAACCAAAATCAGTTGCTGCGCCAGATCGAGCTTCTCCGCATCAATCGCCGTGATCGCCGTCAGTAGCTTGTCGCGCATCGCCACGTCGACCGCCGGGTCGCTCTTCTTGCGATGCTGCGGATCGATGCCGGTCACGCGAGCCAAAGCCAGCAGCGCCGTCACCTGCTTTGCCGGGTCGGTCTCGTTCAACGCTTTATCGGCCCAGGTCTCGACTGGCTGATGCTCAATCGCGGTGCGAGCGGCGAAGCGAATGAAGCGATCCTCGTCGGCCAGGTAAGGCCACGCCGCCTCGATCGCCGCTGGGTCTTGCTTGCCGTGGAACGCTTCCAAGGCGTAACGCACTTCGCGAGCTTCGCTGGCCGCGCTCGGCGGATCGACCCGCTTGGTCGACTCGTCGCCAACATAGGTCACCCGGTACAGGCCTGACTGCACGCGACGCCCGCCGATGGCAAAGTACATCGCGCCATCTTTCGGGTTGATGATCGCGTCGGTGATCGGCAGCGGGGCGCCGGTCACAAACTCTTCTTTGGTCGCCGTGTACGACGAACCGCTCGGCGTCAGGTGAACCGCGTACAGCTTGCCCCAGCTCCAATCGAGCGCATACAACGCCTCTTGGTACTTGGCCGGAAACTTCGCCCCATAGCCAAACGTCATGCCGGTCGGCGAGCCTGGGCCGATGTCCAAGATCCCCGGCAGATTGTCGGCGTAAAACGGCATCCGTTTGCCGGCGCCGTTCCGCCAGCCAAACTCGGCGCCGCTGGTGACGTGGCAAATGCGGGTCGGGCGATACCAGGGCGTGTTAAAGTCATATTCCATGTCGGCGTCATACGTAAACAGCTCGCCGTCATGATTGACCGCCGCGTCAAAGATGTTGCGAAAGCCATTGGCGACCGCTTCAAACTTCTTGCCGTCGGGCGAAACGCGATAGATGATGCCCCCCGGCGCCAAGACGCCCCGGTTGTGCCCGCGGCCATCCGGCATGCTCGGCAACAGATGGTCTTCGCCCCACACCTGACGCACCGGCGAACTATCGGCCAGCTTGGTCGGCTTGGTATTGTTGCCGGTCACCAGGTAAAACGCTTCGCCATCCGGCGTCGGCAACACCGCATGCACGCCATGGTCGCTGCCCGAGTTCAGCTCGCGCAGCAGCTCGACCTTGTCCAGCATGTCGTCGCCGTCGCTGTCGGTAATGCGGTAGAGGCCCGAAGGAATCTTCCGCTCGTAATCGTTCACGCCGACATACAACGAGTCGAACGCCCACAGCATGCCGTTGACGCCGCGGATCTTGGCCGGCACCGCCTCGATGTCGTCCTGGCTCAAGGTTTCGCCCGCCGGCGGCGGCGTGATGCGATAGAGCCCGCCAAACTGATCGCTCACCAAGATGCGACCTTTGTCGTCGGTGCACAGATTGACCCACGACCCCTGCACGTCGGCCGGCACCGAGTAAAGCAGCTCGACCTGAAAGCCCGGCAGCGTCGTGATCAGGTCGATCGGCGTCGCGGTATTGCCGGTCGGTTTCTTCTCTTGGGCGATCGCCACCGACGCGACCAGGCAGAAAAACAGCAGGGCAAGTAGAGAACGAGACATAGGAGAATGATTCCTGGGTGGATCGAGAAGTACGACTTCGCGTCGAAGTTGGAGGGAATCTCCTATCCTAAACCGCCAGCCGCCCCCATACCAGCATCCGAGAGAGGGGAATTCGCCCCTGTTGGGGAGATCGCCAACGCCCAACCCCGGCAACAACGGCAGTTTCTACGACCTTGCTGCCGCCGCCGGGTGCCACTGGCCAACAGCCAGTCTCTTCTCTGGTGTGGGTTCTGTCGTAGGCTGGGTCAAGACCCAACTCTTCACAGCGCCGCGTCAATTCATGCACGTCACCACATAATCAATCACGTCGCCATCCCGAACCAGGACAAACCCTTCCAGACCCGCCATCGCGGCCCAACTCTCCGGCGGCGAGCGAAACTGCCGCCACCCGTCCCCCGGCTGCAGCTGCGACTTGCATTTCAGCCGCTGCGGATCAAACGGCAACTCACCGCCGCCGACCTCCTCGATCCTGTGCAACGGCCCCTGCAGCCACGCCGCCACCAATTCCAGAAACCGGGCCCGCTGCACCAACACGCCATGATCAGGACAGATCGAGAAAACGGCGACGATCTCCGGATAGGTCAACTGACAATCAGGATGCGCCGCCACAAACTTCCCCCAAGCCTCCTCCATCCAGTACGACAGCCGAGTCCCGTTGGCTTCGCCCGGCACCGACCGGGTGAAGCGGTCTTCGCCTAGGAAGGTGTGGAGGTGGGATGGGGTTGGCATTTGAGGTGGCTACTGGGATTTCCGATTGGTTCGCATTGGACGTTTGGCTCTGTCTGTGCGGCAAGATATTGCAGGGGCATGCTTGAACTGAGAGATGTTATTCAACGGCAAGCCCCCGCCCAATGTTTTTTTTGAAAGGCGAGATCACTATAATAGGTGGCTCTATGTAACCAGTGTTGGTTGTTGGGTGGAAAATTCGCTTTCCTGGGTTTTTTAATGACTGTCGTTTCGTGCCCGCACTGCAATTCGCCGCTAAAAATCTCGGAGGAATATGCGGGCGAAACGGTACAATGCCCTAAGTGTTCTGGAGCCTTAATTGCGCCGGGAGGATCGAATGACCAAGCGCATGACGAGCCGCTTTCGATCTGGATCATCTTGGCGGTGGCGGGCGCAGTCCACTTGGTCGCCTATCTTTTCCTGATCATCACGATCGGTCCAACGAGTGCAATGCTATTGGTTGTCCTTGCGCTCGGCGTCGAAGCGATCGTCTGGAATCGTAGTGCCATCTTTTCCGCAGTACATGATTCTCTGGAAAACGCGGCGCGGCGAAAGCTTACTGAAGACTCTGCAATGCCAGTGAATCAGCCATCGACGCTAACTGAGAAAAATAAGCCAGTTGTTCATAGCGAAAAACTGGTGCCAGCAACGATAGTCGTGACTAAATCGGACGACGATTTGGTCGAAATCCGACCAGCTCGCCAGGCCGTCGCAAAGCCCAAGCCGGCGCCGCGACCAAGCTATCAGCCTCCAACGCCTCCTCCTTCCCGACCTTCGATGTGGGGGAAGATTTTCGATAGCTCTTTGGAGGTGAAGCTGCCTAATGACCAGGTCTACTATTACGGTCCTGGCACGGAACTTGATCTTGGCCGAGGAGTCGTCAAATGGCCGCTGGTCTACGCTACCGGCAAGCCAGGCCGAGGCGGCTGGCATGCGTCCGTAATAGATGGTTCGCTATCGGTCGCCCCAGCGGGGAGCCAGGTGGCGGAGCCGCTTTCGTACTGGCCAAGCTATTACGATTGTTCGCCAAGCCAACGAGCAAAATATCTCGACTGGCTACTCACCGGAAAAAGCGATCCGGACATCGATCTTGGTTACGTCTTTATTTACTTTTACGGCCTTGAACAGCGTTCCATCGTTGATCGCACCGATTTTTTGCCGATCGCTCAAGAACTGATTCGCCTGCTGGGGATTTATAGCTACTCGAATTCGTTCCGTCGCTACACGACAAGCTTGCTTTGGATGACGATTTATCAGTTGAGCGAATCAACGACAGTACCATCCTCGCTGATTAATGATGCGATTGCAGCGACGAGTCGTTGGAACGATGACCTAATCGGCTACCTGTTGGCGATTTATTACCGAGCCGGTCTCAGTCTGCCTAGTGATATTGCGGTTTTAGCTTGCCAATGCGACTCTCGTTCTACGTCGAGCGTCATCGTACGTCGTCATAGAGATGAATTCGAGAAACTGTTCGCCGCCAAATACGCAACGGAATTTCCACAGGGAATGAAGCTGCGCGCTGGCAAGCGATCCGCCAAGGTTGAATACCAACCGGCGAGCGGTTCGCTGATTCGGAACTGGGACCGGATTCGCAAGTCGCTCTCCGCAATGCCAGATGTTTTAGCGATTTCTTCTCAGTTTCGTCCATTGATCGAGATTTGGGAATCGACGATTGACGAACTAAAAGCATTTAGCCGGATCGCAAAGAAAACAGAGGGCGAGCTAACCGCTGAGGCGTACGAGGCGTTACCACGAGAGCTACAGGACGGAGATCATCCTGACACGGACAGTTGGATGGAAATTTGGGACCGCCATGCTGACGAAGAGGGGCGACCAATCGTCCCTATCGGCGAACTAGCGACACTGAAGGGGGTTTCCCACCGCAAACGGCTAACTAAGACGCAATGCACTAAATTATTAGGAACTGCCGATGCCCTAGGGATCGGCGTCGAGCCAGACGCTCGTTCGACAGGTGATTATTACCTTTGGGATGAACGTGTTACGCTTTTTTTCCTCGACGGCGAACCCCATGAGTTGGGAGGTGAATACGTCGCCGCCGCAACGCTCCTGCGTCTGGGGGCAAGTATCGCTGAGGCGGACGGCAAGGTCGACGACGACGAATTGCGATTTATCAGTAATCACCTCGAAGGGCAATTTAACCTGTCGGATGCCGACTCCAAGCGGCTCGAATGTCTGCAGTACTTGCTACTACATTCCCGATCTGGCGAAAACGCGATCACCAACAAACTAGTAAAACGCCTTAGCCGCGACCAACGCCTGATGGTGGGTGAATTCCTGGTAGGCGTCGCCGCAATCGACGAAGTTATTACCGATGACGAGCAGAGGGCGCTCCGCAAAGCGTATAAAATGCTCGACTTGCGCAGCGAAGATCTGGATGCGTTACTTCGTCGACACGCCGATTCGCCCGATCAAGTCGATAGCGGATCAGCCCATGGGCAGGTGGTTCATCTTGATCTGGAGCGAATCGCCCACATCATGACCGAAACTCGCCAAGTTGCTGGAATTCTGCAAGAAGCAATGCAGGACTCAGACGAGATGGAAGACGAAGTCGACGAGCCTGCGGCCTCTTCTACGGCGGAGCGCGTTAGTGAAGTGGAGCCCGCGCATTCGGCAACTGCGGTTTTGCTAGCGCCGGAACTCGATTCCCGGTACGCACCATTCTTGACGCGAATCCTGGAAAAAGAGGAATGGACCACCGGCGAAATGCGCGAACTATCCGGCGAACTGCAGGTAATGCTTAGCGGCGCCGTTGAAGCGGTGAACGAGTGGTCGCTGGACCGCTATGGCGACTGGCTGATTGAAGAGGGGGAACCCTATCTTATTCGAAAAGACCTGATGGAGAACGTTTAGGAACATGGCGAAGCTTTCCCCCCGAGAACAAGCGGCGATTCTTCAATCCCTCGGCGCAGGCGTCGTCCCTGCGATTGGTTTGCATCACATCCAGGTTGGGCGTTTGAAGGAAGTGGAAGCGTTGATCGGCGATCTAAACCTCGTCGAGCAAGGTGGAGCATCGGTTCGGTTTATTGTGGGGCGATTTGGAAGCGGCAAAACGTTTTTTCTGAACTTGGTCCGCAATGTCGCCCAGCAGCGAAAATTCGTCGTTGCTCAAGCCGACATCACCACCGAACGACGATTTCATGGCTCCGGCGGCCAGGCGCGGTCTTTGTATAGCGAGTTGATGCGAAATGTCTCGACGCGTTCGCGTCCCGACGGTAGCGCCCTGCAGAATGTCGTCGAACGCTGGATAGGCGACGTTGATCATCAAATTCGCAGCAGCGGCGGGTCCGAAGAAGACGTCAAGCGAGAATTCACTCGTCTGCTGAAACCGCTGCAAGACTTGGTGAGCGGATTTGACTTCGTAACGGTAATCACCAAATACTACGAAGGATTTCTCGCCCACAACGAAGACGTGCAGAGTTGCGCAATACGATGGCTCAGGGCCGAGTATTCCACGAAGACTGAAGCTCGCCAGGACCTCGGCGTCCGTTCCATCATCGACGACTCCGGCTTCTACGACTATCTCAAGCTATTCGCCAAGTTCGTCCGAATCGCCGGATATGCCGGTTTGCTGGTAAGCATCGATGAATTGGTGGTGCTGTCGCATCGGCTTGCCAGCACGGCGGCGAGAAATCGGAACTACGAAGCGCTTCTGCGGATTATTAACGATTGCCTGCAAGGACGCGTCGAAGGATTGGCGTTTCTCTTTGCCGGGACGGACCAATGCATGAGCGATCCGCGCCGTGGTTTGTATAGCTACGAGGCGCTGGCGACTCGATTGGCGCCCAACCGCTTCGCCTCCGAGGGACAACAAGATATGTCGTCACCGGTGATTCAATTGGAGAATCTGAGTCCCGAAGATTGCTATGTGCTGCTCGACAACATTCGCCGAGTGCACGCCGGAGGGGACTCCGAAAGCTCGCCATTGCCCAATGATGGGATCATCGCCTATTTGCAAGATTGCAATACGCGAATGGGGGCCGCCTATTTTCAGACGCCGCGCGATACGGTTCGCGACTTTGTCAACCTGTTGAACATGTTGCAACAGGATAGCAACAAGAGCTGGCAGGATCATTTGCAAGCGATTTCGGCGACGTCGACGCTAACGAAATCGGACGAAGACGAATTCGTTGCCGAAGATGATGACCTTAGCGAGTTCACCCTGTGAGCGAACGCCCGGCGTTTGATCTCTTGGCCCGACCGATCCAACGCATCTTGTGGGACATGCAATGGCGAGATTTACGTCCGCTTCAAGAGGAAGCGATTCGCCGCTTCTTCGGTGAAGAATCCGATTTGCTGATTTCGGCGCAGACCGCTGCCGGTAAAACGGAGGCGGCATTCCTGCCGGTCTTGTCGCAGCTATTCACTGAGCCCGCCGATTCCGTACAGGCGATGTACGTCGGTCCGCTCAAAGCGCTCATCAACGATCAATTCCGCCGTTTGGAGCGACTTTGCGAAAGAGCCGAGATTCCGGTTCATCGCTGGCATGGCGACGTCAGCGCCAGCCAAAAGAAACTGCTGCTCAAACGGCCGTCCGGCGTATTGCTGATCACACCGGAATCGATTGAGTCGCTTTTTATTAATCGTAAGAACCAACTTCCCAATCTCTTTCGCTCGCTGCAATACGTCGTGATTGACGAAATTCACGCGTTGGTCGGTAGCGAACGCGGAACGCATCTACGCAGCTTGCTGTTTCGACTGCAGCGCCATGCCGCGGAGACGTTCCGAATGATTGGCCTTTCGGCGACGCTTGGCGATTCTTTCCCCCAATATGAGAATTGGTTGCGGCCCGACCGGGATCGCGCTGTGAAACTGATTAGGGGGCCGTCAGGCGAAAAGCGGTTGATGTTTAAGATTCACGGCTATCGGGCAGACTTGGCACCGCCGAAGAGTCGCAGACCTGAAGAGCAAAGGCCCGCGGAAGATGAGGAGCAAGAATTTCATCGGGCCATCGCCGACGATATCTTCAAGCACTTCGTTGGAAAACGAAACTTGGTGTTCGCGAACAACAAGACCGACGTCGAGTTGTATTGTCACCTGCTGAACGAACGCTGTCGCTTGGAAAATCGCCCGGAGGAATTCCTGATCCATCATGGTTCGCTCAGCAAGGAGATTCGCGAATTCACCGAACAGCAAATGCAGGGAGATCGACCGCGCACGACGGTTTGTTCTTCGACGCTAGAACTGGGCATCGACATTGGCTCCGTAGCTGCAGTTGGACATATCGATTCCCCCTTTACGGTGAATTCGCAAGTTCAGCGTCTGGGACGCAGCGGACGAGGAGACGGTGAACCACAATGCATGCGGGTCTACGTCCGCCAGCGCAAAGTTCCTGCGACCGACCCGGTGATCGATCGAGTCTATCCCGACCTGTTGCGGGCGATTGCCCTCACCGAATTGATGCTGCAGGAACCTCAATGGGTCGAACCGCCGCAGATCGACCAATTGGACCTCAGCACTCTGACGCACCAGATTTTAAGCGTCTTGGCGGAAACAGGCGGCTGTCACGCTGGAGAAATCTTTGATCGACTTTGTGGGCGTGGGGCTTTTCGAGCAGTCGATCGCGGGTTATTCGCTGGCGTATTGCGCAGCCTAGGCGCGAAGGGAATCGTCGAACAAATGGACGGAGGAGATTTGCTGCTGGCGCCGGATGGCGAAGCGATCGTCGAGCACTACTCGTTCTATGCCGCGTTTCAAAGCGGCTTGGAGTATTCGTTGATTCAGGGCGGAGAAGTTCTGGGTAAACTGCCAAGCGGGATATTTGATATGCCTGAGGTGAGCGATCACATATTATTCGCCGGCCGTCGCTGGCAAATTCAGGAGATCGTACACGAGCGACGAGAGATACTGGTACGACCAGCAAAAGGAAAGAAGCTACCAAGGTTTTCTAGCGGATCTATGGAAATCCATGCACGGGTTGTGGCCAAGATGCGAGACGCGCTAATATCGACGACTCAGTATCGCTACCTGAATGAAATGGGGAGCCAAATGCTTCAGGAGGCCCGGGGCATCGCACTGCAAACGGGGCTTGAAAAGACGTCGTTCGTATCTCGCTCAGGCGGAAAATGCACCTGGTTCCCTTGGACGGGAACCAAGATTTTCAACACCTTGAAACTGCTGGCGGAAAGAATTGGCCTGAATCCTACGCCGGATTTCCACCGTTTGACTCTGGACTTTGATGTTGGAGTTGATTTTGTTCGGGAACGGTGGAAGACGCTGCGTCTCGCCGACATCGACGCAAGGGAACTGGCGAGAAAGTCTGGTGGGTTGAGACGCGGTAAATTCGATGATTTAGTCGCCGAGCCTCTGCTTGCAAAAGCGATTGCGCATGACTACCTGGACGTTCAAGGTGCTGTTTGTGTGCTGCGTCAGGAGGGACTACTTCCTGGTGACTAATCGACCCCGTATCGTCCGCTTCTTTTCTTGACAAAGCGCACGAATTCGTGCTCGATTGCAGGGGCGGAGGGAAAGCGGAAAGCGGACGGAGATGTTGCTGGCGAAAAAAACGAAGCGCGGCGGTCCAGTTTTGGGCGTGTTTGAAAATTGAGAACGGTCCGGTCCGGTGGGGCGGATGGGGAGGCATCTTGTCGCTACGCGACCCGCCCGGTCTGAAGCAGGCCGGACGGGCCACCCGGGGGACGAAAAAAAATGCGCCGGTCCGGTCCAGGTGTGGAGGCGGCCGTGCTGGGGCTGGGGGCGGAAACCACGGGGCGGCCGAAGTGGTTGGGGGGATGGGAGTTGTAACGGGGAAGGAAAAAATCGAAAGTGGCGGTCCAGTTTTGGGGCGATGCCATGCTCTTCTCGCGAAGACGCGATAAGAGCATGGCACCAAGGAAAAAAACGGGGCGCGGTGGTCCAGTTTTTCCGGTGTGTTTAAGAATTGAGAACGGTCCGGTCCGGTCCGGCGGATGGGCCTTCTGGTTTAGGCATTAGTCATTAGACATTCGTCGTTTTTACTGCCGGCCCGATTCCCTTGCTCGCGCGGCGGGCTAGTAAAGATAGATAGACGCGAGCAGCGCGCAAGAAAAAAGCTGACCCGTGGGGGCCAGCTGAATGATTGAGTGCTCCCTGTTGGAATCGAACCAACAACCTACTGATTAAGAGTCAGTTGCTCTGCCGATTGAGCTAAAGGAGCGTTTTCTTAGGAGACGCAACTGCTTGTCGGCAGGTTCGCGTTCCCTCGAATTCCATAATGTAACGGTAACATCGGAATTCACCAAGGAGGGCTCCAGGTTTCCTCCTCCTTTTTTTGCTGGGGGGCTAATCGTCGTCGCGGTTCGAGGTCGAATCGAGCATTTCGAGCTGCTTCATTTTGCGGTAGAGGTTCGAGCGGTGCATGCCGATCTTTTCGGCGGCGGCGCTGATGTTGCCTTGGGCGGCGTCGACGTGGCGTTGGATGTAACGTCTTTGAAATTCAGCAGTTGCGTCGTTTAGCGGGATGTTCATCGGGCCCTCGTCGGGGGCGTCGAGCGAGTGGAACTGCAGCGACTCGGGCTGAATCACGTCTTCACTGTGGAGGAAAATGACCCGCTCCATCGTGTTGCGGAGTTCGCGGACGTTGCCGGGCCAATTGTGGACGAGCAAGCGGCGCTGGGCGCCGGCGGAGAGAGTCGGCGTGTGGCGGCCTGTTTTGAGGGCGAAATGGTGGAGGAAATGGTTGGCCAGGGTGACGACGTCGTTGTCGCGCTCGCGGAGCGGAGGCAGTTCGATCGTCACCACATGCAGGCGAAAGAAGAGGTCTTCGCGGAACTTCTTGGCCCGGACTAGCTCGCCCAGATCGCGGTTGGTGGCGGCGATGATGCGGACGTCGACCTGGATCTCGCTGGTTCCGCCGACGCGGGTGATCTGCTGGTCTTCTAGCACGCGGAGGAGCTTGGCCTGGCCGGCGAGGGTGAGGTCGCCGATTTCGTCGAGGAAGAGAGTGCCGCCATCAGCCAGCTCGAACTTGCCGGGTCGGGTTTCGTCGGCCCCGGTGTAGGCGCCCTTCTCTGCCCCAAAGAGTTCGCTTTCGAGCAGCGTGTCGGGGACGGCGGCGCAGTTGACCGCGACCAACGGCTGAGCCCGGCGATCGCTGCGGAAGTGAATCGATTGGCTGACGACTTCCTTGCCGGTACCGTTCTCGCCGAGGACCAGCACCGGCAGGTTTGACTCGGCGACGCGGCGGATCGTGCCGCGCAGCGTGGCGATGGCGGGGCAGTCGCCGATCAGCTCGGCGGCGGCTGCGGCGGCATCGGCCAGGCGATTGCGACTGGCGAGGATTTTCTCGGTTTCCTGGGTGTTTTCGAGGGCGGAAGAGGCGTGCTGGGCAAGCTCGGTCAGGCCGACTTCATCTTCGGCGGTGAAGTTGCCTTGCAGCTTGTTGATCAGCTCGAAGGCGCCAAAGATGCGGCCGCGGCGCCCGGTCAGCGGAACGCAGAGGAGGTTGCGGGTATGAAAGGCGAGCGACTGATCGATGTCGCGGTTGATCTCGTCTTGCTCAAGCTCATCGACACGGCGTGGTTCGCCCGTTTGCACAACATGGCCGACGACGCCGCGGTCGTCAGGGACGCGGAGTTCGCCACCTTCGATACCGAGAGCCGGGCGACCGACGAGCGTTTTCTTCGGGCGATCCCATAGGAAGATGCTGGCCCGCTCGGCGCCGAACAGATCGGCGGCCGCTTCGGCCATTTCGGTCAGCAGGGTGCGCATGTCGCGGGTTTTCTGCCACGACTCGATGATGGTGAGGAGTTGCTCGAGCCGTTTCAGCCGAGCCTGGCGAGCGTTCCGCTCGCGAATCATCGCGACGCCGTACCCCAGCAGATGGGCCGTCATGGCGACCCGGACCTTCAGCGAGGGGGCGGCTTGCGGCGTGGTGCAGACGGCCAAGACCAGCGACTGTGTGGGGTGGCCGCCGATGGCGACGGTCAGCCAGTTTTCGGCCAGGACGGTTTCGCGGGCATCGACGGCGGCGACCAAAGCGGCGTTAGGCAGCGAATGCCGGCGGCCTGCTTCGGCCAGAGTAGCCCATTGGCCGAGGTTATTGCGGGCGGCGACCGCCAAGTAGTCGGCCGAGCCCTGCTGGAAGATGGCGTCGAGGGCGTCGTGCAGGTATTTTTCGAGCCGATCGGCGGCGGTGGCCAGGGCGACGACCCGCAGGTGCCGGGCGCCGAGCAGATTTTGCGCTTCGCCAAGGGCGAGGGCCGATTCGATTTCGTCGTATTGGGCTCCGCCCATGCCGGGGTCTCCGTTACCGTCGTCAAAGGATTACGCCTGTATGTTATCAAAATGATTCGGGCGTGGAGCTGGACGTATCAGGAAGTCCGCTTTTGAGAGGGGCCGGAAACGGGTATTCTGGGCAATTATTACCACGGTTTAAGAGCCGCAGACTATTTGGACGCTAGGCGGAGGAGATCTCGCAGTGCAACTATTCGAGGGGAAAAAAGGGCTGATCGTCGGCGTCGCCAACAATCACTCGATCGCTTGGGCGATTGCTGAGCAAATCATGGCGGCCGGCGGGCAGTGCGGATTTACTCACCTGCCGGACAAGCCGGAAGACGACCGCAAGAAGAACCAACACCGCGTCAGCAAGCTGATCGAAGGAAACCCGAACGCGAAGTTCCTGGTTCCGCTGGACGTGCAGTCGAACGAGAATATCGCCGAGGTGATGGAGAAGACGAAGCAAGAGTTTGGCGAGATCGACTTCTTGCTGCACTCGGTGGCGTTTGCGTCGCTGGAAGATCTGCGGGTGCCGACGGTCCAGTGCAGCCGCGAAGGCTTTAAGTTGGCGATGGATATCAGCGCCTACAGCTTGATCGCGCTGACCAACGCGGCCCGACCGATCTTGAGCAAGAACAGCTCGGTCTGTGCGATGACCTATTACGGCGGCGAGCGAATCGTGCCGGGCTACAACATGATGGGCGTCTGCAAAGCGGCGCTTGATTCGATCGTCAAATACCTGGCCTTCGACCTGGGCCCGGATGGGGTTCGCGTCAACGCGATCAGCGCCGGCCCACTAAAGACGCTGGCCAGCAGCGCCGTCGGCGCCAAGGAAATGCTGGAGATGTACGCGGCGATCGCCCCGACCGGCGACGGCATCACTCACGAGCAAGTCGGCAAGGCGGGCAGCTACTTGCTGTCGGACATGTCGCAAGGCGTAACGGCCGAGATCTTGCATGTCGACGGCGGCTACAACCAGATGGGTAGCCCGGGCCGGATGCTGGACGTGGTCAAAGAGATGAAGGGCCAACTGGGCGTCAAGTAAGTTTGGACCCCTTTCACACGCAAGAAAACAAAAACGCCGAGCCAGAGGTGAACGATCTCTGGCTCGGCGCTTGTATGTAAGTGCGTCGAATTATCGGGCGACGTCTAGTTCGCCTTGGGCATACCGGCTTCTGCGCCAGGGAATCGACCGCGAAGGAACAAACGCTCCCACCAGTTGGCGGCACGTAGGCGCGGGTCGTCACGCTTGATGGCGTGGATTTTTCCCTTTCGCGTACGTACGACGACCGAGTCCTGGTCGATTTGCTCGATCACCCAGTACTTGTCGACGGCGTAAGTGTAGTACTCGCCTCGCGGTTCTGGATCGGTGTCATAGGCGCGGGGACCTGGATGCGTGGTGTGTTTGGTCTTGCGATAGACCACCGGATCGCCCTGTTTAAACATCGTAGGTCTCCATTCCACACATTAGGCATGAGGCATGAGGGATTCTGCGCACTATTAAGATTACTTTGTTTCCAAAAAACCGTCAAACTGAACCTGTAGCGTCTGGTGTCTCGAGAAATCAGGGCAACGAATCAACCGGCGTAAATGTGGGGGCTTGCGGCATTCTGGGATCCATTAGAGATACTTATTGGAATGATTTGTTCCAAAAACTTGCAAGAAAAAGATTGCTGCATTTCACTCGCCCCGCTTAAAATGAACTCCCTCTTCAGATACTTAGAAGCTCCCCGCTCATCCAATCTTTTTTTCTCCTACTTGTTAGGGAAAGGGGACTGTGACGATGAATTCTTCTGCTTCGGAAGGCCGCGCGCCGGTAGCTCGTGACTTTATGGCGACCAAGCTAATCACGCTTCGTCCTGAAGATGACGCGATGGACGCGATGCGTAAGCTTCTGCAATACCGCATTTCTGGCGCCCCGGTCGTCGATCAGGCGGGGACCTACCTGGGGGTTTTCTCTGAGAAGACTTCGATGAACTTTCTGCTCGACGCGATGTACGAGCAATTACCGTCCAACGAAGTGCGGGCCTTCATGAACACCGATCCCAATCGGACGATTGATGAAGAAACCGACTTACTGCGTTGCATCCAGATCTTCAAGAGCACCGAATATCGTCGCTTACCGGTCCTGCGCGACGGCAAATTAGTGGGGCAGATTAGCCGGCGCGACGTGTTGAACGCCGCGGTCAAACTGGTTGATACCATCAAGAGCCGCCGCAACGGCAAGTTTGTGATGTATTTCAGTGCGATTCTGGATGTCGATCAGTCCCCGGTCGATTGATCGGGGGCTGATCCGTCTTGCGAAAGCGACCCTCGGGCGGCAGTTTGCATCTGCCGGGGCGAAATCGGATCGGCTAAAATCTTCGCCAAAGCAAGAGGCTACACGCGCGAGGGTAACAGTGACCGACCAGAAACCGGATTCAGTCGTTATCGGCTGGCAAGAGTTTGTAGCGCTGCCCGAATGGAACGTTCCGCCAATTCGGGCCAAATCAGACAGCGGCGCTCGCAGCAGCGCCATCGACGTCGTCGACTTTGAAGAGCTGCCGGGCGAACGCGTGCTGTTTCACGTGGCCCTCTCGAAGAAAAACCGGGACAACCTGGTCACCATTGAAGCGCCCATCAAACGCCGGACGCGCATCAAATCGAGCAACGGCAGCGTCCACGATCGGCTGATTGTCGAGACGACCATCCAAATCGGCGACCATGCAGCTCTAGTCGAACTGGGCTTGGTCTGCCGCAAGACGATGCTCTGCCGCATGCTGCTGGGCCGAACGGCGCTGGCTGGGCGTTTTCTCGTTAATTCTGAAAGGCGCTATCTGCTGAGCGAAAAACCGCCGGCGACCAAGCACAAAAAGCGTCGCCCGGGAAAAGCGTGAACCGCCATGCGAGAC
The DNA here is from genome assembly GCF_007859755.1 of Blastopirellula retiformator. NCBI lineage: Bacteria > Pseudomonadati > Planctomycetota > Planctomycetia > Pirellulales > Pirellulaceae > Blastopirellula > Blastopirellula retiformator. The sequence continues at coordinate 557,221 of NZ_SJPF01000004.1, read as the reverse complement.
CTTGCGTAACGGACCGTGGCGCGGAACGTTCACCACGCTAGCGTTGTTTTCGTCGCGGCGTTCCGAAACTGTGCAAAACTGGTCTAGGTGATCGCGGCGTTCTGGATTAGGTTGCCTGTAATCTTTACAAACGGCGATTGCGGCATGGAAGGTCGCGGGCTCCTATTGGGGGGCCTTCGCTGACGAGAAAGAGATTGCGTCACTGATCCAAGTCATGTGGCGCCAATGACGAAGTGACGGCGATTGATTGGAATCAGCGTCGTCCCTCGCTGCTGGAGTTCCTCCCCCGGGAACCGACGCGGCGCCCAAGAAGCGAGTTGCAGGAGGCGACTCGTACCCGCACGATCCCAGAACACTTGGAGATTCCAAGAGCATGGAAGCTCGTATCCGCTTCGCGGCGCTTCTGCTGGCCGCGCTACTCTCGCTAGGCGCAAACTACCGCACCGAAAACTTCGTGGTCACCGCGCCCGATCAGCAAATGGCCAAACAGGTCTGCCTGGCGGCCGAAGGTTTCCGCAAACAGCATGCGACCGAATGGCTCGGCCGCGAATTGCCCCCCTGGTCGCAACCTTGCCCGATCTTGGTGAAGGTGGGCGGCGGCGCCGGCGGCTTCACCCAGTTCGCCTTCAACCGCGGCGTGCCGTTCAACTGGACGATGGAAATCCAAGGTTCGCCAGAGCGGATCCTCGACTCGGTGCTGCCGCACGAAGTGCTGCACACGATCTTCGCCACGCACTTTGGTCGTCCCCTGCCCCGCTGGGCCGACGAAGGCGCCTGCACGACGGTCGAGCACGAATCGGAGAAGAACAAGAACACCAAGCTGCTGTACGAATGCCTGACCACCGATCGTGGCATCGCCTTCAATCGCATGTTTTCGATGGAAGACTACCCGCCCGACGTCTTGCCGCTATACGCCCAAGGCTACTCGCTGGCTCGCTACCTGATCGTCCAGGGCGGCAAGCAAAAATATGTGCAGTACGTCGGCGAAGGAATGCGGACCAACAACTGGACCCGTTCGACCAACAAGTACTACGGCTACCACAGCCTCAGCGATCTGCAGGTCGCCTGGCTTGATTGGGTTCGCGACGGCAGCCAATTGGCCAACGTCCGTGGTCCGCAGCAGCAACTTGCCCAGAACCATCCGCAGCCGTTCGTCGCTCGCGGCCAAAGCCCTGATGGCCCGGTCGCCACGCCGGCTTCGTATGCGATGACTCCGATTGGCGGCGCCAAGTCGCAGCCGGTTCGCCAGGTGAGCGCCAGCGCCAATAGCGACGGCTTCTATCATCGCGGCGGCCAAGAAACGCCCGGCGGCGACGTGGTGATGAATGTTGCCGCCGATCAAGCGGCCCGCCAGATTGGCTCGCAGCCGCAACCGATCGCCCCGACCCAGCCGAGCCCGCCGGCCCAGGAAAAGGTTTTGCTGGAATGGGAGCGAACCAGCCGCAGCGCTCCGACGTATTACTTACCAGGCGGAACGTCGCTGTTCCGCTAAACCGAAGCAAGCGACTCCTGACTGACAGAACGAAAGACGCCGACCACCCGCAAGTCGGCGTTTTTTGTTTTCTTGGCGAAGCTTAACTGCCTGTTGAAAAATGCCATCGTGGCATTTTCCAACCTCGCCAGGCTCAGAGCGTAGCTCTTCGCGGCTCGCAAAATAACGACTTACGTCGCTATTTGGGGATCGCATCCATGCAATCACGCAGTCCGTCGAGAAAATCAACGGACTGTTAAACTTACCGACCCCCTGCGCGTTTTGTGCTCTATACTTCCATCGGTGGGCTAAAGATGCTGCTTTGGAGTTGTTATGCGGATTCTAGTACCGGTTGTAGTATGCGTTGTCGCATATGTCGGTTTTACCTTGTTTCGCGGCCTGGAAGGGCCCCGGGGCGACGCCGCGCAGTTTGACGCGCCGAAGATCGCTGCCGAAAACGATATCGAAGCGGTCGTACGATCGGGCCTGCAAGCGGTAGATACGATCTCCCAAACCAGCCAACGCACGCGTGAGCTAATCAGTCTCGATCCCTTCCCGCAGGATCAAAACATCGCGGCCTCGCGCAGCGATCTCGCCGAGGTGCTCGGCCTGATGGATCGGCAACTCTACCAAGTACGCTACGCCGCTGAGAAAATTCTTGCCGGGGAACGCTCGCCGGAGTTGATCCAGCAGTATTTAGGCGGCATGGAAAAGCTGCAAACGCTCAATCAGTCGTACCGGGCCAAGATGCAGTACCTGCAGTTTCTGTACGCGGCGAAGGCGGAACAGGCGCACGATGCTTGGAGTGATGGTGGGCGGTAAGATGATTGGGTGTCATTAGAGCGGTTTTCTTCAATCTTTAGCGTTGTGGCTGGTTGCGGCCGCGCTGGTCGGCGTTGACCTGCATCGACGAATCTTGAGGATTCGCCTGCTTCGGTCGCCTGGACCAGCTTGCCTCACCAACGCCAGAAACGCTACAGCTATCAGAAAAACGCTCTAGACAGGGAGATTGAAAACCGCCCGCCGATTCGATCTGGACCATCATAGGCGCTTGGCAGGATTGCGTTTACATGAGCGCCGATCGTTTCCAGTTGATCGGCGACTTCTATAAAGCGTAGAACGCTATACATCGTTGAGTCCCATAGAGAGAATCCTCGCTCGCACGTTTTGATGTTGCGCTTTTTCGTTGTTCGGGAAATGTTGAATCGCGCAACTTCAAAACGCGCGCGTCGGGCTACGATTCGTTCGCCAACTCCCGTAGCGCGCACGAAAAAACCCCAGCCGGTGGAGAGTCGGCTGGGGCTTGGGTTCGCTATCAAGTTGCGGAGGTCAAAGTTGCTACGTCAAACTAGCGGAGGGGATTTAATTACGCGCTCTTCGTTTCCGGCATTTTGAAGAGTGGGTCGCGTCCTTCGATAACTTCTCGAGTGATCGAGAACGAGCTGCCGGGCTCTTGTTCCGGCAGATCGAACATGATGTCGAGCATCACTTCTTCGATAATCGAGCGGAGGCCGCGGGCGCCGGTACCCTTGTTCAGGGCACGTTGGGCGATCGCTTCCAGGGCGTCATCGGCGAATTCAAGCGACGCGTTTTCCATTTCAAACAGTTGCTCGTACTGCTTGGTCAACGCGTTCTTCGGCTCGGTTAGCACGCTCTTCAGGCCGGCGGCGTCGAGCGGTTCGAGCGAGCAGACGACCGGCAGACGACCGACCAGTTCCGGAATCAAACCGAATTCCAGGATGTCGTCGCTGGTGACGTTTCGCAGGCATTCGGCCGAGTCGGCTTCGCTCTTGTAGCCCGATTGTTGACCGAACCCGATCGACTTGCGTCCCAGACGCTTGCGAACGATGTCTTCGACCCCGACGAACGTGCCGCCGCAGATGAAGAGGATGTTGCTGGTGTCGATCTGGATATACTGCTGTTCCGGATGCTTGCGTCCCCCTTGCGGCGGAACGTTGGCGACGGTTCCTTCGAGCATCTTGAGCAGGGCCTGTTGGACCCCTTCGCCCGAGACGTCGCGGGTGATCGAGACGTTGTTGGACGTCTTGCCGATCTTGTCGATTTCGTCGATGTACAGCACGCCGCGCTGAGCCGCTTCGACGTCAAAGTCGGCGGCGTGCAGCAGTTTCAGCAGCAGGTTCTCGACATCTTCGCCCACATAGCCGGCTTCGGTCAGCGTGGTGGCGTCGCCGATGGCGAACGGCACGTTGAGGATGCGGGCCAAGGTGCGAGCGAGCAGCGTTTTGCCGCTGCCGGTCGGGCCGGCGAGCAGGATGTTCGATTTTTCGATTTCGACGTCCGCGCCTTCGGCGCCCATCATCAGACGCTTGTAGTGGTTGTGGACGGCGACCGATAGCACCTTTTTGGCGTTACCCTGGCCGATGACGTACTCGTCGAGCGACGTCATAATTTCGCGTGGGCTGGGAACGTGGTTAAACAGTTTGCCGCTGGCGCCGCGACGGCGATTCTCTTGTTCGAGGATCGACTTGCAGAGATCGATACATTCTCCGCAGATGTAAACGTCACCGGGCCCTTCGACCAGCGGTCCAACTTCCCGGTAGCTTTTGCGGCAGAACGAACAGAAAGCGTTCTTTTTATTCGTCGAACTGCGACGTCCACCAGTGAGATCTTTTCCCGCGGGCATTCACATAACTCCTTTACGGCTTCTCAAGTTGAACCGAGCGCGACGTATAGTCGCGTCATTGGCGAAAGGGCGATGTTCGCCGACTCAGTTCCAAACTCCCAGGTGTCGCTCGATTGGCCGTTGGCGGTGAAGCCGTGGGCCCGGGGGGCATCCTTGTCCGCAGAGAGTCGAGCTATCGTTCTCTAGTAAATCTATCTCAAGCGTCCGTACATTCCGGGCTCGAAGTCACGCGTTGTCGCTGACAAGTTGTGATTTCGACCCAGCAGCCTCCCAGGCTTGAACAACTCGATGTACGGATGCATCGTTACGTTTGTGCGGAACATAACCGCAAAAAAGTCAGACATCCTTTGGCTTTTCCGATTGCGGCTCATCTTTTGGATCTGTTGCCGCGTTACGGATTTGCGTCGAAATGTCCGTCTTAATCTTTCGGAATTCCTCGTCGCTAAGAGCACCCCGTGAATGCAAATCCCGGAAGTTTGATAGCAGTGTTTCTTGCTCTGGCAGGTCGTCGTCGGCGCGATCCCGAAACCTTCTCATAATTTGGAACGCTAGTATCAGTGCTACGAGTGAAAGCACTAGTAGCACAATTCCCTGTCCTAGGTTCCAGAACGTTTCTGCGTCCATTCTTCTTCAAGCGAGCGCGGGGTGGAGAGGAGAACAACCGCGCGGCCCGAGCGGCGTCTGGTTTTGGTATTATCTCATGTTTGGCCAGTTTGACAAAGCTTTGCCTAAAAGTTGGCCTCACTTGAGTTTACCTTTTTTTCGCATCGATGGGGCGGAACCGTCGTCTGGGCGTCCTCCGCTGCGTCAGCAAACGTCTTTCTGGGGGAACCGCACCGCCATGCCAGCACCGACCACCGTCCAGCGGATCACCGATTGCGGAATTGTCGCCGTTCTGCGGGCAGATCGCCCCGAAGCGGTCGTCGATATCGCCGAAGCGCTGCTGGCCGGCGGCGTTCATGCGATCGAGGTGACCTTCACCGTGCCCAAGGCGCACCAGGTGCTGGAAGCGGTCGCCGACCGGCTGGGGGGGAAGATTGTGTTGGGCGCCGGGACAGTTTTGGATCCCGAGACCGCCCGACTGGCCATATTGGCGGGCGCCGAGTTTATCGTCTCGCCGGCGATCAACCTGGAGACGATCGAGCTGTGCCGGCGCTACAGTAAAGCGGTCCTGCCTGGAGCGCTGACGCCCACCGAGGTGCTGACCGCCTGGCAGGCCGGGGCCGACGTGGTGAAGATCTTTCCGTCGGAGATTACTGGGCCGAAGTACCTGAAGGCGCTGCATGGTCCCCTGCCCTACATCCAGCTAATGCCGACCGGCGGCGTCAATTTGCAGACCGCGGCTGACTTTCTGGCGTCAGGCGCCTGTGCTTTGGGCGTGGGTGGGTCTTTGATTGACAAGCAAGCGGTCGCGACCGGCGATATGCAGCGGATCGCCGACTTGGCGGCCCAATACGTGCAGATCGTGCAAGACTTCCGAGCCAGAAATTGACAGACTGTTAGCTGACTGTTGAAAAATGCCATCGTGGCATTTTCCAACCTCGCCAGGCTCAGAGCGTAGCTCTTCGCGGCTCGCAAAATAACGACTTACGTCGTTATTTTGGGATCGCATCCGTGCGATCACGCAGTCCGTCGAGAAAATCAACGGACTGTTAGCGATCGTCGCCAGGGACGCCTATAATCGGCGCTGTTCGACGCCCCCCTCGCAGAATGCTTACCCTATGCCGATCTCGTTTACTTGTCCCCACTGCGGGACGCAAATGGAAATCGATGAAAGCTACGCCGGCCAATCAGGCCCGTGCGCCATTTGCGCCAAGACGATTACGATTCCGCAGTTGGCTGCGACCGGGCCGACGGTCGCGCAGGTCGTGAAACCTGGCGCTCGGCGGCGCCCTGCCGAGACCGATCAGGCCCGGATGCCGCTGTCGACGATCATGATGATCCTGGGCTTTTCGTTTGCGGGGCTCGCTTGCTTGGCGATTTGCGGCGGCGGCGTCGCCAGCGTGGCGGTTCCGGCGATCCGCCAAGCCCGCCGCAATACGCAAAACGAGGCCTCACGCGACAATCTCAAACGTATCGCCGAGGCGATGAACGCCTATCACGATACTTATGGGGCTTTCCCGCCGGCGGTCACGACCGACGACAAGGGGAAGCCGATGCACTCGTGGCGGGTGCTGCTGTTGCCATTTCTGGGGCACTCCGACATTTACTCTCGGTACAACCTGAGTTTGCCGTGGGACGATCCGACCAACATGCAGTTGGTCTACGAAATGCCGAGCGTCTATCGCAGTTTTGACGACTCCAGCAGCGGCGGCTACTATGACACGCGGTTTGTCGTGATTCGCGGTAAGCAAACCTTGTTTCCCGATGACGGCGGCGTCTCACGGGGCGATGTCGCCGATGATCCCGATTCGGTGCTGTTGGTAGTTGAAAAGAACGGAACCGGAGTCAATTGGATCGAGCCGACCGATCTGTTGCTCAATCGAGATTCGCTGCTGATCGAAAATGATCCCGAAAACGCCGCAACCTTGCCCAATAGCCTGACCGGCAATGTCGTCATGCAGGGAGGGGACGTCTTCTTGCTGCCCGACTACACAAGTCAGCAACTGATGCACGACATGTCGACCCGCGACGGGAGAGAAGAGGTCTATACCGAACTGCAGGACCTGCTGACGACGCCGTGATCGCGTCTGATAAACCTGGCCGGTTGCGGGGCGGCGTCCGACTGGGCGAGATTCGACTAGCGATAGAAGTCGACAGTTGGGGGCAATACCGGCAGCACCCCTAGGACGGACAAACTCTGCGCCGTCGGCAAAGTCTTCCATGGTTCGCTAACGGGACCAAACAGGGCTGCTATCTCCAGCGACATTTCCTAATCGTCCGATAGTAACGAACAACCGTCGTTGACTTTCTGCAGACGTCGTCAGGGCAGCTACTTACATTGACTACCATCATTCGCTATTTGTCGCTGGGATTGGTCGGGCTACTTGGTTGCCCGCTAGGCCTGTTCGCCCAACAGGCTCGACCTACCGGTCCGTCGGCGTTGGAAGTGATGGAGACGCGTCAGCGTGAGTTCGCGATCCCCTTCCAGGTGAAGCAAGACGGACCGAATCCGCCGGTGGAAGTTCACCTGATGGTCTCCAACGATCAAGGGATCAATTGGTCGCAGTATCGCGCCGAGTCTCCCGCCGCCAACCGCTTTGTCTTTCAGACCAACAACGACGGCGAATATTGGTTTTCGGTTCGCACGATGACGCGCGACGGCAAGCTGTCGGTCAGTGAGCAGAAGCCGGAACTAAAGGTCCGCGTCGATACCGAACTGCCGACGGTCAAGCTCGAGCTGAATCCGCTCCCCAGCGGCGAGATCATCGCCCGCTGGATGGTCAGCGACGCCCTGGTCGATCCCGAGCACATTTACCTGTCGTATCAAACGGCGCCGGACGCTCCCTTCACCAATGTGACGGTCGATGCGACCAAGGCGTACAACGAGAACAACGTCATCGCCGGCGAAACGCGTTGGGCGCCGCATGCGACCACGCGATACATGCTGGTTCGTTTCGAGGCGCACGACCGGGCCGGCAATGTCGCCAGCGCTCAGCAGACGACGACCGTTCCGCTGGTCGCGACGCGTCCGCAATGGGGGAGCGTCAACTCACAACGTCCCGTGCCCGATGGCGACATCTATCGCGGGGCTCCCAATGCCGGCGGTCCGCAAGATCCGTTCCGCCGCCGTGACGCGCAGAAACCGGCCTCGGTTCCCTGGCCTGCCGACAACCGCGTCCCTGGCGCTCCGCCGGCTGCGACGCCATCGGCGACCGCCGCCAACAATGCGACTCCGCCAAGCGGAACGCCAATGGCGACTCCATCGGCCCAACCGGCGTCGACCCCGGCCGCGGCGAACAACTCCCGTTATTCCACCTACTCGCAATACTCGGCGGGGCCGACTCCTCCCGCGGCGTCGAAACCGGTCGACAGTGCCGTTCAACCGCCGGTGGCTGGGCCGAAACGTCCTGAGGTGAATCTCGACTTGCCCCCTGGCGTGACGCCCGAGTACATCAACTTCAAGAAGTTCGAGCTTAACTATAGCGTCGATGCGGTCGGCCCCTCGGGCATTGGCCAGGTCGAACTTTGGCTGACCAAAGATGGCGGCCGAAGCTGGGAACCGGGCGGCATTGACCCGGACCAGACCAGCCCGATCGAAGTGCAGGTCCAATCAGAAGGGACGTATGGCTTTCGCGTCGTGGTCGAAGGGGGCAACGGCCTGACCGGGCGGCGTCCGCAAGCGGGTTCGCTGGCCGATATCTGGATCGTCGTCGATGAGACCCCGCCGAACGCCAAGATCGCCAACGTCGTCTACGGCCAAGGCGCCCGGGTTGGTCAGCTCGATATCGAATGGGAGGCGGACGATCGGGCGCTGAGCGAGAATCCGATTTCGATTTACTACGCCGGCTCGCCCAATGGGCCCTGGAAGCCGGTCGCCGAGAATCTGCCGAACGATCGTCACTTCGCCTGGCGAATTACGCCGGATGTGCCGGCCGACATCTATCTGAAACTGGTCGCCACTGACGCCGCCGGAAATCGCCACGAAGCGAAGATTACCCGGCCGATAGCCAACGACGGGCTGACGCCGCAAGGCAAGATCCGGTCGATCAAGCCGGTCTCCTCGTCCCCCAATCAGGCGTCTCTACCCGTGACAATTCGGTAGCTGCCGGGTAGGCTACAGCGGTTCTGATTCTTCGGCCGCTGTTCCCCTGTTCGGCATGTCGCAAACCGTTCACTGTTTTGATTATCTCGATGATGCGACCGGCGAAGTGCCGGGCGTGGCCGTTGTCTATGGCCGCGAAGCGATACTCGCCCGCTTGGCCTTGCGACAGATCCGTCATGTGGTCGTTGGCGGTGATGAAGAGGATGTGCCGGTCGCGCGGCTAGAAGGGAAGACCGCGGCGTGGCGGGATGTCATTGACGAAGTCGGCACGGTCAGCCTGTTTGGCGGGGGCAGTCGCCGGCTGGTGATCTTGGACGGAGCGGACGACTTCGTCAGTCGCTATCGGGCCGAACTCGAAAAGTACGTCGAAAAGCCAAAGCGTAGCGGTGTGCTGGTGTTGGTCGTCGAAAACTGGCCGAAGAGCACCAAGTTGTTCAAAAAGCTCGACGCCACTGGTCTGCAGGTCGACTGCAATCTGCCCGAGAAAAAGTCAGGCAAGCGGAGCGTCCCCGACGCCAAGGCCTTGCACGACTGGATGATCAAGTGGGCGAAGAAGACGCACCAGATCAAGCTCGAGCGAGACGCCGCCGAAATGATGGTTGAACTGATCGGTCCAGAACTGGGACTGATCGATCAGGATCTGGCGCGACTATCGCTGTATGTCGAGCCGAACGGCAAGGTCTCGGCTAACCTGGTCCGCGACGTTGTCGGCGGGTGGCGGATGAAGGCGATCTGGGACTTGGTCGACGCGGCGGTCGAAGGGCGGACCGCCAGCGTGTTGGAAGACCTGGATAAGCTGTTCTCGATGGGAGAGCGGCCGCAAAAGCTGTACGGGCAGATCGCCTGGTCGCTGCGTCGATATGCGGCGGCGGCCCGAATCTATCAGCGAGCCCAACGGAACGGCGAGTCGAAGTCGCTACGAAACGCCCTGGCCGACGCTGGGTTTCCGAACTGGCCGAAGGCGCTCGACGAAGCGCAGCAGCGGGTGAAGCGTCTGGGAAGTATCCGGGCCGGGCGATTATTCCAGCAGTTGCTGAAGCTTGACCTCTCGCTGAAAGGGACGCACTCTCACGATGATCGTGGGCGATTGGCGCTAGAGCGATTGTTCGTCGGCTTCTCGGAAGAGCTCGATCCGCGCCACGCGACTGCAGATCGCCGCTAAATCTGGAACTTCATCTTTGGTGCGCACGATTCTCTTGCGATCTGCCAATAGTATTAGTGGCGTTGCCGTCATCGGCCGCAGCCGAAAACGGGCCGACGGGGAATTTCCAAGAAATTGGCGGTGCGTGTGAAACGCCCTCAGGTTGCGACCGTACGTTGTATTACAAACGGTCATGGATCGACCGTGGCTCATCTCGTCTGCTAGCGAGGGGCGACCGCAAGTCGCCAAGACTTCATGAACACCAAGGTCGCACGGACGCCCGACAAGACAGGCGATCCCCAGTTTAATCTCACCAACGCGGTCACCTATGGGTTGCTTACCGCGGTACTGACGGCGCCGATTGGGGCGATTTTGGCGTTCTATCTGGCTGCCGACGACGTTTCGGTCGCCACGCTGTGGCAGTTCCATGTGCAGGCGCCGGTTAGCTTTGCCGCCTTGGTCGCTTTTCTGACCTCGGGGCTATTTGGCGCCAAGTTCGGCGCTCAGCTCTAACAGTCCGTTGATTTTCTCAACGGGCTGCTGGATCGCAGGGATGCGATCCCAAAATAGCGACGTAAGTCGTTATTTTGCGAGCCGCGAAGAGCGATGCTCTGAGCCTGGCGAGGTTGGAAAATGCCACGAGGGCATTTTTCAACAGGCAGCTAACAGGCTATTGCGCCGAAGTTGGATTGTCGCTCATCGGCGGACTGGCCCCGGTATCGGGCAGCGGCGGAATCGGTGCGCCTCCACCACGGCGATCGGGTTGGCCTTCCGGCGGACCGTCGGTCGGCGAATAGTCGCTGGCGCGACGTCCCCGTCCCGATCGGCGTTCGCGCCCACTCGCTTGTGGCTGGGGCGACGGCGCTGGTGGATCGGCTGCGCGGCGGCCGCCAGGTTGCACGATGGCGGCGGGGCCATCGGGATGATCGCTGGCGCGTTTCCCCCACAGCTTGTCGCTAAGTCGCCGCCCGAATTGCACCGGACCAGGCGAAGTCAGCACCAATAGGCCGACGCCAATGAGCAGTCCGCCGGCAACTCCGGCCGCCACAATCAGCTTGCGACCTGGGCCGACAGGATAGGCGCCAACCACCGGTGAGTCGACCAGCGTGATCAGGCTTGTCGATTCGGCGCCCAGCAAGTTCGCCTTGGCGTCGCTCAGTTGCTTTTGCGCGGTCGCCAGGTTCTGCAGACGTTCCTGCACGTTCGAGGCCAGGTTGTTGTATTGAGCTCGCATGCCGGCGATGCCGCCCAGCTTGCCAAGGACTTCTTGCTCTTGCTTCGTCAGCGAAGCGATCAGCGCCTGGTTGACCCGCAGTTCGTTGTCGACGGCGATGTTCGCGTGCGCCAGTTCGTCCAACAGGTTCTCCCGAACCTCCTTTTCCGCCGCGACCGCCGCCCGAACTTGCGGGTGGTCGGGGTTCATGCGGCCAAGCAGTCTTGACTTGTTAAGTTGGGCGTCGACCAGGCCGTCTTTCAGCCGCTGGAGCGCCGGTTGGGCCGACAGCAGTTGATTAGGAGCGGCGAGCAGCTTATTGGGATTGTCTTTGGAATCGGCCAGCAGTTGCAGCAACTCACGGAGCATGTCCCGTTTCGACTCGGCTTGGCGCAACTCGTCAGTGATCTGACGATTCGTCGCTTGCAGCTTGCCGTCGGTCGAGGCGGTTTCGTTCAGGCTGCGGAGTTCTCCCAGGTCGCTGCCGACGGTTCGCTCGAACGCTTCCAGCTTGGCGGTTGAGTCGTTCAGGTCCCCCTGCGCCAGTTCCACGGCCCGCTGAAGTTCCGCGATCACACTGGCCGCTTTGCTGTTGCGGATCCGCCGCAGGGCCGATTGCAACTCTTGGCTCAAGACCGACGCCAGCTTGGCGGCGCGGTCGCGACTGGTTCCTTCGACCGACAGAATCAAGACTTCGGTCGTGCCGAACTCGGCGCCATTGGGGGGCGCAATAGCGATGCGATCGCGGAGCGTATCAATATCGTCGAGCGAGGGGAAGTCGCTGCTGGCGCGGGTGGGGCCGACCGTTTCCAGCGTCTTCTTCACCACGGGGGTGCTGCGGGTCGCCTGGACGATCGTCTCTTGCGCGATCTGCATATCGTCGATCGTGCTGAAGCGACCTTGGTTGTCGAGCTGACCAATCGCCGCATCACGGACGACCAGCGTTTGCGCGGCGCTCCAGAGCTTGGGCTGCAGCAAGGCGAAGACCATGGCGAACAGTCCGCCGGCGATCATTGGGGCGATGATCAGCCACTTCTTCTCGAGGACTGTCTTGCGCCAATACTGGACTTGCGGGTTGTCGAGGAGACCGTTCATGGTTCAGGCAATACAAGGTACGCGGATCGAATCGAAAGTAGCGATTGCGCATTCTTGGCGCAAACGCAAGCGCGAAAGTATAGGTCGCGATCGAGCGTATCTGGGGAAGAATATAGAGCCGCTTTTGTCCGGGGAATTATCGTGCGAAGCGATCCGGCGCCAGAAATTCTAGCGGCAACAGGCTTTGCCCCGTCACGATCAGATCGGCGAGCGCTTCTCCCAGCACCGCCGCAAACTTAAAGCCATGCCCAGACAGCCCCGCCGCCACCGCCACGCGATCTTCGCCGGGCCAGAGACCGAGCAGAAAGTTCTCGTCAGGCGTCACCGTGTACAGGCAGGTCTCATGACGGAGCGACTTGCGGGAGACGCCGGGGATCGACCGTCCAAAAAACGCTTCGATTCGCTGCTGATCGATTTCGTCGGCTGCATGATCGTAGTCCCAGGGGGACTTCAGCTCGTCCCCGCCGCTATGCTCGGCGCCTTTCAATCCGCCGCCGGCGACGATCTCGGGAAAGCCATAAAAGTAGGAGCCGGCCGACTCGAAGAAGTAGCAAGGGCAACCGTCGCTCTCACGTAGTCGTGCGTCGTCAATCGCGTACCAGTGCAGATGCTTGCGCAGGATTCGGAGCGGAACCTTTAGCTCCGCGCAAAGCTGCGTCGCGCCGGCGCCGCCTGCCAAAATCAGCTTGGCCGTACGGTACTCGCCGCGAGAAGTCGAGACGCAAAATCCATTGCCGTCGCGACGCCAAGCGAAGACCTCGGTGTCGGCGATCAGATCGGCGCCATGCTGTTGCGCCAGGTCGAGAAACGTGGAGACGCAGTCCTCGACCAGCAAATAGCCGGCGCGACGTTCGAAGACAATCCAGTGATCGACCGGAAAGACGAACTGCGGAAACTGCCCCGCCGCTTCGGCCGGAGTCAGGCGGTCAATCTCCAGCTGGAATTGCTCGGCGGCGCGCACCACGCCTGGCAAGACGACGCCATCGGCAGGGCCGATTTCGAGAAGGCCAGTCTCATGGTAGAGCGAGCGATCGGAGGCCGCTTCTAGTTCTCGCCACAACTCGTAACTGCGCTGCAGAAGCGGCACATAGCTGGGATGCTCGAAGTAGGCCTGGCGAATGATCCGGGTTTCGCCGTGCGAGCTGCCATGGATGTGCGGCGGCTGAAAGCGATCGATCGCCGCCACGCGGACGCCCCGCTGGGCCAACTGATAGAGAGCCGAACTGCCGACTCCGCCGGCGCCAAGGATCAGTACGTCGTACGGAGCGGTCGTCATGCGTCCCTTCTATTGGGCCTGGATCTCGAAGTCGAGCGACGCCTGGCCGAACTTGTCGGTCTCTTTGTCGCGGACCGTCAGTTCCAAGCGATAACGGCCGGGCGGAATGCTCTCGGGCAGATATAGCCGATACGTGAACGACAAGTCGCGGCGACGATTGGCGCAACGATCTTTGTACTCGGGGAAAGTCCGCACGTCGATGCGGCGACCGGTATCGTTGAAGATCTCGTAACTAGCGCCCCAGGTCGACTCAAACTGGCCGTCGACTTCTTTGCTGGTCAGGTTTTCGATCTCCAGGTAAACCAGCAGCTCTTCGCCGGCGGTGAACGTCGTCTTTTCAAACGGGGTGAAGTCGCCAAAACCTTTCACGTTGCGGACGAAGGTGACGTTCCGCAGATCGAGCGGGCAAAGCTCGCTCAGATTGGCGGTCGCCTGCTGAAGCGAACGGAGCGCGAGCAGACTGCGGCGATCAACCGGGATCTCTTCGTTGTGGGCGAAGTCGCTGGCGGCGAACAGCAGGTTCGACCAGAACTCTTGTTCGGCGGGCGGCAGCGCCTCGATCTTCTGCATCGCTTCCCCTTTGCGCTCGGCGATCAGGTAGAGCATCCGCAGGTGGATCTCTTTCGTTTGGCGCTCGGCGGCGCTCAACTGCGAGCCCCGCAGCGATTGTTCCATGGCGGCGATCGCATTGCGTAGGGCGCCGTCCCAGTCTTGCGAAGTCCCAGCCGGTCGGTCTCGCTCCGACCAATAGAGGATTCGCTTGTCGTCACGGCGATGGGCGACCCAGCCGGCATCTTCCAGGTCGAAGATCAGCGATTGCAGTTCGTCGTAGGTCAGCGTCGGCGGCGCGGCGGGGCGATCGCTCGAACGACCGCCGTCGGCCGAATCGGCGGAAGCGGCCGGCATCGCATGTTGGTTGAGTTGGTTGTAGATGTCTTCGAGCGAGACGTGGCCGCGGTTCCAAATCGCTTCCATCACAGTCAGTTCGTCGGGCGAAAGGGGTTGCACCTTGCCAGACGCCGACTTGGGCAGGTTCGACTTCGCTTGACTGGCGGTCGGCGGAATCGAGGTTGGCGGCACGTTGCTGACGATGCCGGCCCGCTGATCGATCATTTGATCGGGATGGGCGCCTTGCAGCATCGCTTCGTCGGCAGTTGGCAGCGGTTCCGAATGCGAGACCTGTCGAACCGGATAAGCGGGGGCCGCCGCCGCCGAGCGAACCGGTTGGTCGCGGCGGGTGAATTCGTACTGCGTGAAATTCGGGTTGTTGGTGCGGGCGTACTCGGCCACTTGCTCAGCCGTCGGCATATTGCCGGCCGAGGTGCCTGCGGCGGTAGGCAATCGCTGCGGTACGTCGCCGTGGGCCTGACCGACGCGCTGTTTCATTTGTTCTAGCAGCGCCGCCAATTGGTCATTTGACGCGGCCGATTGTTGCGGAGTCGGCGCTGGCCTGGCGGCGATTTGCGGCTGCTCGGTTTCCTGCTTCTCTTCGACCGGCTTGGCGGGAGAGAACTGCGATTCGAGGATGCCGAGCACCCGCTCCAACTCTTTCGGCGAACTGCCGTTAAACTGCCGGCGAATCGCGGACTTTTCCGACTCTGGCAAGGTGAGCGCTTGCACGCGGGCCAAAAAGTCCGGGGGCAGCGCTTCGTGCTGAGCCGAGATTTCCTCCGCATCGCGAGACGCCGAGGCGACCACTTCTTCTTCCCCTTCCAGCACGTGCCGTTTACGGCGCGAACCGGCAGGCGGACCTGACATAATGTTGGTCAAAGAAGTGTCGCCTGAGCTATGCGTGTACAACCCCGGCACGCAACCAATGCTGGTCGCGACCAAGAGGAGCATGCCGTAGGCAAATGCGTGGTTTTCGCTTCGAAACTTCATCACCTGACCTTCACCGCGCGCTGAAAAACGATGTTTCCGGGCGCGGATGGTAGGAAAAGCTTAAGTTTGACGCAATAGCTGCCGCAGACAGTTTGCTAGCAGATTGGTGAACAGCGAACGCCCGAGGAGTCGACCGCCCGCCGAGTGGACCGACTGGACCGGACGATTTCGTTTTTTCGAGCGCGAGGAGTGGACTGCTCGGCTCCTTTTTTTCGTGGGGGAGCTCTCGTTTGCCTTCGGTTGGCAGCTTAGGCAATCTGTGTAGCCGACTGGACTGGACGATTCTATTTTTCTTGAGCGCGGGTGGACTCGACGTTTCTTTTTTTTCGGCGGTGAGATCCCGGCGTTTGCCGCAGCGGGCGCATTTTCCCGGCGTGTCTATAAGTCCCCCCAAATTTCCAAAGATCATTTCACTCGGCGGAGATTCACCGCCGGGGCGGAAAAATCGCCACTTGGCGGTGGCAATTTTCCGGCAGACGTACTCGAACACAAATCCGTGCGCTTTGTCAACGAAATCTGCTGGCCCGCCCGGCTAGTCCTCTTGCGCGGTGAAGTACCGGGCCGTACCTTGCGAGGCGATCGCTTCCCCAATCCGGTTGAGCCCCACTACGTAGGCGGCGGTTCGCATGTCGATCTTCTTTTGCTGGGCTAGGTTGTAGACCATGTTGAACTCGCGGGCCATCGTTTCGTGCAGACGCTGCTGCACCAGTTCGAGCGGCCAGTAGTAGCCGGCCCGGTTTTGCGTCCACTCAAAATAGCTGACCGTCACGCCGCCGGCGTTGGCCAGGATGTCGGGAACGACCAGCACTCCCTTTTCATTGAGGATCTCATCCGCTTCGCCCGTTAAGGGGCCGTTGGCCGCTTCGACGATCACTTCGGCTTGAATTCGCGGAGCGTTTTCGCCCGTGATTTGATCTTCGAGGGCAGCTGGAATCAAGATATCGACATCGAGTTCCAGTAGTTCCTCATTGCTGATGGCGTCCGCTTCGATCGTTTCGCAAAGCGAGCCTTCGCAGTAGACCGCTTGCAGGCGGCGCGATTCGTTCTTGACATGGGCCAGGCTCGGAATGTCGAACCCACTCTTTTTGTAGATCCCGCCGCGCGAATCGCTGACCGCAACGATGTTGTAGCCGTCAGCGTGCAGCAACTTGGCGACCGCCTGGCCGGCGTTGCCAAAACCTTGCACGGCGACGGTTTTGTCTTCGGGATTCCAGCCCTGTTTCGATTCGAGCTCTTTGATGCAGTAGTAGGCGCCGCGACCGGTGGCGTCGTCGCGTCCTAGACTGCCGCCGAGCGGAATCGGTTTGCCGGTGATCACGGCCGGCGTGTGCTGGCGACGGATCTTGGAGTATTCGTCCATCATCCAGCCCATGATCATTGCATTGGTGTAGACGTCAGGGGCGGGAACGTCGACTTCGGGACCGATAAAGTCGGCGAGCCGTTCGATGTAGCCGCGCGAGAGCCGCTCCAGCTCTAGCCGAGACAGTTCCTTCGGATCGACGATGACGCCCCCCTTCCCTCCTCCGTACGGAAGATTGGCGACCGCACACTTGAAGGTCATCCAAAAGGCGAGCGCTTTGACCTCGGCCAGGTCGACATTGGGGTGAAAACGAATGCCTCCCTTGGTCGGGCCGCGGGTGGCGTCGTGGCGGACGCGATAGCCAGTAAAGATGCGGAGCGTCCCATCATCCATTCGCACCGGGATGGTCACTTCCAACACCTGCTTCGGGTGCTTTAAACGCTCGACCGCCTCCTGGTCGATGTCGGCGTGCTGGAAGGCCTTATCCAGGCGGGCGACAGCATGCGAAAAGATGTTATCAGCTGGCTTATCCATGGCGGAGCATCCCGAAAGTTGCGAATCAGTTGGACTTCCGTAACGGTATACGTGGTCCCGTGAATCGTCAATTCGGGCTCCGTAAAAACATTATTAAGGGTTGTTAATCCTTAATTGCTTCTGCGGCGGCTATTCCGCCGAAGAGCGAGAACCTTGGGGCGAGCCCCCAATCGGATAGTCGGCCGGCAGCGGACGACCGGCGGTCGCAAAGCCGCGTTCGACCAGCATCAGCTTCAGCTGGCGGAACTCTTCAAAGCTGTCGGGATAGGCCCACAAGGTGATGGTGGTGCGCTGCGGATCGCAAGCGGCCAGACGCTGCATGAAGTCGGAGTTCGGCTTCATCGCTTGTTCAAACGGTTCGCCCAGTTGTTCGGAAACGGGAACCAGCACAAAGTGGTCCAGCTCGACCACTTCGCGGCGGGCGGCGCCCATTTTGGTGTCGACGGTGTAGGCGTTGCGATTCAGCGTGTAGCGGCAATAGAAGCCGCTGATCGGACCGACGGTGCGCGTGACCGAGTCGGTCTCGCGAAGCTGCATTGCGTTGTGTTCGGCGTCAGTCTTCAGTTGTTCGACCAGCGAGTTGAGCGGCACAAAGGCGATCTTCCCGTTCAGTAGACGGAAGTGCTCTTCACGACCGAACACGGTTTTCGCCATCGGCGTCGGATAGTGTTTCAGCACGACCGATTCGGGCTGGAAGTTTTCCAGGCTCTCAAGCGTCGTGTAGACCTCGTTGAGCTTCGCCTTTTCGGCGAGCAGCTCTCGATTGCGATTGAAATCATCTTGTTGCGTCGCGCCCAGTTCTTCGCGGCGCTGGTCGATCGCCGTGTTGGCGGCGGTCAGGACGAACTGCAGCTTGTTGCGGTCCTCGAACTTTTGTTCGAGTTCGGCGCGGACGGCGGTTCGCTGGTGCGTGATCTGGTCAAGCTCCGCCTTCAGGGCGAGCGCCTCTTCGAGCGAACCGGTTTCTTCTTCCGGCTCGATGACCGACTCGATAGGCATGCTCGGCGAAGCGGGCGATGGCGCCGGCGCCGCCTTGGCGTCGGTCACCGCCTCTTGCGCCGTGATGCTGATGACCATGATCAGGATGATCAAAATGCCTACCAGGTTGGTCACGACGTCGAGGAACGAGTCGAGCGACGGTTCGGATGAATCGCGTGGTCGAACGGGACGTCTCATTGGTTGCGTGCTACCTCCAGGCCGCTGCCGTTGAGCAGGGCTGACAGTTCGGCAAAGTTTCGGTCGGCGCCTGGCTGAACGTCGACCTTCAAGGTCGGTTTCCAGTAGATGCCGCGACCGGCGATTCCCCAGTCTTCGATCCGCGTCCAGACTTGGGAGACGAACTCGTCGATCCCACCACGGACGTCGGTTTGCAGCGGCACGACCTGGGGCCGCTTGTTGCTTCCCTTTTCAGGAACCAGCACGATCTTGTCGGCCGTTACGACGACATGGATCGGACGCGTGATCCCGGTCGCCCGAGCCGACTGACCCGGTAGCGCCCAGTTGCGACCACGGGTTTGCGCCAGCGATTGCGGCGCCATCGGAGCGCTGCCGCCGCTACTGGGACTTCCGCCTGCTTGGCTGGCGGTCGATTGACCTTGGGGCGATCCATAGCCGCCCGACTTGGTGCTGTCGCCGTTGGGGTTCCCCTGCCCGCCATCGGTCGATCCGGCCGGCAGCGACATCGCGTTTTGTCCGCTCGCGCTCGAAAGCTGCGGCCCTTGGGCGTTGCGCTGGGCTTCGGTCTGGTAACCGCCGGGGAGCGACGCCGCCATGGTTCCTTGGCCGCCGCTGGAGGCGCGATCAAATTGTTGCGAGCCGCCAGGCGTCCCTTGCGAGCGATCAAACGTCGCTTCGCCATTGGGGCCTGCCATGCGGCGCGAACCGGCGCCCGGCTGACCGCCGAGCGGAGCGCCTTGCTCCAAGAAACCATTCTTGCCAAACGGCGAGCCATCATCGGCATTGCCGCCGCCGCTGGGGGTGAAGCCGCCGCGGCTGGTTGCGGACAACAAACCGGTATCTTCAACGCGACCATATTCTCGTGGGGCGGCCCGCATCACCGCCAGTTTGCGGCGGCGCGCGACTTCGACCGTTCGCATCAACATCTGGGCGAGAAACGGATCGGATGGCGGGTATTGTAGTTCCAGCTCGTCATCGACCAGTTCGTAGCCAAACTCGGCGTCCCACGAGAGCATCGCGTCTCGCGCGGCGGCGTACGATTCGGCGCCGTCGGGACGCACGACCAACAGCGGATAAGGATCGGGCGAATTCGGATTTTGCTTCATCCGGTATTCGCGGACCGCACGCAAGGCGGCGTCGAGCGGATTGCCGGCGCCAAGCGGCGGGCGAAAGTCGGCGCCGTACAGTTCAATTCCTTCCGGCTGCAGAACCACGCGATCTCCCATGCATTCGACATAGATCGGCTGGCGCCGCGTGCCGTTGGGACCATCGTAAGGAATCAACGCGTAGGACGGCTTCTTCTTTGCCGCCTTTTCACGCTCTTCGTCGAGCTTCTGCTGCGCTTCGGCCATTTGGCGGCGGACTTCGTCCAATTGCCGATCGATCTCGGCTTGATCCGACATCTTAGCGTCGCGCTGCTGCTGAAGCAGTTTGACTTGATCGTCGAGCCGGCGAATTTCGGTCGTCAGGCGGCGAATGTGATCTTCAATACCGCCTAGCTGTAGCCGTTCTTCGTCCAGCTGTTCGCGCTGCTCGGTACGCAAACGACGCAGGTCTTCCAGTTCGGCCAGCGGAATGGAAGGCGCAGCCGGGGGCGGCGTCGCTTCCGGCTCCGCCGAAACCTCGACTTGGGCGGGGGCGCTATCGGCCGAAGCTCGCGCTTGTTGCACCAACACGACCAACAACACAATCAGGGCGCCGACTGTGCAGATCAGGACCGCCAGGAACGGAAAGAGCGAGATTTCTAAGCTATTGCGTCGTGCGTGGGCTCGACTCATGCCGCGTGACCTTGCGAGGGCTTCTTCTCGAGATCGATGCGACGACTGCCCGAGTCGCCCATCCGATTGTTAAGCAGATTGATCGTCGCGGCGAGGCTGAGGACGGTCTCTTCAAAGTGACCGGCGCCTGCCAACTGATCGAGGTTGCGGCTGAGGGTTTGTTCGAGCGAAGCGATTTCTCCCACCGCTTCGACCGCCCGCAGCATTACTTCCCCTTGTTGCGACAGTTGATTCTGTTGGTCGCGCATCAAGCGGGCGTTTGATTCCAGAGCCGATTGGAACTCTTGCCAGTCGACGCGGATGTCGCGAATCACTTGCTGTTCGGCGTTGGCCAGCGCGATCGCGTGGCGTTCTAGCGAACCCGACAAGGCCGCGGTTAGCGACTCTTCCAACTGCCGCTTGCTGCCGCCGACGATTTCTTCCCAGTGGTGATGGGCACCGTCGATCGTGTTTCGCCAAAGTTGCGTTTGGCGTTCGACCAGTTGTTCGGTCGCTTGCATCATCCGTTCGGCCATCCGCTGAATTGCGGCGATGCTGGGGTCACGACTGCCGCCCGCTTGTTGGAAGCGGCCGCTGAGTTGGGCCGAGGCGGCGGCGTCGACGACGGACAGCAGTTCGTTCTCGACGCGATCGCAAACGAACTGGGCGAACATCAGGAAGATCGACAGCGACAAAGCGAGCGCCGTCGTATCAAACGCGACGCTCAAGCCAGCCAACAGGCTTTCCATCGCCGCTTTCGGTTCGTTGACCAGCGCCTCTGGCGACAGGTTACCGAGCGCGAGCGTGATACCGATAACGGTACCCAAGAAGCCAAGCATCGGCGTCGCCCAGATTACGATCCGGACCAGCGAGTAGCTTTGGTACGCCCGTTCGGCGTCTTGATCGGCGAAGTATTTCAGCTCTTCCTGCAGCGTGGCGGCGTTACCGCTGACGTGCACGTGCTCAATCCCTTGGAAGAGACGCCGCCAGAGGGAATGTCGCTGCAGACGCTGCGGATAGTCATCTAGCTGGTCGAGCAAGCCGGCGGCTTCTTCAATCATCTGTCCGTCGCGGGGAGCGGCGGGGAGTTCGATCTTGCCGATGGTCGCCAGCTCGCGACCCACTTCCTGCAATTTCAGCAGGATCGCGGCGAGACCGACGAAGAACATCGCCGTTTCGATGTATTCGACCGGGTGCCCGGCAAAGTAGCGGACGACCAGGGGATTATTGATAACGCCTTGATTGATCAGGGCGTAGAAGCCGACCGTGGCGGCCAGGCCCAGCGCAACCGGCCAGCCAAGTTTTCCGCTGATGTTGTACCAGAACTTCGAGGTGTTTCGTGCAGTCACCGATTTCTGTCCTTCCTACGCGGCGCGAGTTGGCGGAACGAAATAGTACGTCCGCACAATCGTCATAATCGGAACAACCGCGGCATGGGTTTGAGGATTTGTTGGCGCAATGAGTAGGAAACCCGCGAAGCGGCGTCAATGCGAGCTGGTTCTTGATTGCTAGCAAAAAGGTGGGGGACGAATTCAGCAACTTTTGCCGGTTTTGTGGAAAAGAACGTGAATGTCGGCGAGACTGCTTGCCGATAACTTCCTTTGTCGCAAACGACGCCGCTCTAACGCAAACCGCTACGCTGAATTGAGTTACATCAATCCTTAGCCGACGCGTTGCCTAAATAAATCCCGGGGGGGAATGAAAGTTCGGCTGGAGCCCGCTTGGCTCCACCGAACTTCTTTTGTTTCTTGCCCTCCCGAAGCGCATCCCCGCTTTTGCCCTTCTCCTGCGCTGGATTGACATTGCCTGTTTTTCCGTGCTACCGGTACGATGCCCGAGTCTCAGGAGAAAATGAGGCGATAGGGGGAAGGTGCGTCGGTCGTAAGTATTTGTATGTTAAGTGCTTAGGGCCTTCTTCTCACTTCTCCCGCTGGTTGCTCCGGGCCGCTCGCCAAGAGAAGGTGTGGCTGGCCGCTAACGTTTGGGGACGAAAAGAGTTGCATCAAGGAAACGGGCTTCTAGAATAGAGGATGTCCGATTCCGCAATCCACGAAGAGTAGGTGGTTTATGCGTAGTGCGGTGTTGGGCTTATCCCTTGTCGTTTGCCTCGTCTCTGTCTTCGCTTGGCTGGATAGTCCTCCGACTCCGGCCCAGGCGCAAACTCCGTATGCGGCGATGCCAAGCGGTTCGCTTATTTCCCATTCCACCAATACGGTGGCGGGAATGCAGCAGGTTGTGCTGATTGATCCGCAAACGAGAGTGATGGGCGTCTACCATGTGGATGGGACGACCGGAAAGATTTCTCTCCGCAGCGTACGCAATCTACACTGGGATTTGTTGCTGGAAGCGCACAACAGCACCAATCCAAGTCCAAGCGAAATTAAAGCATCGCTCGGCCGACCCTAAGCAAAATTGCTTTGGCAGCCGGGCACTTACGATTTTGATAAACCGGAGCCTGGCATGGCCAAATTGATCCCCCTCAGCGAAGCAGCTCAAATCCTGGGTCTCTCGGAAGAGCAGCTGGTCGAAATGCGATCACGCAACGAGATCCACGGGTATCGCGATGGGGCGAGCTGGAAATTCAAAGAAACCGAGATCGAGCGGATCAAGGCCGAGCTCGCTTCCGGCGGCGTATCGAATCATGGCGATAGCGGCGAAGAGCTGATCGAAGCTCCCAGCGATTCGGACGACGACAGTGAATTTGAATTGGCCCTGGGTGGCGATGACGGTTCGTCGGGCGAAATCGATTCGCTGCTGGTCGAAGACCAAGGTGGCGGCGAGTCGGGCATCATCATCGGCGACGAACTCTCGGCCGGCGGTAGTGACCTGAAGCTGGCGGATAGCGATATCGAGCTCGGCTTTGGCGAAGGCTCCAGCGCCATTGATCCCGCTTCTGACACGAACAGCAATCTGAACCTCGATCTGGAAGGTTCGGACGTGCTCAACAGCTCATCGATCAACGCTCCGGTTGACGCCGAAGATGAAGATGACGAGCTGCTGTTGGCCCCGATGGGTAGCGAAGACAAAGAAGACGTCGGCATCGGCACCGAGAGTCGGGATCCCGAAGGGACCGGCTCGGGCGTCAGCCTGGCGTTGGGCGAAGATGATCTCGACCTGGGCGAAAGCGCCATCTCGGCGATCGACGATCTTGATAGCGGCGAACTGACCCTGGACGCCGGCGATAGCGGCGTCAGCCTGGTCGATCCGGCCGACAGCGGCATCGACATCGGCATGGAGCCGCTCGACTTGTCGGGCTCGAAGGTCGACGCCTTCGAGCTGGCCGGCGACTCGGGCGTCGAAGTCGATCCAGATCCGGCCGCTTCCGGCATTTCGGCCAAGGGCGCCGGTGAAGACGACTTCCTGCTGACCCCGGTTGAAGGGGAGCTGGATGACGATGACAGCGGATCGCAGGTGATCGCGCTCGATTCGGACTCGATCGGTTCGGAATCGGCCCTGTTTGGCAGCGGTATCGACGACGGCGATTTCGCCGCAGCGGACGATGGCCTGGAAGTGGTCGACGATGGCGGATCGATGGAAATGGCCACGCCGGGCGCACCGGCTGCGGCGGCTCCGGTCGAAGCCCCCTACAGCGTCCTGAATATCATCAGCCTGGCGGCCACCGCCGCGCTGGTCCTGGTGGCGGGCCTGATGGTGACCGATTTGATTCGCAACATGTGGTCGTTTGACGAACCGTACGCGATCAACAGCTCGATCATGGACGGTATCATCAGCTTGATGGGGGTCTAGTTCGGCGGTTGCCGCGACTCCCCGCAAACCAACTTACAAAGCCGCGAGCCTGCTCGCGGCTTTTTTCGTAAGCGGCGGTTGCTGCAATCGTTACAACCGCACGACTTTATCGGTTAGGTCGCCGGCGCGTGCGGTATCTTTTCCCCCTCGCCGCGCTATAATCTACTAGTTGCGGACCAATTACTCCGCGTGCTGAGGGAGTCTCCCTCTCTTGGCGCCCAATCTGATGGCGTTTTGACCGCCATGCGTCGCCAGCGGCCGCTGCGACGTCTGGTCCCGCCGCACAACGCCTGGAACTAGCCTGACTCAACCCCCTGCTGGCGACTTTAACCGCATGGCTCGACCGAAACTGGCTTCCGCCGACCAAAATCTCTTCGTCTGGGGCGTGTTGCGTCTGTACGAAATCGCCGCCTCGCTGCAGTTGGCGGTGATCCTGTTATTTGGGATGGCGCTGACGCTGGGAATCGCCACCGCGGTCGAAGCGGCGTTCAACACCAACGTCGTGCAGTTTTACGTTTACCAGTCGTGGTGGTTCTCGCTGATCTATCTGCTGCTGGCGGTCAACATCTTCTGCGCAGCCTCGATTCGGTTCCCCTGGAAACGGCATCAGACTGGGTTCGTCATCACGCATATCGGTCTGCTGGTGCTGCTGTTCAGCGGCGTCGTCAGTCGCGTTTGGCGGATCGATTCGCAGGTCAGCGTCTGGGAAAACAACATCTCCGACATTCGGGCGTTTGAGCCTGACCAGTATCGATTCAACCTGCGGATCGAAAAAGAAACTGGTTCGCCGCTCGAGCCGGCCGAGATCACCGAGGTCGATATCCCGTTCAAGCCGGGGCCGTTCAGTTGGGACGACTACAACGAAGGTTTCCAGAACATCGAAGTCGCCAAGCCCGAGGTGGCTGGGCTCTTTTCGCCCCTGTTCTATCTTGCCGGGCGAAACGACAAGGAAGACGTCGTCTACAACTCGGGCGACATCAAGCTGGAAGTGCTTGACTACTACGGCGACAGCCGCTGGGAAGAAGGAATCCCGTCGGTCGACCTGCGGCTAAGCATGCCGGCGGGTCGCAAGATGGGCGCCGATGGCAAGATGGTCGCCGGCGATATGCAGTGGGTGCCGGTCAAGCTGGGCGTCCACGACGTCGCTGGCGATACGAAATATCGTTATGGCGTTGGCGATCGACAACCGATGGGCGCCGGGGCGTTCACGATGGCGATCGCGCCGAATCGTGCGGCGACGGTCGCCTTTCTGGAGGGGGGACCGAAAGGCAAGATCGGCGAGCAAGGACAAGCGGTTTTGCACGCCGACGGCAAGCGGTTTGACATCGACGTCGCCGAGTCGCTCGACAAAGATCCGCAGCCGCTCGAAGGAACGCCCTACTCGTACGAAGTTGTCTCCTACATGCCCAACGCCGCGCCGACCCGCAAGCCGAAAGGGGGCATTCAGTGGGGCGATGGTGAACAAAGTGAAGTGCCGCAAAACCCGGCCGTTCGCATCGAACTGACCAAAGAGGGCCAACCGGTTGACGAGCTGGTCTTGCTGGCCGACATGCCCAACTTCAACGCCCAGGCGTACGACGCCGACGTCTATGGCTCGTACTGGTTTGATCATGGTGAGAAATCTTCCGCTCAACTGCTGCAAGCCAGCGGCCCCGGCGGTTCGCGGATCGACGTCGTGCAAGGCGTCGACGAAGATGGCGAAACGAAACGCTTGTACTATCGCTACTGGAATCGCAAAGAGGTGGTCGCCGCAGGCGAGTTCCCTTTGGACGGCGGTGAAACGGAAGCGGTCGACGCCTTCAAGATGCCGATCGCTCAGCTGAAGATGTTTGTCAACGACTACGTCCCGGCCGACAAGCCGGCGGCGACTGCCGTGCGTTCGCCATTCAACCCCAAGATGCAGATGCCGACGCCGGCGGCGCTGGTTCGCTTGACCAAGGGAGATCAGACCGACGAGTTCTGGTTGCAGTCGCACTTTGGCGACCCCAGCGGCGGCCACGTCGACGAGAGTACTCGCCACGAAATGAAGGTGGGCGATACGAAGCTGACGCTGGTGATGCCGATTCAATCGTTCGACATCGGTTTCCGGATCTTCTTAGAGAAGTTCGAGCGTCGCTTGGACCCCGGCACCGCCCAACCGTCGCATTATTCTAGCGACGTCCACTACCTCGATCGCGTGCGTGATCGTTGGCTGATGATCTGGGATCCGGCCAGCGGCAGCACCAAGCGGCTTGAGTTCCCGATGACGATCGACAGCAGCTCTCCCAGCGACGTCGCTTACGGCGATGGCCAGGTCTACTGGATCGACGATAAGTCGCCGCCGGCGATCTGGAGCATTCCGCTGGCCGCGCTCGAGTCCGGCGATTGGGAGCAAGCCGGCAAGATCATCCCGTTCGGTCTCAACAATCCGCAGCAATTGGCCTGCGACGTCACCGGCGGCAAAATCTATTGGACCGACTGGCGGAAAGGACGCTCTGGCGATGAAGGAGTGATCCGCACCGCCAATCTCGATGGTTCGGCGCCGGCTAACTTGATGACCTTCGCCGGTCGTCCCAGCGGGATCGCCGTCGATAATCAGCGGAACTGGATTTACTACACCAATGACGCGTCGGGTTACGTCGGCCGAATGCACCTCGACGGCTCGGAACTGACGCCTGATTTTATTTCGATCCCCGATGGCCGGGCGACCGACGTCGTGGTCGACCCCGAAACCGGCAACATCTACTGGACCGACAAAGCGAAGAACGTCATTCGCGGGGCGACCGTCGACGGCAAAGTCCTGAACAAGGCGCCCTTCCTCGGCTCGGCCGGCAAAGGGATGCCGAACTCCTTGGCGATCTCGGACGACTATCTCTACTGGACCGACATCCAGCCGAATCTAAGCGATCCGACCTCGCGCAAGCATCTGAGCGATCCAACGTTTGACCGCAATCAGCCGCACGAAGTGCTGACTCGCGTCCGCCGCATCAAGCTGGATGGTACCGGCGAAGATGAAGACGTGGCGACCGACATGGTCAAAGCGCCCCGCGGCGCCGCGCTGGTCAACGGCAAGCTGATGTGGACGCAAGCGGCCGTCATCAAAGAGAACGTTTGGATCACGATGAACGCCCCCGACGCGTTCCGCGAGCCAACCTATCGCCGCGATCTGCTGGTCTTCCAGGAAAGCTTCCAGGGACCATTCAAGCCCGGTTCGCCGCAATACGCCCAGTTCGCGCTGACCGAGCGGAACGATGAAGAAATTTACGCATCGGTCTTTACCGTCAATCACGATCCTGGTTCGGCGCTTCGCTACTGGGGTTGTTTGTTGGTGATTATCGGAATCGCCACGATGTTTTACATGCGGGCTTACTTTTTCAAGCCGCGCAAACGGGAAGAGTCGCCGGATGGCTCTCGCCGTACGAATGCTGCAGAGACCAAGCTTACCGACATGGTCGGCAAGGCCTAGGAACATGCTATGAAATCGCTTCGCCCCTTATTCGCATTCGCCGCGCTTTTGCTGTTGGCCGCCTGTTCTTCGCCGGCCGGCGCCGCCGAAAAATTTGACGCGACGGTTTGGAGAGAGCTGCCGGTTTATCACAACGGCCGCGTGAAGCCGCTCGATACGCTCGCCAATCTCGTTGTGGAGGAGATCACTTCGCACGACAAGACGTCGGTGAAGTTGAACCTGGTCGACTTCTACTCGGCCGAAGAGCTGGCCAAGCCGGAAATGGCCGACGCCCTTTCGATCTTGCCCGCGGGGGAAGAACGCAAGTTCCAACCGTCGGAGTTGCTGCTCAATTGGTTGGCGCAGCCGCAAGAGTGGGAGCGGGTTCCCTTTATCATCGCCGAGCATGAAGAGGTGCGTAACGCCCTCGGCTTGCCGCTGGAAGGTCCCGCCGGCAAGCGACTTCGCTTCGCTTCCCCCTACGAAATCACCCACTCGGTCGCGCTGCGCAAGTACTTGCTCGATATCGACACCCGCCGCCGCGCCGAAGGCAAGGATTTCGAGATGACGCCGGCCCAGCAGCGCGTTTGGGACGTGCTGATGAAGTACGCCCTGTACCGCGATGTGACGTTTGATCCGCAGCTTGAGATCACGCTGAACGAAGCGATGCCGATGCCCGGCGGACGCGATCGGTTGTTCTATAGCGTGATGGCCGCCGCCAAGGTGATGTCGCAAGAGCCGAACGTCAAGAATCAAACGCTGGAAGATCAGTACCAGATGCTGATGCAACTGGGGGGCGAATCGCCGATGGCCCTGTCGGCCAATCGGTTGTTGTCGTCCTATCGGGCCCTCTTTTCGATGCTGGTCAACGCCCAGGTCGACGCTCATGCGTTTCTGGAAAACGACGAGGCCGAACCGCTCGGTCCCGACGAACCGCCCACGCTGGAAGAAGTGGAGCCGCTGGTCGCCGACTTCCGCGCTTCGGCCCACGAACTGGCCGAACTGCTTCGCGTCGAACGGGACCGCGCCGATACGCAGCAAACGCTTAGCCGTTCGCAGTACGAAACGATCAAGCCGATGTTCCAGGAAATGCTGGTCAAGACGAGCGAACTTGATCGGCTCGGCCTCGAAATGCAGTTGGGCCTGTACGAAGGCTCAGACCTGGTCAAGAAGTTCAATCGCAGTCTCTCCGGCACTCTTTACGTCGTGCCGGCGCTGAACGCCGCCGCACTGAAGAAAGATCGCGACACCGAAAACATGGCCCAGCCGTGGCTCGGTTTGACGACGATTCTGTATGGCTCAGGCGAAGTGCTGAAAGGCTATCCCGAGGACAAAATCAATCAGGTCAAAGCGGCCTGGAAGAATCTGACTAACAAGTATGTCGCCGGCGAACCGACCGCCGAAGCGCAAACGCAACTGGCCGCTGCGCTCCGTTCGATCGGCGAACAGACCGACGCTGCCCGGCGCGATCTGGTCGAAGACGATCAGCAGGATGATCATATTCTCGCCTACACCGCTTATCCGCCCGCTGATAGCCCGCGGATTGCGGCCGAGGTGCGTTACAACGCGCTTGACCCGTTCATGATCGCCTGGATCATCTGCCTGGGGGCGACGCTTTGCTATTCGCTGTCGTTCGGCGTGTTGCGGAAGGTGATGTTCTGGTCGGGGACGGCGCTGCTGATCACGGCGATCGTCTGGTCGACCTACGCGTTTTATCTGCGGATCACGATCAGCGGCTGGGCGCCGGTGACCAACATGTACGAGACGGTCGTCTTTGTGCCGTGGGTCGTCGCCGTGCTTGGCGCCGCGTTCCTATTGTTGCCGCTGATTGATCGCGGCCGGTTGGAAGCGTGGCGAGCGACCGCTTGCCCTGGCACGCCGGAAGCGACGCCGCTATCGGCCAGCCAGTTGGAAACGCAATCCGCCGGCGTCTGGACCGTGCTCGGCATCATCGCCGCGGTGGTTCGCGTGCCGCTGATGATCTTCACCGTTTGGATGCTCGCGTTCGCACTCTATAGCGACGGCAATCGCCCGATCATTACCGATCTCAATCCGCTGACCGCGTTCTCGCTGTCGTCGAACATGGCCAAGGACGCCGCGATCTGGCTGGTGAAGATGCTCACCCTGCTGATCACCGTCTACTTTGTGCCGCGGCTCTTGGTCAGCAGCCTGTTCGCCGTGTACTTTATTGCCCGCGACTGGTTGGTCAATCGTAGCGTTTCGACCAGCTTGCCGGCGGTGCTTGAGCGGTCGTACTTTGGTTTGGCCGCCTCGGGCGCGGCGACCTTCTTCTTCTGCGTGGCGTCATTCGCCCCGGTGTTGGACGAGAACTTCTCGCCGCTGCAGCCGGTGTTGCGATCCAATATGTGGCTGACGGTGCACGTGCTGACGATCGTCGCCAGCTATGGCGCCGGGATGTTGTCTTGGGCGCTTGGCGTGATCGCTTTGTTCTTCTACATGTTTGGCAAGTATCGCCCGCCGGTTGATCCGGTGAACACGCCGGATGGTTTCCGTCCGGCGCACCAAGCTCAGGCCGAGCTGGGCTATCGTCCGCCGGAGCAATGTGCGGTGCTGGCCGGTTATTGCTATCGGGCGATTCAGGTCTCGGTGTTGCTGTTGGCGACCGGAACGATCCTGGGCGGCTTGTGGGCCGACGTCTCGTGGGGTCGCTTCTGGGGCTGGGACCCGAAAGAAGTCTGGGCCTTGATCTCGCTGTTGGTTTACCTGGCGATCTTGCACGGTCGCTTCGCCGGCTGGTTCAACAACTTCGGCCTGGTCGTGGGAACGATTCTCGGCTTCACGATGATCGTCTTCTCCTGGTACGGGGTGAACTTCCTGCTGCCGATGTTCAGCGGCGGTCAGGCGGTTGGCCTGCACTCGTACGGCTTTGGCGAAGGTGGCCAGGGCTATGTGCTCGGCTTCGTGGCGCTCAACCTGGTTTACCTCGGCGTCGCCGCGGTCCGCTTCCAGGTGACCAACGTCGTCAAACCGGCGAATCACCAGACCGACAACGTTTCGCGTTTGGTTGACGAAGAAGAAGTGATCAACGCCGAGTCGGCCGACGCCGAGCGCGGTTTGGAAGGGTAAGAAGTTTCCCCTGTAGCACCGTTGGATCTGGCCCAGTTCGTAGGCTGGGTCAAGACCCAGCTCTTCTCACGGTTAACGCTGAACGTGCTGGGGCTCGACCCAGCCTACGTCGGATTTAACGCAGGAACTCGCCGTGGATCGGCTCTTCGGCCACGGCCGGCACGACAAGCAGGTCCAGCAGCTCCGCCGCTTCGGCGGTTGCTGGGACCGTGATCGTCTCGTCGGCGTCAAGCGTCTGAATCAAGCTGGCTGACGGAATGTATTTCTCCGTCGGCTGTAGAGCCAAAGCATGGTGCGTGTTGGCCAAAATCGCGCCCGGGGTCGTCTTGTCGCAGCAGCCGCGAATCGAGAGCTGCCCAGACCGCAACTGAAACTCGATCCCCAACTGATCGAAGCCGACCTGGTCGGTTCGGGAATCTTGCATCAGCGAATTATCAATCAAGATGCCAAGATACTGCGACGCGTCTTGAACCAGCGAGACGCTGACCCGTCCTCCCGACTCGCTCAATAGCCAGCCGTCGGCCGCCTGCAGTTTTCCGTTGACCAAGGTCGCTTCTTTGAGCGTGAGGTTCGCTTTGCCGACCAGCGTGTGGTCGAAACGCCTGTTGACCAGGGCCGCCAATTCGATATCGCTGACGATCGCACGGATGGTGGTCCGGTCAGCGGCGGCCGCGGTTCGCTGGATGTAGATGTCGCTGTAGATCGCCTCGTCACCAAACAGGCGTACCGACGGGAACAGTGTGGCCAGCGTCTGGCTCGAGATCTTCGCATCGCCGCTGTCAAAGACGATGTCGATATTGTTATGCTCGGGCGAAGTCTCAAGCCGGGCGACGATTGGCTGCGTCGACGCGATTCCTTCCAGCGAAAACAGGGCCGAAGAACTGCGCACGCCTGACTCCAGCACGCTCGATTCCACCGCGAACTGCGTTAGCGGCGGCAGCGACGGTTGGTCGAAGCGAACGGCGCCAACATGCAGCGTGATCTTGCGATTACCGGCGATCGCCAGGCGTTCGTTGAGCGTCTCCCATAGACGACGCCGATGCGACCAGGACAAATCACACGCGCTGGCTCGCACTCGCCAAACGCCCCCCTGCTCTTCCGCTTCGATCAGCGGAATCGTCACCGCTGGCTGCTGCACCACGTGCAGCTTCAGGTCTTCCAGCACATACTTGCCGGGGCGTGGATTGAACGCCTTCGAGAAAGTCGCCTTCAGGCCAAGCTCATCCGACAAGCGTTGCTCCAGCGCCGTATGCGCCCAAGAGCTACGCCGATAGCCGATCCAGCCAAACGTCGCGAACGTCGGCAAGATGCAGAGGGCCAGAAAGGCCAATCGGCAAAGTAGGCGGTTGGTCGACTCGTGCAACAGAACTTCCTTGTTCGTATCGCGCGATGGAAAGGGTAACGTTACGTTAGCGCTCGCGGGCCATCTGTTGGAACAGATCGTAGCGAGCTTTCATCTCTTGCAGGCTATCGCCCCCAAACTTGTCGACCAGCGCTGTGGCGATTTCAAACGCCACCACGTTTTCGACAATGATCGCGGCGGCCGATACGGCGCAGACGTCGCTCCGTTCGTACGAGGCGCCCTGCTTTTCTTTCGTATCGAGGTTGATCGAATCGAGCGGCTTGGCCAGCGTGCTGATCGGCTTCTTGGCTGCCCGGATGATGATCGGTTGCCCGTTGGTCATCCCCGCTTCCAAACCGCCGGCGTTGTTGGTCGGCCTGACAAATCCTAGGTGGGGCTGATCGCGATGCTGCGGATCAAAGTGAATCGGATCGTGGACCTGCGAGCCGGGGCGGCGGGCCGCCTCGAAACCGAGTCCAATCTCGACTCCCTTGATCGCCTGCACCGCCATCACCGCTTGGGCGAGTCGACCATCCAGT
This sequence comes from Blastopirellula retiformator, assembly GCF_007859755.1. Taxonomy (NCBI): domain Bacteria; kingdom Pseudomonadati; phylum Planctomycetota; class Planctomycetia; order Pirellulales; family Pirellulaceae; genus Blastopirellula; species Blastopirellula retiformator. Next base: position 524,889 of record NZ_SJPF01000004.1, on the reverse strand, counting down.
TTTCGGTCCCACTGGGTGTGGGTGCCGAGGCCGAATGGTACTCCGTCGACCCGAACTTCCACAATGCCGCCTAGCGTGTCGCCGCTCTTGCCAGTGGCGTCGATCAGCTGTTTGATCTCCGCGTCTTGGTCAGGATTGAGCGAATAAATGATGCTGTCGGTACGCAGATTGCGCAGCTTGCCTAGATCGCTGTCCTGGGGGTCGATCTTCACGCCCCCCAGTTCCGAGACATACCCAAATGCGGTAATCCCGAACTGTTTGAGCAGTAGCTTGGCCAAACCGCCGGCGGCGACGCGAACTGCCGTTTCGCGGGCACTGGCTCGCTCCAGGATGCCGCGGACCGGGCCCAGATGCTTGATGGCGCCGGTCAAATCGCCATGTCCAGGCCGCGGACGAGGGAGATCTTCGAGCCGTTCCAGCTTGTAATCTTTGTTGATCACCTGCAGGGCGATCGGGCTGCCTAGCGAGACCCCTTTCCAGATGCCGGTCAGTACCTCGACCTTGTCGGTCTCAATTCGCTGGCGGCCGCCGCGACCGTAGCCTCCTTGGCGGAGCTTCAGGTCGGCGTCGATCGCATCGGTCTCGATCTCGACGCCGGCTGGGAAACCATCCACCAGGGCCAAGAGAGTTTTGCCGTGCGATTCGCCTGCGGTGCTGTAGCGTAACATGTTATCTTGTATTGACTTGCGTGGTGTGCTGCCGCCTGCTGCGGCCGTCTGAATCGGCACGTCGCCCCCAAGTGCCAGAAGCGAGCGATGCCCAGTGGGTCAATTCTAACTGTTGATCTGGCTTGAAGATAGATTGCTTATCCCGCGGCTGCCGGTTCCGATGGTTGCTCTTCCCTTGCTCGGGCGGAGGGTGTGGCGGGCGCTTCCCCTTGTTGCTGGGCGGCACGACCGATATGATTGATGGATTATTGACATTATGTGAACGAGACGGGGTAGTACCGTCTCGCGACCAAGTACGCAGGAAGATGCCGTCATGAAAGAGAAAATTCACCCCCGCTACGAAGAAGCGGTCGTGAAGTGCGGTTGTGGCAACTCGTTCACCACCCGCAGCACCCGTAAAGAAATCGTCGTCGACGTGTGCAGCGCTTGCCACCCGTTCTACACCGGCAAACTGAAGTTCGTCGACTCGGGCGGTCGTATCGAGAAGTTCAAGAACAAGATCGCCAAGAGCGGTTACGCGAGCCTCGAGAAGCCGAAGAAGAAAAAGAAGTAGCGACGTCATCAACGATCACTGCCCTGCGCGAGCTTTCTGTCCAGAAGGCTCGCGTTCTTTGTTGACTGACTACTTTTTTTGATTCGCCACCGATTATCGTGAGGTTCTCCGATGCGTGAAATGCTGGAGGAAAAGCTGGCCCGATTCGAGTTGCTCGAAAAGCAGATGAGCGACCCGGAGGTCATGAACAATTCCAACCAGATGGCGACGATTGCGCGCGAACATGGCTCGCTGGCGAAGTTGGCGACCAAGTATCGGACCTTCAAGAAGACGATCGACGAACTGGGCGACGCGAAAGAGCTGCTCGAAGGGGACGACGAAGAGATGCGCGAGTTGGCCGAGGCCGACATCGAATCGCTGAAGGGGCATCGCGAAAAGCTGTGGCAAGAGCTGCTCGACATGACGATCGGCGGCGAAGACGCCAACCGTACGCGGATCGTGCTCGAAATTCGCGGCGGCGCCGGCGGCGACGAAGCGGCCCTGTTTGCTCGCGACTTGTACGAAATGTACAAGCGATACTGCGAAGCGAAGAAGTGGAAGTATGAAGTGATGGAAGCCAACCCGACCGAACTGGGCGGCTTCAAAGAAGTCATGGTCAGCGTCGAAGGCGAAGGGGTCTACCGCGAACTGCAGTACGAGAGCGGCGGTCACCGCGTCCAGCGCGTTCCCGAGACCGAAGCCAAAGGCCGCGTCCACACATCGGCCGCCACCGTGGCGGTGATGCCGGAGCCGGAAGACGTCGAGTTTGAGCTGAACCCGGAAGACTACGAAGTCGAGCGGTACGCCGCGTCGAGCGGTCCCGGCGGTCAGCACGTCAATAAGACCGCGTCGGCGGTCCGCCTGATTCACAAAGATGGCGTTATCGTGCAGTGCTGCGAAGAGCGAAGCCAACACAAGAACCTGGCCAAGGCGCTCCGCTTGCTAAAAACCAAGCTGTACGAAGTGAAGCGTGCCCGCGAAGAGAAGGAACGGAGCGATCACCGCAAGTCGCTGGTCGGATCGGGCGATCGCAGCCAACGGATTCGCACCTACAACTTCCCGGAAAACCGCGTCACTGATCACCGGATCAACCTGACGCTGTACAAGCTCGATCAGATCATCGCCGGCAACTTGCAGCCGGTCATCGACGGCTTGGTCGACTACGATCGCCAGCAATTGCGCGGCGACATGGGCGACCTCGAAGAGTAAGCCAACCCAATGACGCCGCAGAGGCGCAGTCGCGGGAGATGCTATGTCGGCGGAAGAGCCATGGACGGTAGGACGCCTCTTAAAGTGGACCGCCGACTATCTGCAGCAACAGAAGCATGCGGACTCGCCTCGCTTGGACGCCGAACTGCTGCTGGCCCAAGCGCTTGGCTGCAAGCGGATCGAACTCTACACCCGGTTTGACGAAGTCGTCGCCGATGAACCTCGCGGCAAGTTTCGCGGGCTGGTCAAACAACGAGCCTCCGGCATGCCGGTCGCCTATCTGCTGGGCCGCAAAGAGTTTTACTCGCGCGACTTCAAGGTGACGCAGGATGTCTTGATCCCGCGCCCCGAGACCGAACACCTGGTGATCGCAGCGCTCGATCGACTGCGCGAGATCGCCAAGTCGGGCGCCCCGCAAATCTGTGACGTCGGAACCGGCAGCGGCTGTATTGCGATCACGCTGGCGAAAGAACTGAAGACGCTGCAGGCGACGGCGGTCGACATCAGCCCGGCGGCGCTCCAGATCGCCCAGGCGAACGCCGAAAAGCACGAAGTCGCTGACCGTGTTGTCTTCGTTGAAAGCGATCTATTGAACGCCCTGGATGAGCAACCGACGCTCGACGTGATCGTCAGCAATCCGCCTTACATAGGCCTGGTCGAAAAGCCGACGCTCCCCCGCGACGTGCTGGAGTTTGAGCCGCACGCGGCGCTCTTTAGCGGCGAAGATGGACTCGATGCGATTCGCGAGCTTGTCGCGCAGGCGCCATCGCGACTGAAGCCGGGCGGCTGGCTGTTGATTGAGTTCGGCCCCATCGTGGCGGAAGCGGCGACCGCGATCGTGGCAGGAAGTCCCCACTTCGAGCCGCCAACGGTCGAGAAAGACCTGGCCAAGTTGCCGCGCGTTTTGATCGCCCGGCGGAAAGCCGACTAGCGTTCTTCGACGGTGATGGTGCGGCCGTTGACCCGATACTCGGGCGGCGTGATCGGCGTCGGGCCGTTCCCTTCGTCGATCACCGTGCAGTTGCGACCGTTTCGTTTGGCGACGCGCATCGCTTTCTCAAGTCGCTTCATCACCTTGGTCGTCGTATCGGCGGCGTCCACTTCGGTGACGCCGATGCTGACCTCCATCTCGACCGCTTCGCCGTCGAGATCAAAGCTGGTCGCTTCCAACGTTTGACGGATCCGCTCGACGCTGCTGGTCGCATTGCGGGGACCAGTATCGCCAAAGAAGATCACAAACTGCTGACCGGTCGAGCGGCAGACGATGTCGAAGCCGCGGTCCTTGCGGATCAGTTCTCCCAGCAGTCGGCCAAACTCGGCCAACAGGCGGTCGCCGGCCAAGGCGCCAAAGCGATCGTTGATTTTTCGTAAGTTGTCGATGTCAAGCAGCGCGACGCTGACGATTCGTTCGCGGCGAATGTCGGCTCGCCACCACTCGAAGAAGACGACTTCCAGGCCGTTGCGATTGTGTAATTTGGTCAGTCCGTCGAACTGCATCTTGCGATCGACTTCACCGAGCCGGCGTTCGGCTCGCAAGATCGTCAGCATCGTGTCTTGCATCTTGTCACGCAGGTCATGCGCCAGATCGATCAGGCGGCCGACTTCCTGCATCAGGCGGCGACGAGCGTCGCTGGTATCGGAGGTGAGATCGAGTTGTTCGATGTTGCTGATCGTCGTTTCGATCTGGGCGGCTTGCTCCATCAGCACCATGTTCAGCGAACTGCCGATGTCGGAGTATTCGCCCAGCGAGTCCGAGTTGCCGTCGAGCGTGCCCGCCGCGTCGGCTTGTTTGTTCAGCCACTCGCGGTTCAGGTCTTCCAGTTCGACGGTGATCACTTCCAACAGACCGTCGTCGGGGTATTCGTCCATGTCCCGCATTTGGTTGTCGATTTCGATCAGCGCGTCCCGATATCGACCGACCTCCAGTCGTAAGACTTCGGCCGAAGCTTCCACCAGGCTGTTGGCGACGACCGACTCTCCTTTGAGCATGTCAACGTACTCAGGTGGGATCGCGTCAATCGAGGCGATCGCGCGTGCGCGTACCGTCATCTGCTCCGGAGCGTTCGCCGAATCGCAAGAGAGCTCGCGATCGACGTCGACCTCGGTCCCCTCCATTTCCGACTGGAGCGCAACAATCGCTCGATCGTCGACGACGAGTTGACGCAGGTAGAACGCCAAGCCAAATCCGATCGCCAGATTGGCCAGCATCATCCCACAGAGAAATACGAACAACACACTAGGCCTCGTTGGAGTCGCAATCGCGGTCAAAGACTCGTCCAACCGCTGCTGCCGAAGCCTACGTTAGAAATATGTGGGAAGAATCGTTCCCTTCGCCGATTGTGGAATTCCTGTTCCGGTTTTGCCGGTTGTTACAGTCACGGCTGGCCGTTTACCTCTGCGTCGGGGGATGCGGATAATCGCAAGATGGGCCGGCCCAACGGGTTGTCTCGCGGTATTACCGGCCCTGCAGTTGAGGCGTCGAGCGCTGCGGAGTACCGATGCAGTTCCGAATCGATCCGATCGGCCTGTTGCACCAGCAGCGCTTCGCACGAAATCGGCCGGCGATAGTCCCCATCAGCGTAGTAGTCCTGATGCGTCAGCACGATCAGTTCCAGGCGAATCAGCAGTTCCGCCGCGACGCCCACCTGCTGACCACAATCACGCACCAGATCGCGACCCATCAGCACATGCCCCAGGATCTGGCCTTCGATGGCTCGGGCGACTCCCCCCTGGTCTAGGTCGATCTCCAGCAGCTTGCCGACGTCATGCAGCAGCGCCCCGGCGATCGCCAGGTCGCAGGTCGTCGGATCGGCCAACGACGGTACGCTGTGACGATAGCGCTCGATCAAGTCGATCGTCGTCTGCGCGACGCTGAGCAGATGCTCGAGCAGTCCTCCTTGGTAGCAATGATGATGGTAAAGTCCGGCGGGGGCGATCAGCAGCTTGTCACGCTGTTCGGTATAGAAGGTTTCCACCAGCTGCCGCAGCGACTCGTCGGCGATGGAGAATTTGCAAAGCGTCACCGCCGCGTCCCACAGGTCGGTCGGATCTTCGCTCGATCTTGGCTGGCAGCGGGTTGGATCGAAGCCTTGCTCGTGGTCCTTGTCACACACCGGGCGAATCTTGTTCGGCCGCAGCTCTTTGCCGCGGGACGATTCATGATAGACCGCGCGGATCTTGAAGTGCTCACCGGGGCGCCACTCGTTTTGGCAAGCGTCGAACCACTGCGAGTCGCTCCAGATCATCATCTGAGCGCGGCGACGGTCATCGCGAAATTCGAGCCGCACATAAGGTTGGCCGTTGCGAGCCATGCCGACATCGCGGCCCACCAACTGCACGAAAACGTCCCCCAATTCTCCCGGTTGGAGATCGGCGAGCGTGTTGGCAATCGAAATAGGGTCGTTATTCATGCCCTCTATTCTAGTGGGCGGCGATCCCCTCTCAAGCTTTTTCGTCAGTCCTGGTAGAGCGGCGATTCCAGGGAGAGCTTCGCTAGTTTCGCCGCCAAGCGATCGCGTAGCGCTTCCATCAGTGGGTCGACGGTCGCCGCGCGATCGCGCTCGGTCGAGACTTCCAGCGCTTCGTCGACGTCAATCACCACGTGCAACTTGCCATGGACCCGGACTTTGTCGGTCAGGTCTTCTTCGTACCGCTCGACCGTTTCCAGCAGCCGGTCGACCGATGGATACTCGGCCAGATAGTCAGGCAAATAGCACGAAAGCTGCTGGGCCAGGTAGATGTCGGCCAACTGGTCCCAGCGACGGTTGCGTTCGGCCTGCGGCAGTTTTTCTTTCACCATCGCCGGCATGATCTTCATCCGCAGCGCTTTGACCCGCGGCACGACGGCTGGCGACTCGGCGGGGCAGTTCCATTCTTCTTCCAGCGGTCCTAGCAGCCGGTTGATCAGATCATTAAGCCGCTGTTGCGTGCTTCCGCTTTGAATCTCCTGGAAGTACTCGCTCTCTTTCAGCGCGAGCAGCGCCATGCCGACTTTCGAAATCCGATCGAAAAGGGGCAAATGCGTTTGCGGCTTCCAGGTCAACCGGCGCTCGATCTCGGTCAGCACCGGATCGACCGCGGTGCGTAGATCGCCACGGAAGAAATACTTGATGCCGATCGGATGGATCACCACCTTGCCGCCGCCTGACTTGGCCCGCTTTTTGGCGGCCGCCCGGGCGATGAACGTTACGCCGTCCAATAGCGCGTGGACGCGATCGTTGGTTCGCGTCGTTGATCCTTCTGGAAAAACCAGCAGCGGGCGTTCGGCGGTCGTCAACGCATCGATCGCCGTGTTGATCGCCTGGCGATCGATCCCTTCGCGATAGATGCTAAAGCCGCCCATCAAGCGAATCGCCAGGGCGTTGAACCAGCCTTGGTTAAACAAGTGCCAACTCGCCATCGCATAGAGATGAAAACCGACGTCCTTGGCCAGGTAGCCGATCGTCAGCGGATCGGAGGTGCGGCAATGATTGGGCGCGAGCATCACGCCATGCCCGGCGTCGATCGACTCGCGCAGCAGGTGTTGGTTGCGCAGTTCGTAGCTTTCGACCCCTTCCCGCTTGCGCAGGTAATAGCCGTACAGATCGAACCGTTGGATCAGCGCCGGCCACCAATCGCCGCGATGCGGCGGAATGAATGTGTACGGTTTTTCGAAGACGATCTGCTGCATGACAGAGAGGGCGAACGTAGGGGGTTAGTCGTCGTAGCCGTGGGGATGGGCGACGTGCCAGTTCCAGGCCGTCTTAACGGTTTCGCGAATGTCGAGGTATTTCGCCTTCCAGCCCAATTGCTGGAGCGCGAGACTGGCGTCGGCGACCAGTTCGGGCGGATCGCCGGGGCGGCGCGGGGCGATCGTTTCGGGGATCGCATGGCCGGTCACATCGCGACAGGCCTCGATCACCTCGCGAACGCTCACCCCTTCCCCGGTGCCCAGGTTCAGTTTCAGCGCGACGCCGGGCGCCAGTTTCTCCATCGCCGTCAGGTGCGCCGCCGCCAGGTCGTCGACATGAATGTAGTCGCGGATGCAGGTTCCGTCGGGCGTCGGATAGTCGTCGCCGAAGATCGAAATCGCTTCGCGTTGGCCGAGCGCAACTTGCAGCACGATCGGAATCAAGTGGGACTCGGGATCATGGTCCTCGCCGATGTCTCCATCCGGCGAGGCGCCCGATGCGTTAAAGTACCGCAGCGCCGCGTAGCCAAAGTCGTACGCGTTGGCGTAGTCGGCCAGCGCGTGTTCGATGCACAGTTTGGTAAAGCCGTACGGATTGACCGGCGACTGGGTGGTCGACTCGGTGATCGGCATCTGGTCAGGCTCGCCATACGTGGCGCAGGTGCTGGAGAACACGATGCGGCGGACGTCGGCGGCTCGCATTGCGTCGAGCAGCGACAGCGTCGCAACAATGTTGTTGCGGTAGTACTTGGCCGGATCGGTCACCGACTCGCCCACCAGAGCGCTGGCGGCGAAGTGCATCACCGCGTCGATCTTCAGCTCCCGCATCAAACTCGTCAGCTTTTCCCCTTCGTGCAGATCGCCAACGATCAGGCGGTCGGCCGGAACGGCGCCGCGATGGCCTTGCGAGAGATTGTCGTAGATCCAAACGTCATGTCCTTCGCGCGTTAAATGGCGAGCGGTGTGTGAGCCGACATAACCGGCGCCGCCGGAAACCAGGATTTTCATGATGAGCGACTTACCTGCAAGTTGGGGGGCTGTTTGGAGTTGGCGGATCCGCTGCGCCCAGATTCTGGACGAAATCGCCATTAGGATCAATATGACCGGTAAGGTTAACCGTGACTTGGGGTTACGTTTGATTTGGCGGCGAAATCAAGCCGTTTCAATCTAGCTTCGCCAGACGCCGATACTCGATAATGACGCACGCAACTCAAACATACCGCGTGAAAAACGGCAGGCATGGCCAGACTTCGACGGAAACTTGTTCGCCCCCAACTGCAGTCCCGCGGCAACGTCGCCGCGCGGATGTCGGCGGCGTTCGTCGATTATCTGCAGAGCGAGTGTCATTTGGCCGCCAATACGGTCGCCGCCTACCGCCGCGATCTGGTCCGATTTGAAAAATGGCTGGGATCGCGCGAGATCTGCAGTCTCAAGGTCTCGGATTTGGCCGACTATGTCGCCTGGCTGCATCGCCAAGATTTGGCCCCGGCCACCATTGCCCGCGGCGTCGTCTCGCTGAAGATCTTCTTCCGCTATTTGCAACTGGAAGGAATCTTGCAAGACAACGTGGTCGAACTGCTCGGCAGTCAAAAGATCTGGCGGCGGATTCCGTCGGTGGTCGCGCCGCACATGATCGACGATCTGATGACGGCGCCTTGGAGCGAAGATCCGTACTGGCGGCGCGATCGGGCCTTGCTCGAACTGCTGTACGCCACTGGATGCCGCGCTTCGGAGGTCAGTAATCTTCGCCTGGATGATGTGCATCTGGACGAGGGGTACTGCAAGTGCGAAGGGAAAGGCTCGAAACAGCGGATCGCGCCACTGGCGAGAAAAGCGGCCAGCACCGTTAGGTCCTATCTCGAAGCGGAGCGGCCCAAGCTGACGAAAAAGAATCCTCGCGACGCCGCCTATCTGTTTCTTTCGCGGCGCGGCAAACGTTTGTCGCGGATCGCGATTTGGGAACTGGTGAAAAAATACGCCGCTCGCGCTGGGATCGATCCGGAAGTGAGTCCTCACTCTTTGCGACATAGTTTCGCCACGCATTTACTCGCCGGCGGCGCCGACTTGCGGCACGTGCAAGAGATGATGGGGCACGCCAGCATCGCGACGACGCAGATCTATACCCACGTCGATCAGTCGCGACTGAAGAAGGTGCATACGCAGTTTCACCCGCGAGCGTGAAATAGTAGCCCGAGACGAGTGACGAAGCCTTGAATCGGATTGCCTTTCGACCTCCGCTTTCCGCTTTTCTTCAATCCGCATTTCCCTCGCTCGCGCTGCGGGCTACTATGCGACAAAAAAAGAGGCCGGTCGCTGGTAGCGAGTCGGCCTCTTTGCGGAGACGTTGATTCTGGTGAAGCTGCACGGCTAGCCGCCGCCAGAGGATGGGGAGAACTTGACCTTTTCGATCAAGCGCTGGATGTTCCCCTCCTTGTCGACTCGCCCTGTGACGGCGGTCATCGCTTCGATGACGTACTCGTATTGCAGGTTGTAGTCGGCGTCGATTTCGATCTCGGCCGTAGCGGCCGCTGAGTTGGGACCGGTGTTGGTGCCGATCTGCTCGATGATCTGATCCTGCAGCTTCCGGAACTTGTCTTGGAACGACAGTCCGCTGAACGAGCGATCGCCCAGACGGACTTCGTCCAGCTTGCCGGTCGGCGTGGCCCGCAAGGTCAGCTTCAGCGGCAGATCGTCCATCGTGGGAGAGCCTTGCGCCGCTTTCGGCATCTTGATATCGAAGTCCCCTTCCATCGCCGCAACCTTGAAGGTCATGACGAAGAAGACGAGCAGCTGAAACACGATGTCGATCATCGGCGTCATCTGCAAGTCGATCTTGTCGCTGCCGGCATGGCGAGCGGAATTACGTAACTTCATAGCCGCGAAACTTCCTAATTAAATAAGATTCGCTCTTTTGCTCTTAGTGCAAATAGTTCAAAGCCGACATCTTGGCAAAGCCGAATCACCTCCTGGACCTTGCCGGTCGCCACCTCCCTGTCTCCACGAATAATGACGGTGACCTTGGTCGGATCTTCGGCATACTGTTTTTCGAGGATCATCCGCTTTCGCAGTTGTTCCATGTCGTGCTGGTCGCCGCCGACGACAATAACGCCGCTTTGGCGGATGTGCAGCGTGATCGCATCGACCAGCGGGGCGTCCGGCGGACGGGCCAGTTCGCTGTCGGGCAGTTTCACCTTGTCGTCTTGTTCGGCCTGGCTGAAGTTAATCAGCACCATGAAAAAGGCGATCAGCTGAAACGTCATGTCGATCATCGGGGTCATATCCCCTTCGGCCAACTCACGACGTGATTTCTTGATTCGCATGAATTTGCTCCGCGTGTCTCAAGGTCGGTAACGGCCTGATTACTTGCGACCGACCGTTTGGAAGCGGCTCATCAAGCCTTCGCTGGTGATGCCAACTTCCAGGGCGAGACGATCGACCCGGTTGCGGAGAATGCTGAACGAGGCGATCGCCGGAATCGCGATCGCCAGACCAACCAGGGTCGTCATCAAAGCGGTCGAGATACCGTTGGCCAGTTCGGCCGGATTCGGCGTGGCGCCGCCAAGCGCGATCACGCTAAACGCCCGGATCATCCCGTCGACCGTGCCGAACAGGCCGATCATCGGGCTGAGCGAACCAATCAGCGCCAGGTAGCTGAGACGATGATCGAGCTTCATGTTCTCTTCTTCACCCACTTCCTGCATCGCTTCGATCGCCTTGTCGTAGCCGAGCGAGACTTTCTCGAGGCCGGCTGAGAGAACCTTGCCCAGGAAGGTGTCGTCTTCTTTGGCCAGGTCGTACGCTTCCTGGACCTTGTTTTCGTCCAGGCAAGCTTCAAAGCTTTCGACCAGGTGGAGCGGCACCACGTTGTCGCGGCGAGCGTTGAGCATGTTCATCACGAATAACGCCACAAAAATCACCGAGATCAACAGGAAGACGAAGAAGTAGTAGCTGAGGGCCTGCATCGTCCAGGTCAGCGCGTCGAGCTTCTTCGGGGCAGGTTCGGCAGCGCCATCAGCGGCAGGCGCTCCGGCGTCCGCCGCCGGTTCGGCAGCGGCGGGCTCAGCGCCATCCTCTTGGGCGTAGGAGAGAGACGATAGCGGGCCGGCGGTCGAAACAAGGACAGCCAACGCGGCAATCACAGGAAACAACCAGCGAGAAACTTGGGACGATCCTGCGATCATCGGACGCTCCGTTCGAGTTAAATCGATTGTGTGGGATGTGACGGCGAAAAAGAGAGGGACCCAAGATAGGTGGCGAACTGGCGGTCGGGCTACCTTGAGCAGGTGAATAGTCCCCGCAAAGCGTTCTGGGCCCAGCGGGGAAGTTTTCAGTCTAATCACTCATGTCGGCTGGACAATCAGGCTTACGCGAGTGTCGACTACGTTTTCTTCGTACGAGTTTGGCGGTTTTATTCCCGACGTTAGTTCATGCTGGCCCAGCGGCTGCCGGAATAGCGAGAACGAAGCAAGTCGTACGCGGCGACCCCTTTGTCCGGGTCGTTGACCTCTTTCCACAGCTTGCTCATGTAGTAGAGCGCCTCGGCGTGCGCCTCGGGGTTGCCGTAGAACAGAATGTCGGTGTGCAGATAGGCCAGCAGCGCGTCCTTCGGCTGGTTCGACTTCAGGTAGCAGCGACCTAGAGCGTTGTAAGCGGCCGAGAAGAGGTCGATGTCTTTCGGGTTGGCCCGCTCGATGACCGGCTGGATCATCTTCACGCCATCGGCCGGCTTGCCGAGTTCGGCGACGCAAATCGCTTTGCCGACCGTGGCGAAGTCCTTCTGCCGCGCCACGCCGGGGGAAGGCGATTGCAGCCCCAGCACGTCGTCGTACATCTTTTGCGCTTCCGCGTATTTGTCTTGGGCGATCAAGGCCCGAGCCGCCAAGACGCGGGCGCGAGCCTTGAAGTCGGCCGCCTTGGCGTTGGCGATACTGCCGTAAAACTGCGTCGCCCGGTCATATTGTTGCTGCGAAACCGCTAGGTCGCCCAGCAGTTCGGCCGCTTCGTAGAAGTGCCAGCTGTTGGGAGCGCTTTGGGCGAACTTGAACAGCAGGTTGGTCGCTTCGTTGGCGTCGGCCGAGCCGGCCAAGGCCAAACGGGCGGTGCAGTAGGCCTTCAGGTATTCGAATTCCTGCTTGATCAGGTCGGTGCCGGTCGGATCGAGCTTCTTCAAGCGATCGAGGGCATCTTGCAATTGGCCATTGGCCGCTTCCTGACGGGCCTGCTTCAAAGCGAACGGCTCGTCATCGAACGAGACGGTCACGATCTCTTCGATCGGAATCTCGACCGGCGAGCCTGACTTGTTGAGGATCAGCGCGTCTTTGGTGCTGTTGACGATGTTGCCGGTCTGGCCGCCCGACTCGGTCCGCACCTGGTCGGCGGAGGCGAGTCCAGTCAGCGCTGCGATCAGCGTGAGAGACAGCAGTCGAAGGGTGTTTCGCATGGTAGCGCTCCAGATATTTTTGAGCCGAAATAAGGGCTCGATCGTGATTAGGTTGTGGGGAGAAGGTTTACGACCCGGCGGCTTCCCGCTTGGAAAGGCCAACAGGCGACTTGTGCATCGCGGTTTGAATTTTCTTCAGCAGCGCGTCAAAGCGGCCTCGCCACTGTTCGCCGCCCAGATCGGGATAAGCGAACTCGGTGTTGCGAATGTCTTTCTCGGCCATCGCGAAATACTTCTGCTTGTCGTTTTCCGACGACTGCCGCGCGGCGTACTGATAGCGGGCCAAGGCCATGTTGTAGCGGGCCTCAAAGAAGATTTCGCGATAGGCGGGTTGCTTCGAGTCTTTCGACGCGTAGCGCGCCAGTAGCGACTGAATGCGACCCCAGCCCCAGACCGTATTCTGGTTTTTGTCGTTCTTGTAGGCGCCTTGGATCGCTTCGCCAAACTTGAGGGCTTCATCCTTGGCGACGCCCCAGTCGTACAGCATCTTGGCCGCATCGACCTGAACGTTGACCATCATCGGGTTCTCTTTCAGCACGTCGACGTACGATTCCATCGCTGGTTCGTATTCGCCCAGTCCGGCGCGAGCGGCCGCCACGCGAACCTTGACCTGCAGCAGCAGCTGCGGGTTGGTTGCGCTCCCTTCGTTGATGACGCGCTCGTAAACGGTCAGCGCCTTGTTGAAGAACTGGCTGGCGTCGCCGGAGGCGACCGGGTCCGATTTCAAACTGGCGCCCAGGCCGTAGAACGTTTCGCCCACCCAGTTGAGCACCAGTGGGTCGTTGGTCGACTCGCCGACGCGATTGAGGAACGCCTCGAAGCCGGCCGAAAGGGCCGCTTTTTGCGTCGGCGGGGCGTTTTCGAGTTGCGTTTGCAGGTCTTTGGCCAGCGAAATGTAGACGGCGATCAACTGCTTCTGCCCGGCGGCGTCGTCGCCGACCAGCGTTTTAAGCTGCGTCATCGCTTCTTCCGCTTTGACCATCAAGGCGTCGGTTTCGGTTTGACCTTTGACGTTCGGCAACGCCGAAATGTAGGCGCGAACCGCCGCTTTGTAGATCATCGCCGGCAAGCCTTGCCGCGAAACGGCGTCGGAGTTCGCTTCGACCATTTTCAAGAGACCGACGTTGTCTTTCTCAAACAGCGGGAACGCTTTTTCCGGTTCGCCGATGTCGGTGTAGATCTGCGCCAGCGACAGGGCCGCGATCACGTAGCTGTAGTCGGGCTCTTTGCCGTCGTACTTATCGACGCCTGCCGACAAGACTTCGAGCGCTTTCTCCTTCATGGCGTTTAGCTGCGCGTCGGTCGGCGCGGCGGACGGATCGCCATCGGCGGCCGCTTGACGCTGGGCGCTGAGGCCGCGGAGATAGTTGACCCAGATCGATTGGCCGAGCTTTAGTTCCGCATCGGATCGAGCGGCCGAGTCGGCGGGGATCTTGGCCAGCGTTTCCTGGGCCTCGGCGATCTGGCCTTGGGCGACTTCAAAGCCGACCAAGGTGGCGAGCGCTTCGTTCGATTCTTGTTCGCCAGCCCATTGGGTCGCCATGAAGTTGACGATTCGCTTGACCTGAGCGACTTCAAAGTCCTTTTTCTCGGCCGGCGAATCTTGGTAGATCAACAGCGACGAGGCCAAGGCCAACTTCGCACATGCTTTGGCGCTGGCGCTGGTCGGATAACGACGAGCGACGAACGAGGCCTGCACCATCGTCGGAAAGTAATCCTTCTTCTGGAAGTCGAGGAAGGCCAGGCTATAGCGAATCACATTCAAGTCGTCGTTGGAGACGTCGACGTCCGCTTTGCCGAGCGCCATTTTCAGGAACTTCTCGGCGTTGGCGAACGACTTGTCGAGTCCCTCTTGGGCCGACTTGATCTGCCCGGTGAGGTCTTCCTTTTCGGCCGGCGTCTTGGCGGCGGCCAATTGTTGCTTCAATTTGTTGATGACGAAGGTTTGCGACTGGATCTCCTGCATCGCGGCCCGGCCCGCTTCGTTCGCTTCCTGGAACGTTTCCGGCGTCTTGTCGGTCGCAGCAATCACAGCGTCGGCGCCTTGCAGTTCGGTTCGCAGCGCTAGAGCGTCTTTCTGGAACGGGCTGGGGTATTTCGAGGCGTCGACCGCTAGCTTGACCGCCCGCTTCAGCGCTTCGGTCTTGTCTTCCTTCTTCTCCAGCTTCGGCGCCAGGCCTTGGTAGGTCTTGGCGAGTTGGATCTTCAGTTCGATCCATTCCGGATCACGGTCTTCGCTGACCCGCAGCTGTTGCTCATCCAACCAGCCGCCGCAGACCTTGGCGATCTGTTCGTACTTTGGCGGGTCTTCGCTCGCCCAAGCCTTGGCCAACAGCTTGACCGACTTCAGCTTCAAGACTCGAAATTCTTGCGGCTGATCGCCGAGGATCATCAGGTCGTTTTGAATGGTGGTGGTCGCTTTTTTCGCGTCCCCCAGGGCCAGTTCGGCTTCGGCCTGGTAAAGTCGCGCGTAGAGACCGGAGAGGAACTTGCGATACTTGCCGAAGATCGTGTCGAACTCTTTGGCCGACTTGGTCAGCAGCTCTTTCTTTTTCTTGTCGTCGGGCGTGATCTTCGCCTTCTCGTACAGCGAGGTCGCCGCCAGCAGGTTGGCGCGAACGTAGGCGCCCCGAAGTTCGTCGCGAAGTTCGATCTTCGAGGCGTCTTCTTGCGGATCGAGCGTCGAAGGAATCCCCTTCAGCACTTCCTGGATCTGACCAACGGTCGCTTGATAGACGCCGCGGGCCGCATCGTATTGCTTGGCCGCTTCGGCCAGGTAGTTCTTTTTGGCGGCGTCGTCTTTCTCCCGGTCGGCCAGCAGTTCTTCTAGCTTGGCTCGCTCCAGCATGATGGCGCCGCGCTGCATGCGGGCGTCGATCGTCTTGTCATGTTTCGGCTGCGCCTTCACAAAGGCGGCGAGGTTGGCGTCGGCTTGGTCGAGCAGCTCTTTGCGAGCGGCTGGGTTCCGCTGCGTGCGCGAGACTTCTAGCTGAGCGGTCGCTTTGCGGTACGGCAGCGTCGCCTTCATCGCCGCGGGCGTCTTGGGAGACTTCTCCAACTGATCGATGTACCACATCGCCGGATCGTAATAGCCTTGTTGGATCAGGCCTTCTAAGAACGCTTCCCGCGGCTCCTCGGCCGCGAGGGGAGCCGAAAGCATCAGGGCTAGCGCGAACGTCAAGCTGAAACGTTGTACCCACAGAGGCATTGATAGAGTCCTTGCTGGTCGCGAAGTGCGAAAGCGAATCGAGTAGAGAGGAGGAAGCAACTCGATCGCGTGGCTAGTCTAGTTTACCAGGATCTGGCGAAAAGCGGTGATTTCTGGTGAAAAGGTCGCCGCAAACAGGCCTGTTTGGCGGCTGTTTTTAACTTATACGTCTAATCTGGATCATTCAACTGCATCCTGCATCTAAAATCCGTTCGTGCGACGGCGTTCGGCCGCTCGTATCAATTGTTCCAGGTAGGCGAACTCGCCGTGACGGACAAGTTGGCGATTGGTACGGCGGAGCATCGCCGACAATTCGCTGGCGTCTCCCCCCCGTTGTCGGACGAAATACGATTCTCGCATCAGCCCGCCCGCTTGAACCGCCAACTGCGCCGCCTGCAGCGAAAGCGGCGACGCTTCCCACGACGGGGCGAACTGCAAGCGGCTGACGACCTGCGTTTCTTTCCGCGCCTTGCCGGTCGCCGGATCGCGCCAAGTCGCTTCGATTCGGGCGACTTCATTCGGACCATCGGGGGTCAGCACTACTTCAAATAAGGTGGCGGCCGCTTCTTCGCCATGCAGCTCGAGCGGAGCCTGTCCCGAGCCAAGGCCAGCCGCTTCGACCTGACAGCCGACCAAACGATACGAGGCGACGCTCTGCGTGTTCCAGTGGACCGTTAGCCGAAGGTCGGTCGCCAAACAGGTCGGCTGGCCGAAGTCGACTTCCTGCAGGCCGCGGATCAGCGAGCGCTCGTCGCTGGCCGAGAAAACGTCGCCGGCGTCGCGCCAAAATTGAGCGAGCGGGCCATACTCATCGCTGTCGTCGACCGTAAACCAGTGGTACTCGACCTGCTGCGAGTTGGCGTCATCGACCAGCGGTATTAACTCATCGAAAACGGCATCGGTCAAACGATCAAAACGGTCGGAAATAATGATCAGCGGGCGGCGAATATCGCCGAACGAAGCGGTACGCAGCGCGACCGCCGAAGAGAAGCGAATCCCCTCGGCCAGACATTCGCTATCGTTGGGAGTCATCTGACGCAACGTTTCTCGCCAGGCGTCGGCGTCGGCCGAGGTCGCATCTTCGACCAGCGTGTGGCTGAACTCATCAATGCAAACGAGCGAGACGGTATCGTACGTCGACATGCGGTCGATCAGTTCGCCCAAGGCTTGGCGGACGCTGTCCCAGCGCCCACTCTCTTGCATGCTGGCGGTTAGATCGACGGCGATGGTCAGATGGGTCGGCGGGCGATCGACGATATCGGCGCTACCGGCCGTCAAACCGACCTGCACCAACTGAACGCTGGGATCGGCGAAGACCGCTGGACCGGCCGCGGTTCGCAAGGCGACCTGCTGACGCTGGGCGTCGACAAACAAGGCGCCGCCCAGGGCCGCCAGCTCTTCCAGGCGAATCGGCTGTGGTACGCCGGAATCGGTGGTGATCTGACGAACCGCTTCGCGCCAGCTGCGGCTGGGGGCCAGCGGCGCGGTGATCGAGTTGAGTTTCGCGTCGGGGAGCGACACAAACGGTTGCTCGTTTTCGCGCAGCAGGAAATGGCGATCGTAGCCAGGCGACAGCGAGAAAAACTCGGCCAGTTGGTCGGTGGACGCAGCGCGACGAATTTCTCGCGGCTGGGCGTTGATCAGCGGCCGGGCGCCAAGCGGTTTCCACCGCATCAAGAAGGCGTCCGCCATTAGATTGACCGGCAAGTCGGACGCCAGGTGGGCCAACTGCGGCGGCATGGAGTCGGAATACGGCTGGGCGGGATCGCGCCATTGGAGGCGGCCGAAGTCCGCGATCGCCTGACCGGCGTCGGCCGCAACCGGCGTCAGGTGCGCCAGATCGACGCGGGCCAGATCGCTTTGCTCGGGGCCGAGCCATACCAGCGAATTGTCGACTGCTTTGATGGGGGGCGCGATCACAACCATCGGCTTGGTCGGATCCGGCTCGGGGTGCTTTATCTGATAGCCCCAGACCGACGCGGCGACGAGCAAGCAAGCAGCCGTCCCCCAAACGAGGATGTGTTGCCAGTGAACAGGTTCGCGTTCCGGCCGTCGTGCGCGCTGATTGCGCGAACTGTGCAAAATGCGGTCGACCAGGCCATCGGGAAGATGGATGTCGCGCAGCGAGTCGTCTATTTCTGCGTCGTCGAGCTCGACTTGGGCCGCGTTGATCAAGCGCGCGGCGAGATCGTGCGGCGTCGGCGTGCGACGAAGAATGTCGTCCAAATCATCGTGTTGTGGATCTTGTGAGTCCACTGGGGGGGAAACTCCACGTCATCCAGGAAGTCGGTCTATTGGTCACTTCGGTTGACGTGCCGAAAGATATTCCCGCAGTCGTCCGCGGGCTCGGTTTACGCGAGATAATACGGTCCCAATCGGAACTCCCAAGGTTTCGGCCGCTTCTCGGTGCGTTAGTTCACCAACTACCACCAATAGCAGCGTCTCCTTCAGCTCAGTGGGGAGGCGTTCGAGCGCCGCTTGCATCTCCGAGCTCAGTTCGTCTCCAAAGGGATCGACGTCGAAAGAGGCCCGGTCGAGCATCTCGGAATCGCCGACGCTCTTTACATCGCTTTTCTTCCGCCAACGATCGATGATTCGCCGCCGCAAAATCGAGGCGAGCCAGGCTCGTTCGCTTCGCTCGGGATCGAGCTTCGCACGGCCCGTCCAGACCGAGCGAAACGCTTCCTGCAGAACGTCCTCGGCCAGGTGGCGATCTCCCAACATTCGAAATGCGACGCGATAGAGCGCCGGGCTATGCTCGTGAATTAGTCGCTCGAATTGGTCGGAAGAAATCGGCAACGCGCTCGGCTCCGATCGGCCAATATTTCGTTGGGAAACTTTTATCATATCATAACAACCTCTTTTCGCCCCCGATTTTGGCCCAATGGTCGCCTCCGCGTGGCGGTCAGCGGTAAAATAGAGATATGAACCCCTCGGAAACCCCCAAAAGACGTCCGCCCCGCAACTATTTCTCGCGTCGAGAACAGGTCCGCCTGTTCCTGTTGGCGGGCTCGCTGATGTTGACGTTTATTCTGATTTATCAGGCGGCGCAGCCCGAAACGTGGCGAAAATTGTTCGGAGGCGAAATGACTCCGCCGATCGCCGAGGAAAAGATCGACACTCGGGTTCCTCGCAAGGCGGTCGAGGACCGACCGATGGAGGGCGCCTTCCGCGTTGTGCCGCCGACGCCGTTCACCATGAACCGCAGCGACGCTAAAGTCGAAGCGGGCAAAGCGCCGTTGGCCGCCGAGTCGCTGGCGGCGATCCAAGACGACTCGGTCTTTCGCAAGGCCGAATATGGCGCGTGGCGCGAGATCTTTTCGGCGCTGCAAAAAACGCCGCTCGATTCATTGACGCCGGCCCATGCCGAGCCAGTCCAGTTCGCCCAACTCTTTCGGCAGCCGGACGACTATCGCGGCAAGTTGGTCGCCATCTCCGGCGTGATCAAGCGAGTCGTCAAAGTCGATGCGTCAAAGGAAGATCTCGGCGTTGACCACCTGTGGCAGATCTGGCTCTTCTCTGGCGCCGACGCTAACCCGACGGTGATCTACTCGCTGGAACTGCCCGACCAGTTTCCGACTGGGCTGAAGGTGAGCGAGCGGGCGACGGTGGTCGGGGTCTTCTTCAAACGCTGGGTCTACAAAGGAGAAGGGGGCATCTTCACCGCGCCGCTGATGCTGTCGAAAAGCGTCGCCTGGTCTCCGCCCCCCAAGTATCAAGCGATGTCGACGACGCAGTTGGTGATCGGCGTGTCGATTTCGGTGGTCGCGGCGCTGGTGATCGCGACGCTGATTTTCCGCAAGAGCAACGACGCCGAGTCGACCGCTGAGAAAATGATTCGCGATCGTCAGGCCGAGAAGTTCCGCGAAGAAGCGGGCGAGATCGACTCGGGCGTGTCGGTACGAGATCAACTGAAGGTGGTCGCCGCGCAACTGGAACAACAAGCGAACGACTCAGAAAGTGACGAGCAAGATGCGTAGTCCCCGACATCGCGTCGCCTGGCTGTGGATGATGGCGGCGGTCCTGTGTTCGACCGTCGATATCTGCCGGGCCGATGTGCCTGATCCCGACGAAATCGATTTGTCGACGCCGCAAGGTTTCATGGCGGGGATCGGCTTCGACGAGAGCTACTACAAGATGTTCGACGACGAGCAGCCGCTTATCGACGCTGAACAAGAGCCGTTGATTCGCTTGCTCTCGCGGATTCGCCGTCCCAAGCCGAGGCAGATTGAAGGTTGGCTGCAGATCGAACCCAAGTGGGGCGCCTACGTCGAGCAGCCCGAAGCGTCGCGACTCGAATGTTTTTTGCTGGTCGGTCGCGTCGTCAAAATCAGCAGCCGTCCAATTTTTCCGGAACTGGGGGCCGCGTACGATCTGGAAGACTTTTATGCCTTGGAAGTGATTCCCCGCGGCGGCGAGACCGGCTCGGTCGAGCGGGTGGTGTTGATGTCGTTGGCGATTCCAGAACGCTTCAAGCCGCTGGTCGATCAAGAGGAAGGAGCGATCGATCAGCCGATCAGCGCCGCCGCTTACTTTGTCAAACGGATGACGCCGGCAGGTGAGCAGCCGGCCACTATCGCCGCTGTGACGCAGCGCGTGTCATGGCATCCAGACCAAGTCGACGCGCAGTTGGGGGTCAACGAAGGGCAGGTTTTGTTGGCCGCCCAGGGAGTCGACATCGGCGAGTTCGACGCGATCCGCGATCGGGCGCCCTTCTCGGGGCGTGAAAATGAATCGTTCTATCAAACGCAGGCCGCTGTCGCGTCGGTTCCTCGAGATCAACTGTCCGCCGAGGCGACCCCGGTTTCGCTCCCCCGGCTATTGACCGAGCCCGAGCAGTTTCGCGGCGCCGCAATGCGGGTCAGGGGCATGGTGCGGCGGATCACCAAGATTGTCGTCGACGAAGAGACCGCCCGCCGCCGCGGATTGGATCACTACTACGAGATCAATCTGTTTGTACCGCTGAAAGCGCCGATTATCTCGCAGGCCCATGGCGACCCAACGACGCGGCGCGAATTTGAGAACTCCTATCCGGTCGTTCTGTGTTCGCGGCAACTGCCTCCCGGCGGTAGCGTTGCCGACGACTTGCACCTAACGGTCGTGGCGGAAGGGTTTTTCTACAAGGACTGGGCGTATCGATCTCCGTTTATGTCGGACGAAGATCCGAATCGACGCCAGGTGAGTCCGCTGTTTATTGTCGATCGCCCGCAAACGATTGAAGACTCGTCGACCGGCGAGGTGAACTCGATCGCGGTCTGGCTGCTGATCTTCGCCGTGCTGGCGTCCAGTTTGGGAATTGGCGCCGGCGTGATGCTGGCGGGAAGTCGCAAACGACGGTAAAACAACAAGCGTCGTCGCTGCACGGAGAATCGCTGCAGGGGAACCAACGTGGGATGGACAGCTCGCAAATCGATCACCTTCGGTCCGCTGCGAATTAATTTCAGCAAAAGCGGCGTTGGTTTTTCGCTTGGCATTCGCGGCTTTCGCGGCGGCATGAGCGCCACCGGGCGAAAGTATGTCTCGGCCAGCATTCCTGGAACCGGCATTCGCTACCACAAGTCGGGCAAGTCGCTGACGTCGCTCTTCGACTTCAGCGGCGCCGATCAAGAAAAGAAGAAACAAACTTACAAACGCAAGTCAACGATTAGGTAAAACGCGTGGAAATTCAATTCGTTCGCATGGTGCGCACCGACAACTCGGAACGTTTCGTTCTGCTGGGAGAAGAAGGCGCCGAAGTCGGCATGTTCGACCTCCACTTTTTGACCAGCGGCAATGTGATCGGTTCGCTGATCCTGCTCGACGAAAGTTTGACCGCCGGCGACTCGGTCGAAAAACTGCTGCATCGCATCGACGAAGAGTTGCTGCCGGCGGTGAGCCTGGACGAAAAGAACCTGTCGTTCACCGTCATCCAAGGAGAACTGATCGGCACGTTCTCCTCGAAGGAAGACGAGTAAGCCGACGGATGGCGAAAAAGACCTGGGGCTACGGATTGCTGTCGCCCGATCTACCAGCCGACGAGGACCTGGTCCCCTGCTCTGTCGAAACGATCGATGACGAGCAGGACTACGAGCGCGTCCTGGTCCGCGGCCAACGTCCGGCGGCGACGCTCGATCGATTGACGATCCTGACGTCGCGGCTCGATCAAGTCGTCTGGCCTGCGGCGAAGCTGCCCGAGATCTTACTGCGCGACGTGCAAGCGACGACCTGCGATTTCTCCAACGCCCAGATGCCCGGTAGCGAGTTTCAACAGGTCGAACTGGTCGGCGCCAAGCTGATTGGCATCGACTTTACCAGCGCCGCCTGGCGAAACGTGGTGCTGACCCGCTGCAATCTTTCGTTCTGCACCTGGCGAGGCGCCAAGCTGAAGAACTGCCGCTTTGAAGATTGCGAAATGGGAGACGTCGACTTCGACCAGACGCAATTGGAATCGGTCGAGTGGGTGGATTGCCGAATGCGCCGCGGCAGATTTTACGGCGCCCGGTTGACCGAGTCGAAGCTGCTCCGCTGCGACCTGCAAGATCTGGGCGCCGCGGCTGACGATCTGCGGAAGCTAAAGATCGACTCGGCCGGTTGGTTGCAACTGGCGCCGCTGTTTGATGTGGTGATTGAGTAGCTGGCCACTGGCATATTTTGCTTCGCCGAGTCGGCGGCGATATCTTGCTAGAAGTGGCTTAAACGCACTTCTTCAGGAGCCCCGCTGATGACTCGATTTTCTCTCGCGCTGATGTTCTCGCTCACCTTGTTCGCAACGACCGATATACTGGCGCAGCCGCGACAGCGCGAAGTCAAATGGGTAAACCCCGAGATCACCAAGGCGCCGGGGCTGACGCACAAGGTGCTTAAGAGCGAAGCGCTGGGGCATGACGTCGGCTACGTCGTCTGGACGCCGCCCGAGATGGATACCAGCGGCGCGACCCGCTATCCGGTCGTCTACTTTCTGCATGGCGCCGGCGGCAGCGAGAAGTCGGACTCGGCCGGGTTCTCGGCAATGGTTGCCGGGGCGATTCGCAGCGGCAAGTTCCCGGCGGCGATCTGCGTCTTTCCGAACGGCGGCATGAGCGGCTATCGGGGTGAAGTTCAGAAGATGATCGTCGACGAACTTGTTCCGCTGATCGACAAAGAGTATCCGACCAAGGCTCAGCAGTCGGCTCGGGTGGCCTGCGGCTTCTCCATGGGAGGCGCCGGTTCGGTTCGCTTGGCGCTGGAGCATCCTGATCTATTTGCCGCAGCGGGAAGTTGGGGCGGCGCCCTCAATTGGCGCGGTCGTCAGGAAGATAGCGACATGTTGCCGACCGCCAAGCAAAACGCCGCCGAGCTAAAGAGGAACGACTTTGCCCTGCTGACGATCAATGGCGATCAGGATCACGCCGACGGTTTTGATCTGTTGAAGGAGATCTTAACCGCCGCCGGCGTGCCGCACGAAACAGTCGTTCTGGCGGATACCAATCACAACCTGGGCAAGTACTACCAGGGCTCAAGAGAGAAGATGCTGGAGTTTTTGGCAGGACGACTCAAGTCGTCTGAAGACTAACTGCTTGTTGAAAAATGCCATCGTGGCATTTTCCAACCTCGCCAGGCTCAGAGCGTAGCTCTTCGCGGCTCCCAAAATAACGACTTACGTCGCTATTTTGGGATCGCATCCCTGCGATCACGCAGTCCGTCGAGAAAATCAACGGACTGCAAATCGAAGTCATCCGATGGATCGGTGTCGCTGCGACGCCACTGTTGAATCTGCGGGGAAAGAACCGACCGTTAGAGTGTGAAGTGCGCTCAAACAGCAAAAAAAAGGCGAAAAAGTGGTTGGCTGTTTGCCCTGCAAGCGGCTCCGGCGTCGATCAAATGTGCATTCTTTGCCAAGCCGGGAGGAGCCGACAAAACTAATTTGCAAGCTAACATAAGTTCGAACCTCTCCTTCTATAAACGGTTAGCGATCGTGCTTGCGTCGTTCTGTCTGAAACGGAGATTCCTTGCCAAATAACGCGAAGAAACAAATGTTTTGACTTGCATCGCCAGGCGATTGCTTTCCCCCTGAAGGGTGTATGGCTGGCCCGCCAATCCCCTCGTATTCTGTTACCGATCGCCCCGAAGATTTGACTGCTCCACTCGATCATCATGCCCGTTCGACATCGGAACTGAGCTTGGCGCTGTCGTCAGGCTTTCAAATTATCCATCGGGGAACAACTATGTCTGCATGTTCGGTAGGTCGTCGTCAGCGCGCCGCCTTTACGCTCGTCGAATTATTAGTAGTAATCGCCATTATCGGCGTTTTGATCGCTCTTTTGTTGCCGGCCGTGCAGCAGGCTCGCGAAGCGGCGCGGCGCATTCAGTGCACCAACAATCTGAAGCAGATCAGCCTGGCGATGCACAATTATCACGACACCTTCCAGTCGTTACCTTATGGGCAATTTAGCGTCGGGCTGTTTCCGGCTGCCGTTGGCGACGTGGCGGGCGAATATCCGTATGGAACGTGCTGGTTTCAGTGCATCTTGCCGTTTGTTGAACAGTCTGCGATGTACGACGCGATCAAGACCGACATGTTGACGACGCCGTCCGCCAGCCTGGACGCTGCCGTTCGCAATACGGTCGTCAACGACTTCGTCTGCCCTTCTGATCCGAATGGCGGCAAGGTGGGACACGACGGTTTTCAAGGGAACTATCTCGCCAACACAAACACCTCGAACTCTGGAATCAATTCGGCCGATCCGAACTCGATGAGCGGATTGTTCTTTACCAAGTCGCACATTCAATTTCGCGATGTGGTTGATGGCGTCAGCAACACGCTGATGATTGGCGAGTGCCTTCAAGGGAGCCCCGATTTGCCGACGGCGACCACTTACGATACGACCGCCAATTACTGGAACGCCGTGGGAGCGGAGACGACGTTCAACGCCGGGTCGCGCGGATTGTTCGTTTCGGACTACAACGCGTCGGCCTCGCGTTGCGTGAGCACGCCCAGCAAGCCATGCGTCTATCTCTCGGCCTACTTGGCCTGGTTCGTCATGCGCAGCGAACACCCCGGCGGGATTATGACTTCACGAGCCGACGGGTCGGTCTCGTTTCTCCAAGAAAACATCAGCAATACGACGTTGATGGACTTGGCCAATCGTCGAGACGGCAACGTTATCGATCAGTTCTAAGCGCGCGGACCGGCGGTAAGCGACGCCAGATTCCGGCTCGCTTTTCGCCTGGCCTGTGGGCAAGCTCTTACTTCGCACAATTCCTACTCTTGGAGCGGCGCCGGAATGTTGATCGTTTCCGGGCCGGCAAGGTTTTATGAAAAGTTATCGCATCTTTCAATTTGTCGTCGCCTGCTGCGTCTGTTGGGCGACGATCGTGGTCGGCGGTTGTTCGCGTGGCCCGGAGGTCTTTGACGTTTCCGGCATGGTGACGCTCGACGGTAAACCGGTTCAGCGGGCCGATATTACGTTTGTTCCCGTGGAAGGATCGATGAAGGAAACGGCGAATGCAATGGTCGCCAACGGCGTCTATTCGCTGCAATGCACCGGTGGAGAAAAGATGATCATCGTCGCCGGCATGGCGACCGAAAAGAAACTGATTCCAGAACGCTATATGATGAAGAGCGAGCTGACGGCGAACGTTGCGGCCGATCGCGTCGAATTCGACTTCGACCTGACCGAGAAGCCTCGCCGCCGCGCTAGGTAGTTTCGTCGGTTTATGAACATGCCGCCGCCGGTTGTCGTTTCGCCTGAATCGAGGCGACGATCAGACAAAGCCAGCCGCCAGCGAGAAAGATCGCGCCGACCGGAATTGGGATTCGTAGCGTCGGCATCGACAACGCCGCCGCTGCACATGTGCAAATGCCAAACAGCAGAATTCCGAGCGTGAAACAGGCGCCTCCGGCGATCGCAATGCGGGTTCCGCTTCCCCTGGTCTGAATCATGCCCAGGCCGATCATCGCGAGACCATTGAGCATGATGTAAACGTTGCCGGTCACGTAGCCTAGCCACGCCGCTTCGTTCTCACGACGATCAATGATATTGATTTGCGTGGAAGCTTCGCGGATCAAATCGCCGTTGGCAGCGAAGACGGCCGGAGTGGCGACCGCTTTTTCTAATAGCGCCGCGTCAAGATGCGACTTGACCTGGTCGCTAAGTATGGCGCCTCCCAAGACCGCAATTAAACCGAAGACGCCTCCAGCGATCAGATTATAGTACGACACGCGGTCGACCCTTTCTCAATGGCGTTGCCTGTGTTGTAAGCGGGGCGACGCTAATTGTAATAGAAGAAAACACGCTATTAATAGTAGAAATACGCTATTGAGAGCATCGGTTTTACTCGCCGCCGCAACCTGGGCGAAGATTATTCTTGGCCGTGCTGGGCGACCTGTTGGGTCGGAGGTTGCTTGCCATTCCAGCCCAGCAGATGTTCCACCGTTCTCCGCTCCGCCGTTTTTCCTTCGATCCAGCGGCTGACCACCAGTTCAAACTGGTCGGCGTTCATCGGCATCAAGAAACGCAACTGCGATGCCGGGCAGGTGCAAACTTCGCCAAAGTCGCACGACTTTCCGTGAAATCCAGACTCACGGCGTCGATGGGCGCGCAAGCCGCCATCGTTGGCGGCGATAAGAAGCGGCCCGCATAACAATTAGGCGCCAGCAGCCAATCGTATTGGCGCCACGGAAGAGATTTTCAGCGTGAAAAACTTCAAAAAAGCCGGTAGAAACGGCAAGTTACGAGTTCAAAATGTCGTCCAGCTCTTCCTGGCGATAGTCTTCGCCGGTGATCAGTCGGGCGGAACGATTGAACGTCGAGTAAGCCCAGCTCCACTGCATCAGCACCAAGAGGCGGCTCTCGAATTGAATCAATTTCATCAGGTGCACAACCAGCCACAGCACCCACGCGATGAAGCCGGTGAACTTCCACGTGCCGAGCACGGCGACCGCTTTCGAACGGCCGATCGTCGCCAGGCTGCCGGGGTCGTTATATTTGAACGGTTCAACAGGCTTGTCTCGCAAGCGATTGACGATCGTCTTGGCGGCGTATTGGCCTTGCTGCATCGCGACCGGCGCGACGCCCGGCAGCGGATGTTCCCCTTGATGCTTGTAGCAAGCCATGTCGCCAATCGCAAAGATCTCGGGATGCCCCGGTACCGTGCAATCGGGCTCGGTGATGATCCGCCCGCCACGATCGGTTTCGGCGCCGGTTGCGGCGGCCAACTTGCTGGCCAGCGGCGAAGCTTGCACGCCAGCCGCCCAAATGATCGTCTTGGCGCGGATGGTCGTCTCTTCCTCTTCGTGCTTGACGATGACCGAGTCTTCCTTGACCGCGCCGACGCGATGGTGGTTGTGGACTTCGACCCCCAGCTTGACCAACTCGTCATGGGCGTTCTTCGACAGCTCGGGCGGAAATGGCGCCAAAACGCGTTCGCCGGCGTCGACCAAAATGATCCGCGCGTCGGCCGGGTTGATGTTGCGGAAGTCGTACTTCATCGTATTGTGCGACAGTTCGGCGATCGCGCCGGCTAGCTCGACCCCGGTCGGACCGCCTCCGACGATGACGAAGGTGAGCAGCTCTTCGCGAATCTTCGGATCAGTTTCGCGTTCCGCTTGTTCAAACGCCGAGAGGACTTTGCGACGGATCTCGGTCGCGTCTTCGATCGACTTCAGCCCTGGCGCGATCTTCGCCCATTGGTTTTGTCCGAAGTAACCAGTCTCGGCCCCGGCGGCGACGACCAGCGAGTCATATTCCAACTCACCATCGTGCAGGATCACCTTCTTGTTGGCCGGATCAAAGTCGGCGACGTCGGCCATTACCACTTCGGTATTGCGCTGGCGAACCAGAATCCGGCGCAAGGGAGCGGCGATATTGGCCGGCGAAAGCCCGCCGGTGGCGACCTGGTACAGCAGCGGCTGGAACAGATGAAAGTTCCGCCGATCGACCATCGTGACGTGGACCGGCGCCGAGCTAAGACTGCGCGCCGCGTAGAGGCCGCCAAAGCCTCCACCGATAATCACTACTCGATGCGTTTCGCCCTTCATGGAGCTCTCCCAGGTAAGTTCGGGACTTTCATTGTCGCGATTTCCGGAATTCCTTGAAGCGGGGCCAGGAATCCTGATAATCAGAACGATGCGCGGTTGGCATTCTCTGACTTTCCCTGCCCCGGTTTAAAGGAATTCGACATGCGGACGACGCTTGGAGCCTTGGCGCTCAGTTTGATGATAGTCGCTGGTTTACATGCCGCTGATGCGGAAATGTACGGTCTGAAAAAAGGAACGCCCGAAATAAAATCGGCCGGTCCGCTGGCATTTGCCCCCGATGGCGTCTTATTGGTCGGCGATCCGAAGTCGGCCGCCGTGTTTGCCATCGCTACGGGGGAAAAGCCAGGCGCCCCCGAAAAAGCAAAGTTTGAGATCACCTCGCTACGCGAGAAACTCGCCAAAGCGACCGGCGGAAGTCCGGCTGATCTGAATATCGCGGATCTAGCGGTTAATCCGGAAACGGGAACCGCCTACCTGTCGGTCGCTGCCGGCGGCAAGCCGACGCTGGTGAAAATCGACGCCGATCAAAACATTACCGCAGTCGCTTTGAAAGACGTCCCCTTCGCTCAGGTAGAGCTATCGGACGCTCCGGCTGACGAGTTGAGCGGCGAAGGTCGCCGTCGTCGCAACCTGCGTAACGAGTCGATTACCGACTTGGCCTATGCCGACGGTCAGGTGATCGTTACCGGTCTGGCGGCTGGCGAAGGCGCCTCGGCCGTGCGCAGCGTCCCCTTCCCCTTCACCACCGGCGATCAACTGTCGCGGATCGAGATCTTCCACGCCGCTCATGGTCGCGACGAAGACTACGCCGCGATCCGGACGTTCGTGCCGTTCAACATCGGCGGCGAACCTCACGTGCTGGCCGGTTTCACCTGCACGCCGCTGGTCAAGTTCCCGGTCAAACAGCTGCAGTCGCAGGAAAAAGTGAAAGGGACGACCGTCGCCGAACTCGGCAATCGCAACCAGCCGCTCGACATGATCGTCTACGAGAAGGATGGCAAGACCTTCCTGCTTTCGGCCAACTCGGCCCGCGGCGTGATGAAGATCAGCACCGAAGATCTGGAGCGGGAAGAAGGTTTGACCAAGCCGGTCCGCGGCGGCGGCACCGCCGGTCAGTCGTTTGAAACGATCAGCGACTGGGAAGGCGTCGTCCAACTGGCCAAGCTGAACGACGCCCAAGCGGTGGTCATCACCCAAGGCGCCGACGACAGCTGGACGCTGAAATCGATCGACCTGCCGTAGCGTCAACGATTGTATTGGATAGCCCAGAAAGCTCTCGCTTTCTGGGCGGCGCTGCCGCAGGAGGCATCAAGGCCAGGTCTTGCGGTCTAACAGTCCGTTGATTTTCTCGACGGACTGCGTGATCGCACGGATGCGATCCCAAAATAACGACGTAAGTCGTTATTTTGCGAGCCGCGAAGAGCTATGCTCTGAGCCTGGCGAGGTTGAAAAATGCCACGATGGCATTTTTCAACAGGCAGCTCAGAAGGCGCCGATTCTATTCCGGCCGCGGAGCGATGCTTCCTGGCGACGTTGTCGCCCCAGATAGCGGGAGCTATCTGGGCTAACCGTTAATCGTTGTGGAGGATGCTGCGGAGATTCGCGGCCGCTTTCTGCGTATCTTCCGCCGCCGCCACCGCCCCGCTGACCGCCACGCGACAGAGTCCCGCTTCGATGACTTGCGTGACATTCTCTGCCGAGATCCCCCCAATCGCGAACGCCGGCAGGCGAATCTCTGCGGCTACCTGTCTAACGAGATCGAGCCCGGGGAACTGATCAAACGACTTGGTCTGCGACGGAAAGGTGGGCCCGACGCCGATGTAGTCGGCGCCATCGAGCACCGCGCGGCGGGCTTGTTCGATGCTGTGCGTCGAGACGCCGACCAGCTTGTCGACGCCCAGCACGGCCCGGGCTTCTTTGACCGACAATTCTTCCTGACCGACGTGCACGCCATCGGCGTCGGCCAGCAAAGCGACGTCAGGTCGATCGTTGACGATGAAAAATGTGGAACTTTCGCTCGTCATTTTGCGCAAATGTTGCGCTCGCGCCAGCAGCGTTTTGTCGTCGATTCGCTTGTCGCGCAGTTGCAAGATCGCCACGCCGCCGGCGATCAACTGCGTCACCAGTTCTGCGAAATGGTCTTCGTCGCGTCCCCCATCGATTAACACGTACAGCCGCGCGTCGGCTAGGCGGCTGGCGTTTTCTCGCGTGGCGGTGATCGCCTTCTCCAGGGTGTAGCTGCGATAGCGGAGTTGCTCGAAGTAAGGCGAGACCTCGGGCTGCACCAGCTTGCTGAACTCTTCCAGCGTCCGCAGCGACTGTTGGGCCCGCTTGAGGTTGGATGTGGCAATCTGGGCAAGATTGGTTCTTGCCTGTTCTGCCTCGGTCGAGACGTTTACGCCGACGTCAGCTTGCGTATCTCTTGCCCTGTGAAGCGTTTCGGACGAAAAGAGCTTCAGCGCCGCGGTCAGATCGTGGCGAACGTTCTTTGCTAGCGTGGTTAAATGGCGATCGTCGAGGCCGAAGCGAACGAAATCTTCGACAACCCGCAAACCTTCGGCCGCCCGGTTGGCGGCGGCGTCGATCGCTCGCCAGGCATGCAGGGCAGAATGGGAATCGCTTGGCGGTAAATCGCGTGACATCCGATAATTCCTGGGGTATTAATCATCCCGATTGTAGAGAGTGATGGCGACATCGGCATTAGGGCCATCATTTCGCGTAACCAATGCCAGGGGCAAGGGTTGCTAACTTGGCGTCGGAATTGGTTGATAGAAGGATCGTTGGCATCGTTACCGCAGGAGCTACTGCTCTGGCTCGCCCAAAGTGCGTAAGTTCATGGCGTTTCTTTAGTTGCCTTGCTTGCGCCTTATTTGCGAGTTAGAATTCCGAGGCGATTCCGACCGATCGCTCCGCATTGCGGAGGCTGATCGCTTCTGGAGAGGTAGGGATGCTAAATTCGCCATGGATATATTGCCTTTGGCCAGGGCTCACCGAAACGTGGGTATATGGTCGATGGCGAGGGCTCGTGTGGGCCGGCGGCTTCGCGCTGATATTAAACGCAGCGTTGATTCTGCACGGCGTTTGGCCAGAGTTCGTGGGCGAAACGGTACGGCATAGCATTTGGTATGTGGTCACTTTCCTATGGGTGATCTCGGCCGGATGGAGCATCTATCGCGTCGCTCGCGGCGGTTATCAACCGCAGGACGAGTCGGTCGAGGCCTTGTTTCACACGGCCCAAAGCGAATACTTACAAGGGAATTGGCACCAGGCCGAAGCGACTTTGCTTCGTCTGCTCTCGCGCGACCCGCGCGACGCAGAAGCTCGCCTGATGCTGGCCACCTTGTACCGGCACACCCAACGTTATGACTTGGCGCTCGACTCGATCGCCAAGTTAACCAAGTTGGATGCGGCTGGACGCTGGTGGGCGGAGATTCAACGTGAACGCCGCTTGCTGGCAGATCGGATGGCGGACGAAGACGAACCGGAAAGTGAACCGGACTCGTCGTCTGAAGCCTCCGCGAAGGAAACGCAAGCACCGCAGGAAATAGAGAAGATTGCACGCGATGATTCGGCCCCGTCTTCCGAGGCGGCATAGCCCGCAGAGTCTAGTGCGATAGAATAGAGAAGCAGAAGACTACCCGCTATTACTCATCGCGAGGTTGAACTCCATGTACGAAAGATTTACCGATCGCGCTCGCAAGGTGATGCAGCTGGCGAACCAGGAAGCGCAGCGGTTCAACCACGAGTACATCGGCACCGAGCACATCTTGCTTGGGCTGATTAAAGAAGGGAGCGGCGTCGCCGCCAACGTCCTCAAGACGTTGGAAGTCGACCTCCGCAAAATTCGACTCGAAGTCGAGAAGCTCGTTCAGAGCGGTCCCGACATGGTCACGATGGGGAAATTGCCGCAGACTCCCCGGGCCAAGAAAGTCATCGAGTACTCGATGGAAGAAGCCCGCAATCTCAATCACAACTACGTCGGCACCGAGCACATCCTGCTGGGCCTTCTGCGTGAGCAGGAAGGGGTCGCCGCTCAGGTTCTGATGAACCTGGGGCTGAAGCTGGAAGACGTTCGCGAAGAAGTTCTCAACCTGCTGGGTCACGGCATGGAAGGGGACGGCGGACGCGAAGGTCGCGGCCAACCCGAAAGCAGCTCGGAACCGGGCGCCGCCAAGGGAAGCAAGTCGAAGACCCCGGCCCTGGACAGCTTTGGGCGCGATCTGACCGAACTGGCCAAGCAAGGCAAGCTCGATCCGGTCATCGGTCGCCAACGCGAAATCGAACGGGCCATTCAGGTTCTCTGCCGCCGCACCAAAAACAACCCGGTTTTGCTGGGTGAAGCGGGCGTCGGTAAGACGGCCATCGTCGAAGGTTTCGCCCAGCGCGTCATCGACGGCGACGTGCCGGAACTGCTGGCCGAAAAGCGGATCGTCGTGCTTGACCTGGCGATGATGGTCGCTGGCACCAAGTACCGCGGTCAGTTTGAAGAACGGATCAAGGCGGTGATGAACGAAGTTCGTCGCGCCAAGAACACGATCTTGTTCATCGACGAATTGCACACGCTGGTTGGCGCCGGCGGCGCGGAAGGCGCCATCGACGCGGCCAACGTGCTGAAGCCGGCCTTGGCTCGCGGCGAAATCCAATGCATCGGCGCCACGACGCTGGACGAGTACCGCAAGTACATCGAAAAGGACAGTGCCCTGGCTCGCCGTTTCCAGGAAATCCAGGTCGATCCGGCCTCGAAGGACGAAACGGTTGAGATCCTCAAAGGTCTCCGCGATCGGTACGAAGAGCACCACAACGTGCAAATCACCGACGACGCCGTCGTTGCTGCGGCCGAGTACTCGGATCGCTACATCACCGGACGCTGCCTGCCGGATAAGGCGATCGACGTGATCGACGAAGCGGGCGCTCGCGTGCGGCTTCGCGTGATGACCCGGCCGCCGGATCTGAAAGAAATTGACGAAGAAGTCGAAACGCTCAACCGCAAGAAAGAACAAGCGGTCGCCGACCAGGACTTCGAAAAGGCGGCGGCCCTGCGTGATCAGGCCGACAAGCTGAAGAAGAAAAAAGAGTCGATCATCAAGGAATGGCAGGAGAAGTCGCGTCAGAAAGATGGCGTCGTCGATGAAGAAGTCATCGCCGAAGTCGTCTCGAAGATGACCGGCATTCCGCTGACCCGGATGTCGACCGAAGACACGATGCGTCTGATGCAGATGGAAGATGAACTGCATAAGAAGGTCATCAGCCAGGACGACGCGATCAAAGCGGTCTCGAAAGCGGTCCGCCGTAGCCGCAGCGGTCTGAAAGATCCGAAGCGTCCGACCGGCTGCTTCGTCTTCGCAGGTCCGACCGGCGTCGGTAAGACGTTGCTCGCCAAGGCGCTGGCCGAATTCATGTTCGGCGACGCCGACGCGCTCATTCAAATCGACATGAGCGAGTACATGGAGAAGCACAACGTCAGCCGTTTGATCGGCGCCCCTCCTGGGTACGTCGGCTACGAAGAAGGGGGTCAGCTGACCGAGAAGATTCGTCGTCGCCCATACGCGGTGGTGCTGCTCGACGAAATCGAAAAGGCGCATCCCGACGTCTTCAACATGCTCTTGCAAGTGATGGAAGAAGGCCGTTTGACCGACAGCTTCGGTCGTAACGTCGACTTCCGGAACGTGATCTTGATCATGACCACCAACGCCGGCGCCGCGGCCATTAAGAACGAATCGGCCTTCGGCTTCCAGGCTTCGGAAGAAGGCGCCGAGTACGAGAACATGAAGCATCGCGTCGAAGACGAGATCGCCAAGGTGTTCCGTCCGGAGTTTATCAACCGCGTCGACAAGACCATCATCTTCCATCACCTCGAGAAGGAAGATTTGAAGCAGGTCATCGATCTGGAGCTGAGCAAGGTTCGCGAACGTCTGGAAGAACGGGGTTACGACCTCGTTTTGACCGACAAGGCGAAAGAGTTGATCATCAGACGCAGCCAGCAAAGCGACAAAGACAACAACTTTGGCGCCCGACCGCTGCGTCGTACGATCGAAAACTCGATCGAAGATCCGTTGTCCGAAGAACTGCTCAAGGGCGAGTTCCAAGGCATGGACACGATCATCGTCGACGCGATCGCCAACGACGAAGACAAGCTGATCCGCTTGGACTTCAAAGGCTCGCTCAGCGAAAAAGAAGCCGAACCGGTCGCCGCCAGTGGCGAAGAGTCGAAGTAAACTTCGGTTTGAAAATTGAAATGACGAAAGCCCGGCCGACTTGGCCGGGCTTTTTTTGCCCTGGAAGAATTTCGAGCGTCGATCTTGCTATTGTCGCCGGCGTGGCGATTCCATCAAAACTTCGCTTTTTGTTGGTCGTTTCTTGGTTTGGTGGTCGCTATGCTTGGGGGGAGTTCGCTAGTAGTCCAGAAGTACTCTTTGGAGGGCAAGTCCATGCGTATCTGGTATCTCCTCGTTCTGGCGTTTCTTCCCGTCACTTTGCAAAGCGGCGTTGCGCTTGGCGACGTGATCACGTTCGCCAGCGGGCCACAGTCGGTAAGCACCAACGCCACGTTGACTGGTTCGTCCCGCAACTTCACCGTGAACGCGCCTCGCTTCGATCCAAGTTGGGGGACGCTGCAGTCGATTCACATTACGAATGACACGTCGATTTCTATCGAAGCGGTGTCGCAGGCGACCGGCGGCACCTTTATCCCTCCGATTTTCATTGATAACTGGGTGTGGCAAGTTCAACATGCCTACACGTTCGCGGGCCCGGGGATTTCCATGTCCGATTCCGGCCCTATCAGCACCTTTGGTTCGATTTCCGATCCGGGGCCCAACCACCAAGCGAATGTGAACGAGGAGGTGTTCAGCACCAACGTCGACCTCACGCTGCTGCCCAGCGACTCGCTGTTCTCGCCGTTTATTGGAACGGGAACGATTGACATCTTCGCCTATTCGATGGCGCACACGACCGAGTTTCCACCACTGCCTGCGACTCCCGCCGGTTTCACGTGGTCGCTCTCGTCGATCACCGGCGCCGCGATCGCCGAGACGGCGACATTTGACGTTTCGATCAGCTACGAGTTTGTGCCGCCGCCGGCCGTTGTACCAGAGCCGCCAACCTTGGTGCTGAGCATGATCGCCTGTGCGCTGTTAGGAATGATTCCGCTCTCGAAACGAATTCGGCAGATGCTGGAGGGAAGCGCCGTCAGCGACATAGACGCCTGAGGGCGGGCTCCACACGAACCGTTCGCGGACGCTCTACCTCGACCCATTCTCGTTGACCTTTGTTGACGTTTCAGGGTAGTTTGAGCGAATTGCCTTCCACGATTCGTTGGCCGTTACGGATGGAGTTCGAATACAGATGCGATCCGATCGAATCAGGAAGCTATTGTCGGCATTGTTGGGCCTCGTCGTCTTCCCAGCCCTCGCCCATGCCGAACGACTATCGGAAATGTACGTGCCGACGTCCGGACGGATTGAGGTGATGGTCGCCTTGGGCGTTCGGATCGAAGGATTGCAGATCCGGACTTTCGACGACGTGATCGCGCTGCGCGACAAGTTGAGCGAAGGGCCGCTCGACGAGGCGTCGCTGACCTCGTGGAAATTCTTGGACCGCGTCGGGCTGAAGAAGCGGGATCCATCGCCGCCGCCGCCACTTCCACCAGGCGCCGTTTTGGTTAAACGGCATGATATCGACGCTTGGCAAACGGGAACGCTCAACTTCCAAGGAGAACTCATTGAGCTGTCGACGACGACGCCCGGTACGGATCGTGCTTGCCGTACCGTCATTGGGCCTAGATCGTGCGTGCGGATCCAACGTCATCAAAATGACGAGACGTTCAATCACACCTGGCACTTTGCGTCGCTCGATGAACGTTTGAGCCCGCTGGGGCTTTTCTCGCGGGCCGAACATATCTTTCGCTACTACGGCGAAGTACGCCCCTATGCCGGGCATGAGCTATTCGTCGAAACGTTTATCGGCCGCGAGGTGCTGCTGGTCGACCGAAAAGAAGACGCCATCTTGGCCTACGCCCAGTGCCGCGATGTAGAGCAACTGCGCGGCATCTCGCAGTTCACGATTCACCTGCAGCTGAAGTCAACCGCGACGCCGCAGCCGCATCAGATTCCCATGTTAACGCTAAGGTGCCATGGCTCCCGCTGCGACTTCTTCTACATCAAGCAGGCCGAGTTCGACGTTGAAATCCCGCCCGAGAGTTTCGTCGTCGACGTGCCGGCCGGCACCACCTACACTGCCCTGGGATCCGGCCAGCCGATTCGTTCGGGAAAGGTCAGCCTCGATATTACCGCCAAGTCGCCGCTGGATGTGGTGAAGCAGCGGAAGGGGAACTAGTCGAAAGTCTCGGCGGAAGGATTCGTGAGCGGTATGCGCTTCAGTCGCTGGCAAGTTGGTGTTGTTCTCGCGGTGATGGGCCTCGCCATTCTCTGTCAGATCTACACTGCGCTTCAACCAGGGCGCACGATCGGCAATTTAGAGGGAGAAACGACGGGCTACGCCGTGGGTTGGCCGCAGCCGTTTTTCCATTGGAGCGTATCACGAAACTTCGAATGTGAGTGGCCGGGACAAGATGCAAATACGCCCGCTTTACTGCTGTTCGCCGGCGACCCGGTCATCACGGTCACGGAAACGCAGGTCGATTGTGATCTTGGCGGGCTCAACTGGATGAACCTGCTGCTGGTTGCAGCTTGGTGGTTCGCGGTTGCTGGAACGATCTTGGCGGTACTGCCGTTGCTCTGGCTCCGCATCAGCATCAAAAACCTGCTGCTGCTTCAGGCGTCGATCGCCGCTTTAGTTTTGCTGCGATTTCTGTTCGTCGTTTAAATACTCCGCCAGCCCCGACAGCTTGTCAGTATTGATCGCATCGACCCCACACTCATCCAGCACACGCCACATCGCCGGCGTGTCAGGCGAGCCCCAGAAGCGGATCTCGCGGCCTTCGGCGTGGGTTTGGTCAACCAGGCGCTGCAGCTTTTCCTTTTCGGCCGCCGGGATCTCCCCTGCCCCTTTCCACTTGAAGTGCGACTTCCAGTTGTCGCTGACCAGCGGCATCAGGTGTTTGGGCGTCTTGCCGCCCAGGTCTCCCAGTCGCCCGTCGAGCCCGGCGTAGCGCAGTTTTTGTTCGGCGAGCATCTGCTTGGGGCGATTGCCGGAGATCACCACTTCGACGGCGCCCGGGTAGTACTTGCCATCTTCGACCCGGCATAGCATGTCGGCGTACTTGGCCAACACCTTGTCGAGCGCCGCGTACGTTTTCTCGCCGTCGCTCTTCAGGTCGATCAGCAGACGCAGCGGCGGAGCATTGGGATAGACGTGGCCGTCGCCTGCTTCGACCCGCTCTTTCAGCGGATCGAGATACAGTTTCTCGAGCGTGCGATACGGGCTGATTTCGTGATACCAATGGGCGACCAGCAGTTGGTCATCCACCAGGTAGATGTCGGCCTCAACGCTGTTGAAGCCATGCGACAACGCGTCCAGCAGAGGTCGCGGGTGCAGGTAGTCGTTGTGGGCGTGAGCCCGGGGCAAGAGCGACGCGACGTTTTCGGCGGCAGAGACGATCGCAACCGGCGACAGCAACAGCAACATGGCGACAAACAGGAAGCGATGCAAACTCAAGAGACAAGCTCCACCAGAGGATTTAGGCTACGTCAGAATAAGCGGTCTATTGTAATTGGCTGCGTCGCCAGCTGGGGCTACACCCCCAAAAACTGCCGCCGAAACGCCAGCAGCAACCCTTCGGTCTCAGTCGCCGCATCGGTGTAGTTCGCTTCAAACTCGGGATACGGGACGCCGGCGATCTTTTCGCAGTACTCGGGATAGGCTCGAACCCGCTCTAGGAGCGTGGCGACGGTTAGCTCGGGATGAAACTGCGTACAGTAGACCGGTTTGCCGTGGACGCGAAACGCCTGTTGCGGCACTTGCTTGCTGGAGGCGAGCAGATCGACGCCGGGCGGCAATTCGATGACGCGGTCTTCGTGTCCCATGTAAGCGGGGAAACGTTCGCTCAGTTGGCCAAAGATCGGGTCGGCTTTGCCGGCGTCGGTTAAGAACAGTTCGTGCGTGCCCAGTTCGGCATGCTGCAGGTCATGGATCACGCGGCCCCCCAAAGCTCGGGCCAAAGCTTGAAAGCCCCAGCAGGAACCGAACATCGGCACTTCCAGCTCGACGATCTTTCGCAAGCCGGCGAGCGCCACTTCGAGCCACTCGCCTTCGGACGCGACCGAATAGTGCCCGCTGCCGCCGATCATTACCATGTCGATCTCGGCCAGGTGACGCTCGCTGGGGGCGCCTTGCAGCAGATCGAAGGGCTCGATCTGGCTGGCGTCGCACTGCAGCGCTTGAGCGAAACAGCCGATTTCCTGCGTGCGCATCGGATCGTCGGCGTTGCGAATCTGGATCAGTAGATAGCGGAGGCGTTTGGTCATGCCGCTATTCTACGTGAGTGGTTGCAATCACTTCCAGAGCAGCAAATCGAGGGTCGTTACCACAAACAGCCCGATGCCGACGATCGTGTTGATGTGAAAGAAGGCGAGATTGACCCGCGACAGATCGTCCGGCCGCACGATCGCGTGTTCGTAGATCAGCAGAATCGCCACCGCCGCAATCCCCAGCCAGTAGACCAGCCCCAGCGATGGGTAGACGACTGGAAGTAGCGCGAGTGCGCCAATCATCAAGGCGTGACAAACGGCCGCGATACGCAGTGCTCCGGCGACGCCGAACGTCGACGGCACGCTATGCAGTTTGGCGTCGCGATCGAACTCGGCGTCTTGGCAGGCATAGATGATGTCAAAGCCCGCGACCCACAGCAGCACCGCCAGGCCGAGCGTCACCGCCGGCAAGAGATCGAGCGGGTCCGCCAATATCGCCGCCCCGCGAATTGCAATCCAGGCGGCGATCGGCGCCAGCATTAGCGACGCCCCCAGCCAGAAGTGAGCCAGCGACGTCCAGCGCTTCGTATAGCTATAGCCGAACAGGAACAGCAGTACCGGAACTGATAATGCCAGCGGCAGCCAGTTGGGCCAGAAGAGCAGCGTCGCAGCGATAAAGCCGACCGAGCAGACGACCGTAAACAGCGTCACTTCGCCGACTGACAAGATGCCGGCCGGAATGTGCCGCTTGGCCGTGCGGGGGTTCTCGGCGTCAATCTTGTGATCGGCCAACCGGTTGAGCGCCATTGCCGCGCTGCGGGCAAAGACCATGCATAGCACGATGCCCAAAAGCTCTCGCCACGAGAACCGCACGTCGATTCCCTCGGGCGCCGGGGCGTTCCAGGCCATCACGGCGGCGAGCAACGCAAACGGCATCGCAAAGACGGTATGGCTAAAGCGGATCATCGCCAGGATGTCGCTAATACGCTTAATCATCGCTTCCCCATCGTCGCATCAATGCGTGCGGCACTTCCAGCTGATCCAAAATCCGGGCAACGATAAAGTCGATCAAGTCGTCGAGCGACTGGACTCCGTGATACCAGCCTGGCATCGCCGGCAAGACGACGGCTCCGGCTTCGGCAGCACGCCGCAAGTTGTCGAGATAAATCAGCGACAGCGGCGTCTCACGCGGAACGAGAATCAGCTTGCGGCGCTCCTTCAGATGAACGTCGGCGGCCCGCTCGATCAGCGTATCGCTGGCGCCATGCACGACGCCGCTGAGCGTTCCGCCTGAGCAGGGGCAAACGACCATGCCGCGGGAAATCGCCGAGCCGCTGGCGATCGGCGCCAGGAAGTTCTTGTAGTGAAAATAGCGCAGCTGCCCGGCGGCGGTTGGCTCGTTCAGCTCGATCGTCGCGGCGAGACGCTTGTCGGCGGCGGCCGGCTTGGTGGTCACGATCGACGCGGGATCGAAATCGTCGAGGTCCAACTCGACGTTCAGCTCTTGCAGCCAGACGGCGCGGCCCGATTCGCTGATCGAGAGATCGACGTGATAGCCGGCGTGGATCAGCACGTTCAACAGTCGCCGCGCATAGACGGCCCCGCTGGCGCCGGTGATGCCGAGCACGATTGCAGACGCCGCGCTCATTTGGTCCCCACGTACAGGGTCGCGATGCCAAAGGTGAGCGGCTTGAAGAAGACCTCCTTCAGGCCGGCGGCTCGCATCCGCTCGGCGAGCGCTTCGCCATACGGGAACTCGCCAACGCTATCGGGCAGGTACTTGTAGGCGTCTTCCTTGTTCTTGGCGAACATACGCCCTAGCAGCGGCAGGATGTTGCGGAAGTACCAGAGGTAGAACGCCTTGAACGGCTGCCACTGCGGGATCGAGAACTCCAGCACCGCCACTTTGCCGCCTAGCTTGCAGACGCGGGTCATCTCGCTGAGGCCGAGGTCGGTGTTGGTGACGTTCCGCAGGCCAAAGGCGACCGAGACGATCTGGAAGGTGTCGCTTTCAAACGGCAACTGCTGCGTGTCGGCTTCCTGGAAACGGATCCCCTCGATCTTGGCCCGCTCGGTTTTGACTTCGCCGATTTCGAGCATTTCGGGGCAAAAGTCGGTCGCTTCGACCTTCACTTTTCCCTTAGCCGCTTTGTAGTAAGCGATCGCCAGGTCGCCGGTGCCGGTACAGACGTCCAAAATCGGCGCATCGCCGGTCGGCGGGACGATTTTGGTGGTCCGCCAACGCCAATAGCGGTCGACGTTCATCGACAGCAGATGGTTCATCCGGTCGTATTTTCCGGCAATTTCGGCGAACATTCGCCGGACGCGCGTTTCCGATTTGTCGACGACCATGCGTAGCGTTTTCCCCGTGCGGGCAACTCGAACCATTGAAACCACCTAATTTACCGCAAGCCGGGCGTTTCCGTAACACGGCGTGATTGTTACTGGGCGCCATTGCCACGTCTGCATGGCAATGGCGCCCCTGACCGATTCCTTCTCACGCCGCGGCGCTCTATCATGTCGACCAATCTTATCGCGAGGAAATGCATGTCGTCTGTGATTCACGTCCATCTGCTGCCCGAACTTGCCCCCGAGGAAGCGCTCGCCGGATCGACCACCGTGGTGATTGACGTTTTGCGGGCAACCACCACCATCGTCCACATGCTGGCCGCTGGCGCCGATCATGTGGTCCCCTGCATCTCGATCGAAGATGCCAAAGAAAAAGGGGCGGCGATCGAAGGGGCTATCTTGGGGGGCGAACGTGGCGGCGTGCGAATCGACGGGTTTGACCTGGGGAACTCGCCCAGCGAGTACTCGCCCGACGTCGTCGGCGGCCATACGATCGTCT
The DNA here is from genome assembly GCF_007859755.1 of Blastopirellula retiformator. NCBI lineage: Bacteria > Pseudomonadati > Planctomycetota > Planctomycetia > Pirellulales > Pirellulaceae > Blastopirellula > Blastopirellula retiformator. The sequence continues at coordinate 483,950 of NZ_SJPF01000004.1, read as the reverse complement.
TTACCACCACCAATGGCACCAAGGCGATGCAGCGCTGTCAGCGGGCCGGGCGAATCTTGATCGGGGCGTTCGTCAATCTAACGGCTGTCTGCCGCGAACTTTCGGGCGCCGAACAGGTCCATCTGGTCTGTGCCGGAACCGCCGGCGAAGTGACCCGTGAAGACGTCTTGCTGGCCGGCGCGATCGTCGACCTGATGGGGACGACCAGCGATTGGCAGCTGAACGACGCGGCGCAGATCGCGCTCGACGCGTGGCGGGCCGCACAAGAAGATCTGGTCGCCGTCCCCCTGGTCGAGCGGCTGCAGAAGAGCCGCGGCGGCCGGAACGTGCTGGCGATCGGTCTGGAAAACGACATCCAGATCGCCGCGACGCTCGACAAGTTCGATCTGGTTCCAGAGCTAGACGCCAAGACGTGGGAAATCCGCCTCCGGTAGACGTAACTCCCTATACCAAGCTAGAATAGGTCCTTTTCGTCCCCAACTTTGGGAGACGAACAGCGCCCCTTTACACCCCTACTTTTGATAGCCGAGTCCTGCCATGGAAATGGAAAAGCTAGTGTCGCTCTGCAAGCGACGCGGATTTCTCTTTCAATCCTCTGAAATCTACGGGGGGATCAACGGCTTTTGGGATTACGGGCCGCTCGGCGTCGAGCTGAAGCGGAACGTCAAAGAGGCGTGGTGGCGCGACATGGTCAGCGGGCATGACGACCTGACGACGATGACCGGCGCCCCGGAACCGTACGAAATGACCGGGCTCGACTGCACGATCATCATGCACCCGCAGGTCTGGAAGTGCTCCGGGCACTACGATCTGTTCCACGACTACATGGTCGACTGTCGCCAATCGAAAAAGCGATACCGCCACGATCAGGTTGTTGGGCGTTGGGTCGAAGCGAAGGGACAGAAGATCTTCGCCACGGCGGGGTCCGACTCGGATCAGCCGGAGGCCGACATCGAACGGCACGCCCTGAAGTTCTTCGGGCTGCGAACCAAGCAGGCCGATCAACTAAAGTGGGACGGAGCGATGGTCTCGCTGACCACCGTCGACGACTTCTCGCAAGTCTTGGGGCCCGACGCCAAAGAGCTGGGGACGTTGACCGAGCCGCGCGAATACAACTTGATGTTCAAGACGATCGTCGGGGCGCTGGGGGGAGAAGAAAACGCGGCGTTTTTGCGTCCCGAAACGGCCCAGGGGATCTTCGTCAACTTCAAGAACGTGGTCGACAGCTCGCGGGTTCGCGTGCCGTTTGGGATCGCCCAGGTCGGCAAGAGCTTCCGCAACGAAATCACGCCGCGGAACTTCACCTTCCGCTCGCGCGAGTTCGAGCAGATGGAGATCGAGTTCTTCTGCCATCCCGACGCGTCTCCGCAGTGGTACACCTATTGGCGGAACCGTCGCTTCCAGTGGTATATCGACATGGGGCTGTCGGGAGACAAGCTGCGTCTGCGTGAGCATGATCCGGACGAACTGAGCCACTACTCGACCGGCACGGCCGATGTCGAATATGCGTTCCCGTTCTTGCCGGCTGGCGAGTTTGGCGAGTTGGAAGGGATCGCCCATCGCGGCGACTTCGACCTGCGGAGTCACATGGAAGGAAAGCTCGATCCCGACAGCAACCCGCTGACGCTGGAGCTGGACGAGAATGGTAAGCCGCTGCATCGCGGAAGCGGGAAGGACTTGTCTTATCGCGACAACCTGACCAACGAGCGGTTCACCCCGCACGTGATCGAGCCTTCGGCTGGGGCCGACCGGGCGACGCTCGCCTTCTTGTGCGAAGCGTACAACGAAGACGAAGCCCCCGATGAGAAAGGGAAGCTACAGTCGCGGGTGGTAATGAAGCTGCACCCGCGGATCGCCCCGATCAAAGCGGCGGTTTTCCCGTTGGTCAAGAAGGACGGGATGCCGGAAGTGGCTCAAGACATCTACCGCGCCCTCAAGAAGAAGTTCAACGTCTTCTACGACGAGACGGGGGCGGTTGGACGTCGCTATCGTCGCCAGGACGAAGTCGGGACGCCGTTCTGCATCACGGTCGACGGCGAGTCGATCAGCGACAAGACGGTCACCATTCGCCACCGCGACACGCTGGAACAATGGCGGGTAAAGACCGACGACGTCGTCAGCGAAATCGACAAGCTGGTCAACGGCTAGTCGAGACGCCAAACAGAAAAACGCTAGAGCGGTTTTCTTCAATCATTAGCGTTCTGGCTGGTTGCGGCCGCGCTGGTCGGCGTTGACCTGCATCGACGAATCTGGAGGATTCGCCTGCTTCGGTCGCCTTGACCAGCTTGCCTCACCAACGCCAGAAACGCTACAGCTATCAGAAAAACTCGCTAATGCGGCCTGCGGGCCGCATTAGCGTTTCTTGAAGACATGGATCATTCGCGCGGGGCCGATTACGAACCTTGGCGAACCGGCACGCTCGCTTCATTTAGCGACGTCGCGGCAATATGGGGCGACGGCGCGATGCCTGGACGTGGGGTGCTAGAACTCTTCGTGACCAACTGGGAGATTTTGATATCGGCCAGTTGTTGACGCATCGCACTGGTGACGCTCGCCAACGCTTCTTTCAGGTTTTCCTGAAACGAGGTGTCAACTTCGGTTTCCAGTGGCAACCGGGAGTCCATCGGACCGTCGATCGCTTCGATGATTTCCAGCAGCGAAATCTGCTCCGCTGGACGAACTAGCGTGTAGCCCCCATCGACTCCGCGAGTGCTGCGCAAAATCCCGTGAGTGACGAGATTTCGCAGGACCTGCAATAAGAACCGTTCCGGCATGTCACCCTTGGCGGCCAGCTTGCTGCATGGCACCGGGCTTTGCGAATCGGTTTCAGCCAGTTGAAGGGTCGCCTGGAGGGCATAGGCGACGGTACGCGAAAGTTTCATGGGTAGTGCCCCTATGTTGGGAGGTGAAGACTCCCGTGCGCATATGATGAGAAGAGGAAGTATGTGACAATCGTTCCGTGTCGATTGCAGCCAATGGAAGGGCATTGACCAGAACTACTACGGGACAGGTGATAATTTACTGGAAAATATCACATTGTCAATAAAATATGCTTACACTTCTTTTTGGGGCGGGTGGTTTGCGGGGGATTGTGTCGGCTTTTCCTCCACTGGCTGCATAAACGCATGTATAAGCAACAATGCAGCCCCACAAACTAAAAAACTGTCGGCAATATTAAAATTTGGCCAGCGGAGGTCGTAGGAACCCGCCGTCAGGAGAATCCAGTCGCGGACGGCGCCTTTGTCCCAATGACCGAAGCCATGATACAAGCCTAGTCGGTCATGTAAGTTCCCGAAGATGCCCGCCGTCACGCTTCCCAAGGCGATGGTCAGCCAAAGGTCGCTGGCCGCCTTGCGAAAGAAGAGCCAGTAGACGATGCCAATCGCCGCCACCACCGAGAACCCAGCGAAGATCGGGGTTCCCCCCTGCCCCATTCCAAAGAGGGCCCCATGGTTGAGCGAGGTCTCAAACCCGACGTAGTTCTCGATCAGCCAGTAGATCCGCAGCGGCGGTTTGCCGGGACGTTCGATCAGCGGAAACTGGGCGTCGGCCTGAAAAACGGCATGTTTTGTCCACAAATCGAGCCCGCATCCGAGAATCGCCAAGGCGAAGAAGATGACGTAGCGATTGACCCCGACGGTTGGCTGAACCGGGGCAGGCGGACTAGTGGCGTTCTCGCTGGTTGGCACAGTCAATGCAAAGCGGTGTGTAAGGGATCGCGTGAAGTCGCGGCTTCTTGATTCTGCCGCCGCATTCGAGGCACGCACCATACACGCCGGACTCAATTCTGGCCAGTGCTTCTTGAATCAATTGAAGCGTCCCTTCCTCGGCCGCCAGCATGCTGAGCGTGAACTCTTGCTCGTAATTATCGCTGCCGATGTCCGCCATGTGAATCGGCATGCTGGAGAGATCGCCAGAAGACTCGCTCCGCGTTTTGCGCAGGGCCGAATCGGTCATGTGCGAGACGTCCCCGCGTAGGCGAGCCCGCAGCTTCTGCAGCACGACCCGAAACGGCTCGGCATCGGCCGGTTTTAACGCATGTTTTTTCGGATCCGATGGGGTAGTGGCCATCGCCCCAGAACTCCGTTGAGGTGAGTGAAAGCCCCTTTATTCTAATGGGGGAGTTTTCGCCGCGTCAATTTTTGCAGCAACTTCCCTTTTTCAGCCTCACAGGCGGTGGGATCTCGCCTTGATGGGCCTGGTTTGCTCCAATAGACTGAGCATTCCGATTTTTGTTCAAAAAGCCTTTCATAGTAAGTAATTAGCCTCGTGGCCGACGCTCCTCACGCATTTCAAAAATGCCTCTCGCCGAATTGCGGAAAGACCTACGACATCGGCCAAGTGCTGGTCGCTTGTCCCGCTTGCGGCGAACTGCTTGACGTCAAGTATGACTGGGATCAGGTAAGACCCCCGAGCAGTTGGAAAGAGATCGAAGCGAACTGGTCGCGTCGCGATAACCCACTCAACTTCAGCGGCGTCTGGCGGTTCCGCAGCTTGTTCCCGTACGCCACCGACGAGCAGATCGTCACGCTGGGCGAAGGCCAAACGTTGCTGCAGCAGACCGATCGGGTTGGCCAGTACGTCGGGCTCGACTCCGGCAAGTTGCATCTGCAGTACGAGGGGATGAACCCTTCCGGCAGCTTCAAAGACAACGGCATGACGGCCGCGTTCTCTCACGCCCACATCGTCGGCGCCAAGCGAGCCGCCTGCGCTTCGACCGGCAACACCAGCGCCTCTTTGGCGATGTATTGCTCGGTGACCCAATTGATGAAGGCGGTGATCTTCATCGGCTCGGGCAAGATCTCGTACGGCAAGCTGTCGCAGGCGCTCGACTATGGCGCCCTCACGCTGCAGATCTCCGGCGACTTTGACGACGCCATGGCCCGCGTGAAGGAAGTGACCAAGGACCTGGGGATCTACTTGGTTAACAGCGTCAACCCGTTCCGTCTGGAAGGGCAAAAGTCGGTGATGTTCCGCGTGCTTGAGGCGCTTCGTTGGGAGCCGCCCGATTGGATCGTCGTGCCGGGCGGCAACCTGGGGAACTCCAGCGCCTTCGGCAAAGCGTTCGCCGAACTGAAAGAGCTCGGCCTGATCACGCGGATTCCGCGGCTGGCGGTGATCAACGCAGGCGGCGCCGATACGCTTGACCAGCTTTACAACAAGCACAACCTTCGCTGGAATGGCGGGCACTTCGACAAAGACCTGATCAACGGTTACTACCAGACGATGGACGAGACCGGCGCCAAAGCGTCGACCTTGGCCAGCGCGATCGAGATCAATCGCCCGGTCAATCTGACCAAGTGCCTGCGAGCGCTGCACGATTGCGACGGCGTCGTCCGCCAGGTGAACGATCAAGAGATCATGGACGCCAAGAGCCAAGTCGGCTCGGGCGGCATGGGGTGCGAGCCGGCCAGCGCCGCCAGCGTGGCGGGCGCCAAGATGCTGCGAGAAGAAGGGGTCATCGCTCCCAGCGACCGCGTCGTCTGCATCCTGACCGGGCACCTGCTAAAGGATCCGAATGCGACGGTCGCCTATCACACGACCGACCAGGATTACTTCAACCAGATCCTCGGCAGCCGCGGCGTCAAACGAGCCGCCCACGCCAACCGCGCCGTCGCGGTCAAAAACGAACTGGCCGACATCGTCACCGCGATTCAGTTGTACGGTTAGTCGATGCCCGCTACGTTCTTCGCACACCTTGCGGAGCAATCGTAGCCCGAGGCGCAAGCCGAGGGAATGCGGCGTCCATCATCGTTCAATCTACCGTGTGCCACTGCTGGACGAGCCAGCAGTGGCACACGGTAGATTGAAGTCGAGTTGTAGGTTGGGTGCAGCGAAGCGAAACCCAACAATGCGTTGGCAAGTTCAAGGTGGGTTACGCAAGCGATTCACGCGAATATGGAATTCGCAAGACCTATTCGCTTGCTGCACCAACCCTACCTCTTGTCCACGCATTCCTTGCCACGCAGACGTGGCAACGGCACCCAAGAACGGTTCATCGGAGTTAACAAAGCTATGAGCGCACCGCGCGTCGTGATCAGCGGAGCTGCTGGTCGAATGGGACAACGTTTGATCGCACTCGGCCATCAAAACCCCGGCATCAACCTGGTGGCGGCGCTGGAGCATGACGGCCAGCCGAAGCTGGGCGAAGACGCCGGAGCGATCGCCGGCGTCGGTCCGATCGGCTTGCCGCTGACCAGCAAGTTGGACGTCGAAGCCGACGCGCTGATCGACTTCTCGGTTCCGGCCGGCGCTGATCGAGCGATCCAGACCTGCGTCGACAGCAACATCGCCCTGGTGATGGCGACCACCGGCCTGACCGACGCGCAAAAGGCGTTGCTGCACGAAGCGGCCCAGAAGATCGCTATCGTCTGGGCGCCCAGCATGAGCCTGGCGGTCAACCTGACGATGAAGCTGACCGAGATCGCCGCCGCCGCGCTGAAGGATTACCCGGGCGGCGCCGACGTCGAAATCATCGAGCGGCATCATCGCTTCAAAGAAGACTCCCCCAGCGGCACCGCCCTGAAATTCGGCGAGATCGTCCAGTCGCAGATGGGCCAGACCAAGGAAGCCCACGGCCGCGAAGGCCGCCCCGGTGAACGTCCCCGCGACGAGATCGGTTACCACGCCGTCCGCGTCGGCGACAACCCCGGCGAGCACACGATCATCTTTGGCCTATTGGGCGAAACGATCGAGCTGAAGGTGGGCGCCAGCAACCGCGACTGCTACGCCAACGGCGCCTTGAAAGCGGCTCAGTACGCCGCCGGCAAACCGCCGGGCCTGTACACGATGGCCGACGTCCTGGGGCTGTAAATGGCCAAGTGCGACGAAGGGTACAACTGCGAAGTTTGCGGTCAGCCGGTTGAGAAGCTGACCGAAAGCGATCTCTACTTGCGGTACGTGATCGGAATGCTCGATCCCGAGGTGTTGCACACGACGCCCGAACGCCACATTCGCTGTAACCCGGTGTTGGCGCAGTTCATCGTTGACGAGGGCTTCGCGCCGGTGACGGCCGAGGGAGACTTCGCTAAGGCGAACCTCGACGCGGCCTTCGTCGCCCAGCGCCAGGAGCTGGCGACCCGCGGCTATCAGCGCCTCAAAGAGTTAGTGCAAGTAAATTTGCCAATTGTCGATTATCCTTTGCCCGAAGTCCGGGCCAAGCATGCGGAAAGCCGCGGAAAGTAAATTGCCCCCGCGGAAAGTAAATTGCTCTTTGGTTTGCGCGCAGATTCTACAAGAGCCCCCGACGAGGATCAGGCATAATGGAGCGGAACGCTTGGTCTTTCACATCTTCAGTTTCGTCGGAGGGTCGCTTGAACGCCCCCAATCCACTGCCGCGCCGTCAGTTCGCCAGCGATAACTACGCAGGCGTCATCCCTGAAGTCTGGGAAGCGCTCGAGCATGCCCGCTTGGGTCATGCCCCTGCCTACGGAGATGATCCCTGGACCGACCGCGCGTCCGACCTGCTGCGAGAGTTCTTCGAGACCGACTGCGAAGTCTACTTCGTCTTCAACGGCACCGCCGCCAACTCGCTCGCCTTGGCCGCGCTCTGCAACTCGTACCACAGCGTCATCTGCCACGCCCAGGCGCACGTCGAGACCGACGAATGCGGCGCCCCGGAGTTCTTCTCCAACGGCACCAAGGTTCTGCTGGCCGACGGAGCCAATGGCAAGATTGATCCGACTGCGGTCGAGAACATCGTCAACCGCCGCAAGGACATTCACTATCCCAAGCCGCGCGTGTTAAGCGTCACCCAGGCGACCGAAATGGGCACGGTCTATCAGCCCGACGAACTGGCCGCCCTGTGCGACACGGCGAAGCGGCACCACCTGCGGCTCCACCTGGATGGCGCCCGGCTGTCGAACGCGCTGGCCAGCTTGGGCAAAGCCCCGGCTGACGTCACTTGGCGACTGGGGATCGACGTCCTCTGCTTCGGCGGCACCAAGATCGGCATGCCGGTTGGCGAAGCGGTCATCTTCTTCAACAAAGAGCTGGCCCACGAGTTCGAGTACCGCTGCAAACAGTCAGGCCAACTCGCCTCGAAGATGCGGTTCCTCTCGGCGCCCTGGATCGGCCTGCTCGAATCGAACGCCTGGCTGAAGCACGCCCAAAGCGCCAACGCCTGTGCGGCGGAACTGGGTAAGGGAATCGAGTCGATCGACGGCGTGTCGCTGCTCGCCCCAGTCGAAGCGAACGCCTGCTTCGTGCAGATGCCGGAACCGGTGGCCGAAGGGCTGCGCGCGAAAGGCTGGAAGTTCTACGGCTTCATCGCCAACGGCGGCGCCCGCTTCATGTGCTCGTGGGACACGTCGCTGAACGACGTAAACGCACTGCTGGATGACATCCGCGAACTAACTAGGTAGGGGCCGCGGTGCGGACCACGAACTGCGGGCTAGTGTTGAGCGTTCTAAGCCTCCTTCATCAATTTCCAAAGACCAAGCCCAGCGGGCGACGTCCTCAAACGTCGCCTGAAATCGACCACAATTCCGTGCGCTTTGTCAAGCAGAATTGTGGGGTTCGAAGACGAGCCAGTCGGAGGATAGCGAAAGAAGCGGCTTGTAGGTGCTTTGAACCGTTGCGCGCAGGATGCCGTCGTGTTCTTTGCGGCCACATTCCCTCGGCTCGCGCCTCGCGCTTAGTGTTCAGATCGTTGCGCGGCCAGGGCTAGTGCGCCGTGCACCACCACCAACTCTCCCAACTTCGCCGACACAATCGAACAACTATCGACCAACGGCGGGAAGACGAAGCGGCGGACCTGCGCCCGCAGCGGCGTGAAGAAGAGTTGGTCTCCCATTAGCGAGACGCCCCCGCCGACCACGATCACTTGCGGCGCCATCAGCGTCACGACTTGGGCGATCGCCCAGCCCAGGGCCTGCGTGCCATGTTCCAGAATGTCGCGGGCCAGTTCGTTGCCGTCGGCGGCGGCCTGGCCGATCAGCTTGGCGGTTAGTTGGTCGAGGTCATGGTCACAGCGGAGCAGTAGGTCGCGGGCGAACTCGTCGCTGGTCTGCTCGGCAATCGGACTGCGATCGCGCGACAAGGAGAGCGAACGCGAAACGTCCCCCATCAGTCGCGAGCGGGCTTCGGCCGCCAGGCCCCAACCGCTGGCGATCGACTCGACGGTGATCTCGGCGCGGTCGGCATGGATGCCGGGGCGCATGTGGCCGATCTCGGCAATCGTCGGGCGATCGGCGCCAAACTGTTGCCCCTGATAAACGAAGCCGCCTCCCACGCCGGTACCGACGGTGACATAGAAGACGCTCTTGGCGCCAGCCGCGGCGCCGTAGGTCGCTTCGGCCAGGGCCGCCGCGTCGCAGTCGTTGCAGATCGCGGTGGGCAGGTTGAAGGTCTTCTCACACCAGTCGCGCAATGGAAAGCGATTCCAGCCGTCGATCTGATGGCTCTTGGCGACGACGCCGGTTTGCGGATCGACCGGGCCGCCAAAGCCGACGCCGATCCCCAGCGGTTGGTTCTTCTGCAGCAGGCGATGGGCGGCCGTTTCGATCTGGTTGAGAATGCCGTTCGCGCCCCGGTCCGCCTGCACTTCCATTCGCTCCAGCGCGACGGGCTCTTGCCCGGGCAGGCCGACGGCGACTTGCAGCTTGGTTCCGCCAATCTCGATTCCGAGGAACATGAAAGAGCTTTCTCCTCGGGGCGTTTGGCGGTTGGTGGCGGGCGGCCCTGTTACGCTTCGTAGCGGCCGACGTGATTGATCCGGGCGAAGACGTCGTTCAGCACCCAGTGGAACAGGCAAAGATGGATGCTCTCGACCATTCCCATGTCGTTGGTCGGCACGTGCAGGCTATGGTGGGCCAGGTCTTTCAGCTTGCCGCCGCTGTAGCCGGTCAGGCCGATCGTCGTCAGGCCGTGGCGATTGGCCCAGTCGACCGCGTGCAGCACGTTGTCGCTGTTGCCTGATCCGCTGATCGCGATCACTACATCCCCTTCTCCGCCGTAGTTCATCAACTGCTGCACGAAGATCTGGTCGTAGGCCAGGTCGTTGCCGATCGCCATCAGCCAACCGGCGTTGTCGGTCAGGCTGAGCACCTTCAGCCGTTTGCGCGACTCATCGCCCAGGTCTTTCTCGTGCAGCGTGCTCTTGCCCAGATCTTCGGCAAAGTGGCTGGCGGTCGTGCCCGATCCGCCGTTGCCAAAGATGTAAACCCATTTGCCATTCTCCCAGGCCTGGTAGATCAGGTCGGCCCAGTTCTGGATCGCGGCCTGGTCGACCTTGGCGATCTCTTGTTGCAAATGCGAGACGTAAGCGGATGAATCTAAGTGGGCGCCAAGCATGACGGCGTTTACTCTAAATCTTCGCTGGGGGGATGGTAAAGAATCGCAACCGGCAACATGATCAGCACGGTAAATGCGAACAAATAGCAGCGGTGCGGGTTCTCGACGACTTCGGGATTCTCGAAACTTAGCAAGATTTTATCGAAGATGCCATAGAGGACGCCGGAGAGCAGAATCGCTACCCAGTTGGCTCGGCTCATCTCGGCGATCACTTCCCCTTTCTGCGAAAGGGGCGCCTTCGCCTGCAGATAAACCTGGATCGGCACCGAGAACATCCCGGTGCAGGCGCCCAGCACCACCAGCACCGGCAGGCTTCCCCAGTATCCCAGCAAGTGCCCATGGTCGCCGCCCGGCAAGGCCAACAGCGCCAGCGAGGCGCAAATGCCCCAGGCCCCCGTCTGCACAATGCGGAAGTCGATTCGCCCTTTTGACAACATCCCGGCGATCATGCAGCCGATCGCGATGCCAACGCCGATCAGCCCGTTCATGATGCTGGTTTGAGTGTCGCTCAGCTTCAGCTGCACCACCCCCAGCGAGTTGACCGCCTGCTGTACGATGCCGGCGCACAGCCAGAAGATGCACGACGCCAGCAGCGCCTTCAGCATCGCAGGCCGGGCCCGAAACAGCTTGACCGCGCTGGGCGGAACCGTGCAGGCCCCGACCGTCAACGTGGCGTTGGGCTTGGCGGGCTTGGTCTTGCGAACCAGCAGCGACGTCAGCGTGCCGACGACCGCGATTACCACGCAAATCGCCGAGCCGATCCAGAGGCGGTTGTTCGATTCGGCGCCATCGGCGGTCAGCTGATCACGCAGTACGCCGGCGGCGACGGTGCCGAAGATGATGGCGAGGAACGTCGTCATCAGGAAGATGCCGTTCGCTTTCGGCAGATCGTGCTCATGCAGCGTCTCAGGCAAGATGCCGTATTTGGCGGGCCCAAAGAAGGTGCTCTGCGCGCCCATCAGAAACAGCACGACAAACAGCCCGGCGAAGCCGAACATGCCGAAGTACCAAAACCCGGCCACGCCCAACAGCATCGCCACGATCTCGGCCACCTTCGACAGCACGATGACGTTGGTCTTCGAGTACTTGTCGGCCAGGTAACCGGCCGGCCCGGCCAATAGCAGAAAGGGAAGCGAGAAGATGATCATCGCTACCCCCTGCAGATCTTGCCCGTCGTCGTTGACCGCCTGGGCGACGCCCATTAACAGCAGCAGTTGCTTGAAGACGTTGTCGTTGAACGCGCCAAAGAATTGCGTGATCGTCATCCCCCAGTAACCGATGTCGCGCGACAGCGGCGGCAAACGGTCGGGGTTTTCGATCCGCAGCTCTGACGTTGCAGGGGCTTCCGATCCTTCCAGCGTTTTATCCATAGCCGGCATTATGCGGAAAGGGGCGAAGCGGGGATAGGCGAAATGCGCAAAGAAAAAGCGTTCCCGTTGCAGTCCGTCGATTATCTCGACGGACTGCGGGAACGCAGGGATGCGATCGCAAAATAGCGACGTTAGTCGTTATTTTGCGAGCCGTGAAGAGCTACGCTCTGAGCCTGGTGAGGTTGAAAAATGCCACGATGGCGTTTTTCAACAGGCAGGTACTGCGAAACGCTTTTTCACAAGATTCTTATGATCAGCCGCGTCCCGACTATTCGGGGGTTTCGGCCAGTTGAACCAGGTTGCCGTGCTCGGCCGCCATTTCGCGGATCTCTTCGGTGATCTTCATCGAGCAATACTTCGGCCCGCACATGCTGCAGAAGTGAGCGCTCTTGAAGGTATCCTGCGGCAGCGTTTGATCGTGGTACGCCTTGGCGGTTTCCGGATCGAGCGACAGGCGGAACTGTTCGTTCCAATCGAAGCCGAAGCGGGCGCGGCTCAGCGCGTCGTCCCGATCTTGGCAGCCGGGACGCTTGCGGGCGACATCAGCCGCATGGGCCGAGATCTTGTAGGCGATCACGCCTTGCTTGACGTCTTCGTTCTCGGGCAGGCCCAAGTGTTCTTTCGGCGTCACATAGCAAAGCATCGCGGCGCCATGCCAACCCGCCATCGCGGCGCCGATGGCGCTGGTGATGTGGTCGTAGCCGGGGGCGATGTCGGTCACCAGCGGGCCCAGGACATAGAACGGAGCGCCGTTGCAGACTTCCTGCTGACGTTCCATGTTCATCTGGATCTGGTCGAGCGGGATGTGACCCGGGCCTTCGACCATCACCTGCGTGCCCAGCTCTTGGCCGCGCTTGGTCAGTTCGCCCAGCACGTCGAGCTCGGCAAACTGCGCTTCGTCCGACGCGTCGGCGATCGAACCGGGACGCATGCCGTCCCCCAGGCTCCACGTGACGTCGTACTGACGCATGATTTCGCACAGATCGTCGAAGTGGGTCAGCAGCGGGTTTTGCTTGCGGTGGGCCATCATCCACTTGGCGATCAGCGAACCGCCGCGGCTGACGATGCCGGTGACGCGGTGCGTCGAGAGGTGCAAGTGCTCGAGCTTGATGCCGCAGTGAACGGTCATGTAGTCGACCCCCTGCTTCGCCTGATGCTCGACCATGTCCAGGAAGTGCTGCGGACGCATGTCCTCGATGTTGCCGCCGAGTTCTTCCAGCATTTGGTAGATCGGCACAGTGCCAATCGGCACCGGGCTGGCGTCAATGATCTGGCGGCGGATGTTGTCGATGTCTTTGCCGGTCGACAGGTCCATCACGGTGTCGGCGCCAAAGTGGACCGCGGTGTGCAGCTTCTTCAGCTCATCTTCGATATCGCTGGTGACCGCCGAGTTGCCAATGTTGGCGTTGATTTTGCAGGTCGTGGCCAGACCGATCCCCATCGGTTCGAGCCTACCGGCCAGGTGAACTTTGTTCGCCGGGATGACTAAGCGGCCGGCGGCGACTTCGTCGCGAACGAGTTCGGCGCTGATGTTTTCGCGCTTGGCGACAAACTCCATCTCTGGGGTGATATTGCCTGCACGGGCCTGAAGCAATTGCGTGGTCATGCGTTACCCAATCCTTGCTGCGGCGCACCTGCGCCGAAATTTAAAGCGTCTCGCGAAGAGTCGTAACCGGATGCTGCGATTCGACTTCGGTAAAAGACCATGGTATCGGCCTGTGGCCGCGGGTGTCAATCTGGCGTAAGAGCGCCGGCCGCGGAGATTTGGCCGTTTTTACAGAGTTTTCAGGTATTCCAGCACCGCACGCTTCTCTTGGGGAGTTAGCTCGTCGGGGTAGTCGTGCCCCGCTGCGCTTTTTCCGTAGCCGCGGGCGTCAAAGTATTCCCGCTTCTCATCCCGCCGGCGGACCTCGCTCGGCATTTTTTCGTGCGTCTCGACCGTCAAGCCAACGTGCTGCCGGTCATAGTCGTCGCTGTTCCGATGCCAGACGGTCGGTCGCTCGCTGGGGTTAAGGACATGCCACAGGGTCGGGACCGCGCCGTTGTGAAAATAGGGAGGAGACGCCCAGACGCCGCCCAGGTGGGGCGCAGCGTAGCCAGCCGGATCGTCCAGCGTTTTCGCCCCCTGGTTGTAGTCGTTGAACCAGCTCTCGCCGTACAACTTGCGATCATTGGGAGAGAGAGCGTCGTAGCGGACCCGGTCGGTGCCGATTTCGTCGATATCGACGACGATCGATGGGTAGGTTTCCCCTTCGCCATATTTGCCATGGCACCGGGCACACGTTTTCTCAAAGGCGACGCGCCCCTGCTCTGCCAACGCCTTGTCGACCGGATAGGGATACTCGGGCGCCTTGAGCGACTCGAGATAGGCGTAGACGTGCTCAAAGTCTTGCTGCCAACCGCGGAATTTCTGCGGGCCGTTTTCCCGCGACAGGGCGAACTGCATCAGCCCTTTGACTCCCTTCGGAGCGAAGGCGTCGCAGTAGATGTAGTCTTTGTCGGCGAAGTTCCACCACGCCGGGGCATCCATGTCGTGATGCTTGGTCGGCATAAAGTTGGGATTGTCGTGGACATTCAGGTCAGCGTCGCGGAAGTTCATCAAGATGACGCCAAACATCACCGCGTTGGTCGTCCCATTGGTTCCCCCCAGCGGAACGAGCGCTGAGCCATAGTCCGGCTTCAGCAGCGGCTTGCCGATCAACATCTTGGTGTAGCGAATATCATCGGCCAACGTCTGCATCGCGTAACGATGATTGGGGGCGCCGGGGCGAACCTGGCCGGCGACCTCTCCCCCATGACAGGTAAAGCAGTTGGGGGTCCACATCCCGTCGTCCCCCACGACATACTGCAGCGGCTTGGCCGGATTGTCAGGTCGCGGCGTCAGCCCGTACCGATCGTAGGCAATCCGCTTCCGCTCATCAGGCGAAGCTTTCTCCGCAATCTCCTTCAATTCCTTGGGCCAGACCCGCCACGTGTTCTCGAAGGTCTCCTGATCCCAATAGGGGGAAATCAGCGGCTTATCGACAATCACGCGATACCCCTGCTCCGGATCGCCGGCAACCGACAGACCGCCGCCGCAAAACAGCAAAATCAGGCTGAGCGAAACCAGGCGAAGCTTCATATCCAGGAATCCTGTTAGCGCAGAAGGTCTCCGACCTTTCTCTGACCGCAGATGGGATTGGATTATAACGGGCCGTGTCGCCAAGGGGAGGAATTTTGGCTGCTTCGGGTTGTGGAACCGCAGATGGTCGCAGATGAACGCAGATGGGAGTCTGGTTAACGTGTGCCACTGCTGGCTTGTCCAGCAGTGTGAACCGAGTACCGACTGCCCACGGCTGGACAAGCAAGGAGTAGCACACGACATATTTCGTCTAAATCAAGTCTTGATCGTCGTCGAATAAACAAAAATTCATTCATCTTATCTGCGACCATCTGCGGTTCACTTAACGGAACCACAGATGGTCGCAGATTAGCGCAGATGGGTGTTGATGTATCGTTTGTAGTCGAGTTTCGGGGTGGCAAAGTTGAGTAAGAGGGCTCGCTCGAAGTTGGTTGCTTTTAGGTAGTGGAGGACTTGGGCTTCTTCGATCGACGATAGTTGTTTGATTGTCTTTAGTTCGACGATGATGGAGCCAAAGCAGACAAAGTCAGCTTTGTAAGGCGTCGACAAAGGTTGCCCTTTGTAAAGCACCGGAATCGGCTGTTCACGAACAAACGGAATCTTCCGCTCGATGAATTCCAGCTCAAGTGCATCGTGGTACACCTTTTCCAAGAAACCGCAACCAAGAACAGAATGCACCTCCATCGCCGCGCCAACAAAGGCATAGCTCTGCGAATCACGCTGGCTCGACCCATCGTCTAAATTCTTATCTGCGTTCATCTGCGCCCATCTGCGGTTCACCCCTCTTAAACTCCTCACCACCGTTTCTTCTGCGGTTTCACTTTCTTTCTCTTGCTCTTCCGCGGTGGCCGCAGTGGACTCGGCGGCGAAAATTTTTCGGAGGCCTCTTTGTTCGCTTCGCATGGCTCTGCTGGTTTGTCCTCGTCGATCAAATCTTGGATCGTCATCGTTTGAAAAACTTGGTCGATCGGGTCGTGGTGGACTCGGCCCGAATTTTTTGGTTCGGCCGGATCGATCCAGCGATACCGGGCTTCGCCATAGTTGCGCTCGGCGTCGGTTTGGCGGAGGATGGTGATCTCGCCGGCATCGACCAAACGTTCCCAGGCGGCGCTAAACTTGCCGCCGCTCATGCCAGTCCGTTCGCGAATGTGCAGCTTGGTGGCGTGCTGGGGATCGACTTGTTTCAGAACGGCTCGCAGCTTGCGGTTTTGGTGTTCGGCCTGAATTTGGCTGGCGCGTTCGATCACCTCCTGCTCGGCTTCTTCGCGGTCGCGCAGCGTGACGTTCCAACTTGTCGCATCGTCCCAACCTTCGTCGATATCGACGCCCCACCGTCCGCTTGGTCCGCCGCTACTTCCCTGCGTCAGCCAGAGCCGATGGCGGCGGTCTCCAGGGCGAAACGTTTCGCGGCGATTGAGCAGCAGCCATTGCTGGGCAACCGCGCCGCAGGGGGCGCTGGCCAAGTCGGAAGAATCGAGTGGCCGCGGCGTCGGTTCGCTGCGCAATCGGCTGACGACGATCGGCGTGGCGTCTGACTCTTGGCAACAGCGGACCAAACGCCGCAGTAAGGTCGCTTCCGCCTTGGGCGTGTGCCCGGTGGTGAGGGCAGCGGCGTCGATCACCACCACTTCCAGCGCGTGCCGCCCGATCCAATCGCCGAGGCTCCGCAGGTTGTGCGGATCGTCGGCGTCGATCGAATCTAGCGCCCAAACAATCTGCTCTAGCGCCGCTAGTTTGCCGTCGGCCGCGGCGCTCCAATGCCGGGCAAACCGCGTCACGACCTCCCGGGCCTCGACTCCCCCGACAAAGCCAACGCGAAAGTTCTGCGGGGCGACGAACTGGCCCAAGAACGTTCCGCCGCTCGCCAAAGCCCCGCATAACTCGACCGCTAACGAAGACTTCAGCCCGCGACTGGGCCCCAAGATCACCGCCGGAGAATCGCGCCGCAAGAGCCCGGACAACAACCACTGCGGCGGCTGGTATTGGGCGAGCAACTGCGAGAGGCTGACGCTTTCCCAAGGCGTCACGGCGGGCAGCGCCGGCAGGTTGTCTGGCTGATCAGCCGCAACAAGAAGGCTGGGCGAAACGTGTAGGCTGGTTCGAGACCCAGCAAGCTGGATGCCGTGATTTGCTTTTGTTGGGTCGTGACCCAGTCTACCCATTGCAAGATCGTCACTGGCTGTCGCGATCGCGGACATGGCTGCTTCTCCAGTCGGTTTGCCGCCTGCGCATACGTTGAGCGCCACCGCATAACGGCTTCACCAAAACAAGGGCGAACGGCCAGATCCGTGGGCCGAATATCGCCTGAAGTAAAGAATTCGGCGCTTCCCGCAGGCGCCGATGCGTGAAGAATGAAGGCTGTTGTGTTACTGTACAAGTTTATACTAAAGGAGGGGCGGCGCGTCAACCATTTTTGGGGAGGGGCTGCTGGTTAAGCAGGCCAGTACCGCGTAAACGCTCGCTTTCGAAGTTTTTAGGGGAAACCCTTAATTGTAGTGGTATCGCCTTCGTCCGCCGTTACAATGGCGACGACTCGGATGGAAATCGTCTGGGTTTCACCCACACCTCCTGCACGACGAGCTCTCACTCACCCAGGACTATAGGAGTGAAACGGTGTTTACGATTCTCTTGCAAGCGTTGCTGACCGAAACGCATGGGCAAAGCGTCGAACTTTGCACTAGCGTCGACGATTGGCAGAACAACCCGGTCCAGGGGATTTACGACGTCGCCCGGAAGGCCTGGGTCTTTCAACTAGAGACGGCTCGCTACGAAGGCGGGTTTGCGTTCAAGTTCTTTATCATGCCGAACCGGTGGCAGGACGATCCCAACCTACAACTGCGGGCGGCTAGCGGCCCGGGCGACAACGCCGCCGACGTCGTTCAAGATGGCAGAGTTTATCCCTACGTCCTGGCGAAGCTGCCGTGGCAAGATCCTGCTTTGACGCGACCGCCGGTCGAGTTGGGGCGCGTGCAGCAAAAGTTGTTTCCCAATAACGTCGATCCGAATTTTGAGTTCGATGTGATTGTGATCGGCTCGGGGATGGCGGGCGGAACGGTCGCCCCCGTCGTCGCCCGTCAGGCTTTGATGAAAATGGATCTGACCGCGAAAGCGGACGTTCCCGTCGTTGACGCTCAGCAGGTAAGCGAGCTGATTAAGCGAATGGACGCAACATTTGACGTATAGCAACTGGGGATCGCAACATGTTGATCGAAGATCCGATTGATCCGAACTCGCTGCCGATGGGCGCCAACATGGTCGCCGACAAGTCGGGGGCGACGTTTCGCTGTTGGGCGCCGCGGGCCAAGGGCGTTTATCTGCGGGGGAGTTTTGATGGTTGGGTTGACGGCTGGAAAGAGCCGCCGCCGGCCGAAGCGAAGCTTTTTCGGCATGGCGACTACTGGGCTTGCTTCGTCCCGAACGCGAAGGATGGCGATCACTACAAGTTTTGGGTCGACGGCGAAGGAAGCTCCGGTTGGAAGCGTGATCCGTATGCCCGAGAGTTCACCCGGAACTGGCCCGATAGCGATTGCATCTTGCGCGATCCCGACGCCTTCGTCTGGCACGACGGAGACTATCTTCCGCCGGCGTTTAACGACTTGATCATCTATCAACTGCACGTGGGCGTCTTCAACGGCCCCAATCGTCCAAGCCGCGTCGCCAAGTTTTTCGATCTGCTGGGCAAGCTCGATTATCTGAAGGCGCTGGGGATCAACGCCGTCAAATTGTTGCCGGTGGTCGAGTTTAAAAACTCCCGCAGTTTGGGATACGAGGGCACCGACATCTTCTCGCCCGAAATGGATTACACGGTTCCTCCCAACGAGTTTGCAACCTACCTGCCGCTGGTCAACGGCCTGCGCAATCGACATGGACTGCCGTCGCTGGTCGAGCAAGACTTGGAGAGCCAATGCGATCAATTGAAGATCGTGATCGAGCTGTTCCATCTGAACGGCATCGCGGTGCTGCTGGATGTGGTCTACAACCACGCCGGCGGCAAGGTAAAGGACGATCCGCAGAGCCTCTACTTTTTTGATCGGGCGGCCGGCGTCAATCCGAACGACAGCTTGTATTTTACCGATCAAGATCATACCGGCCCGGTGTGGGCGATTTGGAAAAGCGAGGTCCGGCAGTTTCTGATCGACAACGCGGTCTTCTTTATCAACGAATACCACTTCGACGGTTTTCGCTACGACCAGGTCAGCGTGATCGTTGATCAAAACAGCAACGATGGCTGGAAGTTTTGTCAGGACCTGACCAACACGGTTCGGTTTACCGATCCGTCGGCGGTGCAGATTGCCGAATTTTGGGGCGTCGACCCGTTTGTGGTCCGCTTCCCGGAGCATGGCGGCGCTGGGTTTGACGCCAGCTGGCATGATGGAATTCGGACCAGCGTGCGCGATGCGGTCCATTCGGCCAGTTTCGGCGCCTCGTCGCAGCTTGATCTGGACCGCGTCCGCAACAATCTGTGGGCGCCCGGCTTTCTGAATGCGTGGCGAGCCGTGCAGTACCTGGAAAGCCACGACGAAGTTTATCGCGATCGGAACGCCCGGGTTCCGCAACTGGCCGATGGCAATAGTGCGCGGTCGTGGCATGCCCGCAGTCGATCGCGGGCGGCGGCCGGGCTGTTGCTCACTTCGCCGGGCATCCCGATGATCTTTATGGGGCAGTCGTTCCTGGAAGACAAACGGTGGGCCGACGACGCCGGCAATCATGCGGATTTGCTGATCTGGTGGGAGGGGCTCGACTTCGGCCGCGATCCGCACATGGGCCGTTTCCACCGGTTCTTTGAAGAGCTAGTTTGGCTTCGCCGTAACGAACCTGCCCTGCGCAGCGAAACGCTCAATCCGTTTCACACCAACGCCGGCGACCGGGTTCTCGCCTTCCATCGCTGGGTCCCCGGCGTCGGCCGCGACGCCGTGGTGGTGGTAAGCTTCAATGACGTCGAGTTCTCGGGCTACGAACTCGGCTTCCCGCACGCCGGACATTGGCGCGAGATCTTCAACAGCGACGCCTACGACGACTACACCCCACGCGGCAACGGCGGCGGCATCGAAGCCTTTGGCGGCCACCGCGACGGATTGAACGCCACGGCGCGGATCACGATTCCGCCGAACTCGGTGTTGGTATTTGGGGGGTAGTCCAAGTAGGTCAGGCCGAGGGCAAGCTTGCGTTTGAGGTTGCCAGGCGGCTTGCTCGCCCTAGCGCAGAACGCTCCGCAATCTGCTACCCTGGACTTGTCCTCCCCTGCTCTTTTCTCCGCACCACAAGGCATATCGATGCGCACCATGCTTCACCTCCCTGCCCTGCTTGTTCTCCTGCTGGCTGCTTCGGCAAACGGGGCCGAACCAACGACTCCTTCGCTGGCCGAGGTGCAGAAATCGCTGCAAGAGGAAAAGGGGATCTTGCTCGATGTTCGCGAGCTGCGGGAGTGGGAAGCGGGGCATCTGCAGGCGGCGCAGTCGTTGCCGCTCAGTGAGCTGAAAGGCGCCGAGGCGGAGGCGAAGCTGAAGTCGCTTCCCAAAGACAAGTTGATCTACACTCACTGTGCGGTTGGCTATCGGGCGGGCGTGGCGGCCAAGTTGTTGGCCGAGCAAGGTTACAAAGTGCAGCCGCTGAAGACGAGTTATCAGTCGCTGGTCGAAGCGGGCTTTGCCGAAGCGGTGAAGGAGTAGCGGCGGCGTGGTAAGTGAGGCGCCTGCTTGGGCGGTCTATGCCAAGCCAAGCGTCACGCTGCTGACGCTGGCGGTGTTGTGGACCTGGGAGTCGATTCATCCGCTGGTCACGCGGGGCGACGGCCGCCTGGTTCATGCAGGCCGGAACGTTGCGGTTTCACTTTTGAATACGGTCGTGCTGGCGGTGACGTTTTCGGCCGTGACGGTCGGCGTCGCTCAACTGGCCGAAGTGCGGCAGTGGGGACTGCTGAACTGGGGAAACGTGGCGACGCCGCTGCGGTTTGGGTTGGCGATTCTGCTGCTCGACTTCTGGATGTATCTGTGGCATCGGCTGAACCATGGCATTCCCCTGCTCTGGCGATCGCACCGGATGCATCATGCCGACCTGGCGATGGACGTGACGTCGGCGACCCGGTTTCATCTGCTGGAGCAATTGGCGTCGGCCGCGCTGCGGCTCGGCGTGATCTTGCTGCTGGGGATCGCGATGCTGGAACTGCTGATCTACGAGACGCTGGTGGTGGCGATCACGATGTTTCACCATGCGAATATCTCGCTGGGCCCGCTCGATCGGCCGCTACGATGGTTGATTGTGACGCCGCGGTTTCATCAGATTCATCATTCGCGAATTCGCGTCGAGACGAACTCGAATTACTCGGTTTTGTTTTCGTGGTGGGATCGAATCTTCGGCACGCACCAGATGCGCGGCGAGGACAAGCCGGTCGACTATGGGCTCGATCAGTTTGACCAGCCGCAGTGGCGCACGTTGTGGGGGATGTTGCGGATGCCGCTTGAGAAGTTGGAGCGGGAGGAGATGGAGCACGGAGAGCACGGAAAGACACGGTAGGAAAAGACACTTGGCGCCAAGATCTTATCTGACCGTGCCCTCCGTGTTCTATTCTTCTTGAGCAGGGCCGCGGCAGGCACGGCCTGCCCTACGACTCGACTGCCCTACTCGACATCGTCGCCGTAGAGGATCATGCCGATGGCGAAGAGGGAGACGCCGATCGCGCCGGCCAGGTAGCCGGCGTGTAGTTTTTCGGTCACGTCCGGGATGCCGAAGCCGGCGGCGAACAGGATTACCGCGGCGGCTGGCCAAGCGAACAGGCTGAGCCGCCACGAGCCGAAGAAGGCGGACGCCAACAGCACCAGGCCGGCGACGCCGGTCGAAAAGCTGGAGAAGAACCGGGACAGGTCGCTGGTCAGCATCGGCAGCTCGAGCGGCTCGTAGGTTCGCTTCATGTCGAGGGCAGTGGTCAAGTCGCCGCTGAGCAGATGGTTTTGATGCAGCCACAAGACGCAGCCGCTCAAGAGAATCGCGCCAACGAGGATGCGTAGTGGCGCGCCGGTCAGAAAGGAGAGCGGCATCGTCGCCATTTCCTTCAGCGAAGAGATCGACGACGCCGGCTTGGCGGTGCGGCCCTCTTGCAACATCTGTTTCTGGCGGCTGCGGCGGAGCTGCGCGGCCTTGCGCGGGTCGAGAGGGCCGGCGTCGGGCTCGTAGGCCGTTTCCCGCTGATGGATCGCCTCGTCGATCATTGCCTGGGCGGCCTGGGCGGCGATCGCGTCCGCTTCTTCTTCGGTGGCGCCTTCGGCCTGCAGGCGTTTCGACTCGATCGCGGCCAGATGATGGCGCTGCTGCGATTCCTGTGCGGCGCGAATGCGGCGATCGCAATAGCGGATGATCGGATCACGCCAGGCGGCGAACGTTTTTTGTTTCTGGTCACCGCCGGTGCGGCAGGCGAAGTCGCGGGCATGGAGCTTGGCCTGGTAGCCGAACAACGCCTCAAACGGCTCTTCCCAACCGTCGCCAGCGTACTTGGCGACGAAGCTGCGAATATCCGCCTCGTCGAGTCCCCGCAGGCGTAGCGATTTGAGGAGCTGCTCAATCTGCTCGAGCGCCGGTTCGCGCTGTTTCTGCAGCCGTCGATCAACCGCAAAGTAAAACGTGGCCGCGGCGCCGATCGCGAGCACCGCTCCGCCAATTGCAGCGAGCAACGTACCGGTCGCTAGTAGAAACAGCGTCGTCAACATCGCGGCGCCCAAGTATTTGAGCCAATCGAGCAGCGAGGACGAATAGAGAAACTCCCGCAGTTTGCGATAGAGGAAGTTGCCCGACAGCAGGCCGGAGATCGTCAGGTAAGCGAGCGGCGTCGCAGCGGCCATCGTCAAGGCCGCGACGAAAACGCCCCCCATGCCAAACAACAAACTGCCGAGCATCGTGGCGACCAAGATGCCGGCCGCGGCCAGGCAGCATGACTTGCGCAGTGGCCCGGCCGATGCGGCATTGAAGCGGTTGATGCCTGCTTCCAGCATCTCGACATGCTGTTGTCCGGGCGAGAACGAGCCGGTCGGGCTCATGCCCAGATACTCTTCTAGCTTGCGGATTACCTCGACCAGGCTGGCGGCTCGGTCATCGGGCTCTTTGGCAACCATCCGCATCGTGACGTCGGCCAGCTGTTTCGGCACATGCTTGGCGACGGCGTCGGGACGGACGATTGGCTGCTCGAGATGTTTGGTGATCACTTCTAGCGCGGTGGCGCCATCAAAGGGAGGTCGCCCGGTCAGTAGCGCGTAGAAGGTGCAGCCGAGCGCATAGATGTCGGCCCGGTGATCGACGCTCGACGCGTCGCGGGCTTGCTCCGGCGGCATGTAGGCAGGCGTGCCCATCGACATGTTGGCGATGGTGCTGCGGACGCTGCGTCGCTTTAGCAGCTCTTGGTCGACCTCACTATTGGGCGTTTCTTCTTCGTCGGGCAGTTTGACCAGGCCGAGATCGGCCACCTTGACCACTCCCTGATTGTTGAGCATCAGGTTGTCGGGCTTCACGTCGCGATGAACGATGCCGCGCTCGTGGGCGAACTGCAGACCGCGAGCCGCCTGGAGGATGTACCCGACGGCGACGTCGCGATCGAGCCGGCCGGTTTCTTTCAAGTGGGCGCCCAGCGATTGCCCGTCGACCAGCTCCATGCTGAAGAAGTGGGTCCCTTCGTCTTCTCCCAGGTCGTAGATCTGGACGATGTTGTGATGGGTTAGCTGGGCGGCGGCGTACGCTTCGCGGGTGAAGCGGGAGATGAAGACGGGATTCGAAGCCCACTTGGCCTGAATCGTTTTGACGGCGACATCCCGATCGAGCGACTTCTGCCGAGCCAGATAAACGGCGCCCATCGCTCCTTTTCCCAGAAGGCGGATCAAACGATAACCGGCCAGCGACTGCGGCATTGGTTGCTGAGGCTCGGTTTCCTCTTCGTCCGCTTCTTCGGGCAAGACGGCGGCCGTGGCGAGCGTAGGAAGCGCCACGTCAGGTTCGGTCGGTCGCTGCGGCAGGGGCGCCGAGACAGGCGTCTCTACCGGCGAGCGTTCTTCCACTTCTTCTTCATCGTCGAAGTTGGGGCGATTGAGGACCGGGTGGTCGTCTTCTTCCTCCGGCTGATCGTCCGGCGTGAAGTGGGTTAGCGCGTCGTCGTCGGCGGTCGGCAGCGAGAACTCATCGCCAGTGAACGTGGTGAAGGCATCGCTGTTTCCATTGCTTGTGTGACCGTTGCTTGCCGACGGGGCAGGCGGTTCGTCGTACTCTTCTTCCAAGCGGGCCGCCACCGGCAGAGTCGCTGAAGCGTCGACGGCGGTGGCGTTGCTGCTTTTCTTCTGCATTCCCAACGCCTGACGCAGCTCTTGGCGGATCTCTTTCAGCGTTTTGACGACCACTTCTTCGTCGGCGGCGTCATCGGTCGGCACGCCGATGTAGAACAGCTTTTTGCAGCTGCGGCACTGCGGGCGATAGTGTCCCTCGGCGATGTTCGTCACTTCCAGCGACGTGCGACAATGAGGGCATTTCAACCACATAGGTCATTGGCCAAAGATGACTTGGGCGCCAGTTTGCGCGCGGATTGATGAAGGAGCGACGTCTGAGTCGCCTAGAATAATTGACGAGCGTGAAGAACGCGTGAAGCCTAGCTGCCTGTTGAAAAATGCCATCGTGGTATTTTCCAACCTCGCCAGGCTCAGAGCGTAGCTCTTCGCGGCTCGCAAAATAACGACTTACGTCGTTATTTTGGGATCGCATCCGTGCGATCCAGCAGCCCGTTGAGAAAATCAACGGCCTGCCTAGGTGACCGTCAGCGAGAACCTCTGCTCGCCGCAATGAAAGTAACCGCCGCGGCCAATATTCAATTCTCGAATACGAAGCCAGATGCCGTTTAGCGATTTGGCGTCGTCGATGATCCACCGCCCTTGCTTATCTTGGTAAATGCGGGCATGTTGCGGACTGACGGTCGGATCGTTGACCAAAATCGAGCATTGCACCGGATCGCTGCCAATCCAGTGTTCCTTCTTGGTTAGCTTGTGACGTTTCCCGTTGCCGTCGTAATTAATTTCCTGCAGGCAAGGGACGAGTTCGTCCATTGCTTCCTGGGCGACGTCCAGCAGTTCTTTTTCGCCCTGGATCGTGGCGCCGACATTGCCACCGCCCCGGGGCGGGATTTGCCCAAAGCGTTTGCCGCCGATCATCATCACCTGGTTCGGCTTGACGATGATCTGCGTCGCCCGGACGAACGTGCCGTTGGTCGAGCCCAAGTCGCGGAGCACCCAGTCAAAGCCGCCGGGATGCTCGCGCCGCACTATTTCTAGATGCCGGCTAGAAATTTGGCTGTCGTGGGGGATGATGAGATCCCCTTCGGTTCGCCCGATCACAAACGACGATTTGCGGATGCGGATCAGGTCGCCGGTTTCGGCGCCGTCGTCATAGACGATCAGCTTGGCCATCGGCGGCCGCAGGGTCGGGCGATACCGGGCGACCGCAGGGCTGTCGCGCTCGTCAATCAGGTCATCTTCTTCGCCAATGCCGAACAGGGTCGACTGTCCTACCGGTTTCGATTCCATGGTTGCGTGCTGACGGTGAAGCGAGGTTGAATTTTCGGCGAACGAGTTGTCGGCCTGAGGTCGATATTTTAGTGACGAAACCGCGCGGGGGGCGGTTCGTTTATCCTGGGTTCATGGTAACTTCATCATTTCGACTTTTGCGGCGGACTTGTGGATCGAGCGGACCTGACAATCATCGGCGGAGGCGCCGCCGGACTGATGGCGGCGATTTGGGCCGCTAGAACCAGCGCCGAGCAGCGAATTGTGGTGCTCGATGGCGCAGCGCGATTGGGGGCGAAGATCTTGATCGCCGGCGGCGGTCGCTGCAATGTGACGCATTACCAGGTAACCGCTGACGACTTTTGCGGCGGCAGTCGTAATGCGATCAAAAAGGTATTGGGGCGGTTTGGCGCCGACGCGACGGTCGAGCTGTTTGCGGAACTGGGCGTTCGCCTGAAGCGGGAAGAGACCGGCAAGCTGTTTCCGACCACCAACAAGGCGCAGACGGTGCTCGACGCGCTGATCAACGAAGCCCGCCGGTTGAACGTCTCGATCTTGACCAAACGCCGCGTCACTCGCCTGGCGAAAAACGAGGATGACGCGTTCGCCATCAGCGGCGAGTGGGGCGAAATCATCTCGCCACGGGTGATTCTCTCGACCGGCGGTAAAAGCGTTCCCAAGACCGGATCGGACGGTTACGGCTGGGAACTGGCGAAGCGACTGGGACACACGCTGACGCCGCGGCTCTTTCCGGCGCTGGTGCCGCTGGTCGCGTCTGACGATTGGCGGCCCAAGGAACTGTCGGGCGTCAGTCTGCCGGCCGAGCTGTTGGTGCATTCTGCGACTGGTAAGAAGTTGCGCATCGTGACTGGCGATCTACTCTTCACACATCGCGGGCTATCGGGGCCGGCGGTGCTCGACATCAGCCGGCATTATCTGGATGCGGTTGAGGATGACCCGCAGACGCAGCTGCGGATCAACTGGTTGCCCGGCACGCCGAGCGAAGCGTTGGACGCAACGCTGCAAGCGCTTGGCTCGGCCAGTTTGCGAAAGCTGCTGCGGGAGAAACTGCCCGCCCGGTTGGCCGACCTGCTGTTAGAGTTGGCCGAGATCGATCTCGAGCGAACCGGCGATCAGCTCGACAAAGCCGCGCGGCGGCGGCTGGTTCGCCTGGCGACGGCGATGCCGACGCCGATCGTCGGCAATCGCGGGTTCGCCGTCGCCGAAGCGACCGCCGGGGGAATTCCGCTCGATCAGATCCAGTTGAAGACGATGGAGTCGCGGGTTTGTCCGGGCTTGTATCTGTGCGGCGAGATCTGCGACGTCGACGGACGGATCGGCGGATTCAATTTCCAATGGGCCTGGTCAAGCGGTTACGTAGCGGGGGTTTCGGCCGGTTCGTAGCGACCGGCGACGCCGCGTCTGGCATAACCGTCATAACCTGCACGCCGTTGGCGGCAAGTAACGGGCGGAAAGCCCCAGCGAGTCGCAAAACGCGATATATCCTTTAGCTATGCCGCATGCGCGTAGGTGGCGGACCGCCTGCGCTAAGCGAGAGCAATGGACCGCAACGGGGAAAAGGAGAGTGGCCGGCATGTCGATGGCGACGCTCAAAGTGTTGAACGAACAGGCGCTGGATATTTTGATTCAGCGCGTGGAGGAGGTCTCGTCCCTGCCCCAAATCGCCATCCAGGCGATGGAAATCGCGAGTAACGAAGAGTCGAGCGCTTCGGACCTGACGGCGGTCATCGAGTGCGACGTTTCGCTCTCTTCACGCGTGCTGAAGTTGGTCAACTCGTCCGCCTTCGGCCTCCGCAACAAAGTGACCAATTTGCAGCAGGCGGTCGCCTACCTTGGCATGAAGCAAGTCCGCAACCTGGCGATTACGGCCAGCGTGAGCGAACTGTTTCAGGGGGGCGACAAGATCGGCCGTTACAGTCGATCGGGCCTGTGGGAGCATATGGTCGCGGTCGGCGTCTCCGCCAGGATGTTCGCCAAGAAGCATCAGATTGGCGAACCCGAAGATGCGTTTATCGCCGGGCTGCTGCACGATCTGGGCATCGTGATTCTCGATCAGTTCCTCAACAGCCGGTTCGAGCTGATGCTGTCGGCGATGACCGCCCAGCAGGTTCAGGTACGCTGGGAGCAGCAGTACTTTGGCTTCGACCATACCGAATTTGGCGAGCGAGTCGCGCGGCACTGGAAATTTCCAGAGTTGGTGATCGATGCGATTCGCTACCACCACACCGCCGGCGTCTATCGCGGTCCTCACTCGCAACTGATCAAAGCGGTCGAGATGGGGAACATGGCGATGACCGAAGTCGGCGTCACGTCGCTGGGCGCCAAGTACAACCGGATGTCGATGGCGGCGCTTAAACAGTTCGATATGACGATCGGCGACCTGTCGCGATTCGCGGAAGAGGCGAAGGCCGAACTGACCAAGTACGATGACTGGCTGGTCAGTTAGAGCAGGCGGTGGTTTGCGTATTGCGGGGGGCCCGGAAACGCCCACTCGCTGCAAAATCCCTTATTTTGCAGCGATTTCTTTCCGTCCGCAGGCCAATCGCTCTAGGAAACTGGGATCTTCCTTGGTGGCGATTATGTTACAGTGCTGGGGCGTCGCCAAGCTTGTCTCGGGAGATGCCGCCTTCAGGGGACCGTCCTCATCTGGCGACGCGACTGGGGAAACTCCGACGTCCCAAGTCGACTTAAATCATGGTGTCGACACTCCTTTCCTTTGCGGACCAGAATAGATGACTGTTTTTGCACGACTACTTCTCGGATCTGTTTTGCTGCTGCCTGCGATTGGCTGCATGCCAAAGCCGGTAGAAGAATTGTCGAAAAAAGATCAGCATCCGTCCGATCCGCCGACCGTCTGGCGGTTGGGGAAGCTGGGCGCGAAGATTTCTCGGTCCAGCGGTGGCGATCCGATCGGCATGGATCTGAGCCGCGTGATCGCGACTGACGTCGACTTTCGCGGGCTTGGCGAAGCGATCACCTTGCGCAAGTTGTCGCTGCAGGACGTCGGCATGACCGATGCGTCGGCGACCGAACTGGCGTCGCTTTACAATCTGCAAACGCTCGACATGCGGGGCGTCGCGGTCAGCGGCGAAGCGCTGAAGTCGATTGGTCAGTTGACCAGGTTGGAACGGCTGCTGTTTCGCGGTCAGGAGATCCAAGACGCTGATCTTGCACACCTGGCCCCGCTGACCAAGCTGAAGGTGTTGGGCCTGGACGAGACCGAAGCCTCGGCGGCCGGGCTCGAACATCTGCCGGAATTGCCGCAGCTGAAAGAGGTCTATCTGTTTAACACGCCGACCGGCGACGAGGATCTGGTCGCGCTGACCAAGTATCCGGCGTTGACCAAGATCCGTCTCCGCGGCAGCCAGGTGACTGGCCAAGGGATGCCGGAGTTGGCGAAGATTGAAACGTTGGAAAGCCTGGACGTCAGCGAGACCGGAGTCGATGACGCCGGAGCGGCCGAGATCGCCAAGCTGACGAACCTGAAAGATCTGAATCTGTGGAAGACGAAGATCACCGACGCCGCGATCCCGGAACTGGCGAAGCTGGAAGCGATCGAGCGGCTGAATCTGGACGCCAACGCCTTGACCGACAAGCATTTGGCCTTGCTCGCCGAATTGCCGAATCTGAAGTGGCTGCATCTCGGTTCGACCGAGGTGACCGACGCCGGCATTTTGGAGCTGGCCAAGTCGAAATCGCTGGAAACCTTGATCGTGACCCGCACCAAAGTGACCGACGAGGGAGCGGCCGCGTTTAGCGCGGTGGCGCCGAAAATTTCCATTCAGCACATCTACATGGTCGAGAATTAGCCGTCAGGGGTGGGGCCAAATCGGCCGTCGCCCGGCTGAGTGCGACCTTGCTCGCCATAACCGTTACGACCGGTCGTCGCCGTTGCGGCACGCGGCCGTAAATCGTGTTATTCGCGACGACGTAACCTCTTTCTGTACCGTGGTCTCCGCAAATTTGGCGAAGCTGCGAAGCGGCCGCTTGCGGCAACTTTCGCATGCTATAGTTTCCTGATGTCGGGGAAATTCCCGACCTTGGCAATCCTGGAAATCACATTTCCCCTGTTCAGGTTCTCATCGTTCCCCCTATGCCTTCACTCGATACCATATCGGAAAAACTGAGCGGCGTCGTCCGCGATGTGATGACGGTAAAGGTGCATACCGCCACGGTCGGTACGCACGTGAAGATCGTCGCTGGACTCATGGCGCGCCATGGTCTGCGGCGGATCATCATTGTCGATGAGAAGAAGCGCGTAATCGGGGTCGTGTCGCAGCGTGACGTCGTACGCTCGATGATGAAGCCGGAAGAGCCGGACGAATTGCCGCGGGAAATTCAGCATCTGATCACGCGCGAACGACCGGTGACCGTTTCGCCCGACGTTCCCTTGGCCAAAGCGGCCTTGGTGTTGGCGACCAACAAGATCGGCTGTCTGCCGGTGGTTGGATTGCGGCAAGAACTGCGCGGCGTGCTAAGCACGTCCGACTTGATCCATCACTTGGCCGAAGTGCAGGAAGGCGAGGTCGAAAACTCGTTCCGCATGTACTCGCCCATGAACGAGGCGAAGGTCAAGATTCCGGCTTACATCCGCAAGGTCAACGGCGACCTGGTGATTCCGATGAACAACATCAAGAATCGCAAGGCCCGACTCGACCGCGTGGTGCTCGGCTACGATCCGCCCAGCAGTCGCATCTTGGTGAAGTTCGTCCGCGGCACCGTCGAAGATGCGATCGCCACCAAGATCGCCGACAGCAACCTGGTCATCCCGGCGCACGGCTTCGTGCGGCACTTCGACCTGATTGGCAAGTCATCAGCGTTCGACGTGGTCGACCACAACGAAAGCAAGTTCTTGGTGCTCTCCCCCAGACAGTCCGGCGACAACCAGGCTCCGGGGCCTGGCTCGACGTAGAAAACTATGGGCGCCATTGCCATGGCTTCGCGTGGCAATGTATGCGTTTTCCAGGACGTAGGCTGGGTCGAGACCCCGCTCTTCCATCATCCCGTGTGCCACTGCTGGACAAGCCAGCAGTAGCACACGTTCTTGGAGTTAAGTCGTCGTTGCCAAGTCGAGCCTTGGCGCCTTGGCAGGCACGGCCTGCCCTACCCTTCGCTTTTACGCTTCGTCGGGGTCGTAGCCCAGGTTTGGCGCCAGCCAGCGTTCCATTTCGGCCAGGGTCGTTCCTTTGCGTTTGGCGTAGTCGGCGACTTGCTCGCGGGTCATTCGGTCGACGGCGAAGTACCGTGAGTTCGGATGGGCGAAGTAAAGGCCGGAGACGCTGGCCGCCGGCATCATCGCCATGCTTTCGGTCAATTCGATCCCGGCGTTCTTCTCCACTTCCAGCAGATCGAATAGCTGACGCTTCTCGGTATGGTCAGGCTGCGCGGGGTAGCCGGCCGCCGGACGGATGCCGCGGTACTGCTCGGCGATCATCTCTTCGTTGCTCAGGTTCTCATCGCCGCCAAAGCCCCAGTCGGTGCGGGCCTTGGCGTGCAGCCATTCGGCGAACGCTTCGGCCAGACGATCGGCCAGGGCCTTGGTCATGATCGAGTTGTAGTCGTCATGATCGGCGTCGAACTTGCTGGCCAGGTCTTGGCAGCCGATACCGGTCGTCACCGCAAATCCGCCGAGGAAATCCTTGCGGCCTGAGTCGATCGGCGCGATATAGTCGGACAGAGCGCGGAAGTCTTTTTGGCCTTTGCGTTCCCATTGTTGCCGGATGGTGTGCATGCGGCCGATCTCGGTCTTCCGCTCATCGTCGCTATACAGGACGATGTCGTCGCCGTCGCTGTTGGCGGGCCAGAAGGCGTAGACGCCGTTGGCGGTAAACAACGCTTCGGCGACGATCTTGTCGAGCAGCGCGTTGGCGTCTTCGTACAGCTTTTTCGCTTCGACGCCGACGTACGAGTCTTCAAAGATCTTCGGGAACTTTCCTTTCAGTTCCCACGACATGAAGAACGGCGTCCAGTCGATGTACTGGCGCAGTTCGGCCAGCGAAACCTTCGGCAGCGTTCGCACGCCGAGGAAGCTGGGAGTGCGAATGTCGACCGCCAGCCAATCGGTGGCGAACTTGTTGCGGCGGGCATGTTCCAGCGAAACGAGCTTCACCTCTTGCCGTTTCTTGTACGACGCGACCAGGTCGGCCTGCAGTTGCCGGTTCTTCTCGATGAAGTCGGCCTTCATGTCTTGGCTGAGCAGGCGATCGACCACGCCGACGCTGCGCGAAGCGTCGAGCACATGGACCGTCGTGCCATGATAAGCCGGGGCGATCTTCACCGCGGTATGCTTGGCGCTGGTGGTGGCGCCGCCGATCAAGAGCGGAATGTCAAAGCCGGCGGCTTCCATCTCTTTGGCGACGTGGACCATTTCGTCGAGGCTCGGCGTGATCAAGCCCGACAGGCCGATCGCGTCGACGCCATGCTGTTTGGCGGCGGCCAGGATCTTGTCGCAGTTGACCATCACGCCCAGGTCGATCACCTCGTAGTTGTTACAGCCCAAGACGACGCCGACGATGTTCTTGCCGATGTCGTGGACGTCCCCTTTGACGGTCGCCATCAAGATCTTGCCGCGAGCATCTTGCGCCGCTTCGCCGGCCGCCGCTTTCTCTTCTTCCATAAACGGCAGAAGGTAAGCGACCGCCTTCTTCATCACGCGGGCGCTCTTGACCACCTGGGGCAAAAACATCTTGCCGGCGCCAAACAGGTCGCCGACGACGTTCATGCCGTCCATCAGCGGCCCTTCGATGATGTGCAGGCATCTCTCGTAGTGCGAGCGGGCCTCTTCGGTATCTTCGACGACGTACTTGTCGATCC
This sequence comes from Blastopirellula retiformator, assembly GCF_007859755.1. NCBI lineage: Bacteria > Pseudomonadati > Planctomycetota > Planctomycetia > Pirellulales > Pirellulaceae > Blastopirellula > Blastopirellula retiformator. The sequence continues at coordinate 451,809 of NZ_SJPF01000004.1, read as the reverse complement.
CCTTCACCAGGGCGTGCGACAGACGTTCTTGAACGGTTCCTTCCCGCCACGAGAGATCTTCGGTCACCCCTTTGCCGCCTGCCTTGCGGTCTTTGACCGACTCGGCATAGTCGACCAGCCGTTCAGTGGCGTCTTCGCGACGATTGAAGAGCACGTCTTCGATCAAATCGCGCAGCTCTGGTTCGACCTCGTCATACACGGCCAGCTGACCGGCGTTGACGATGCCCATGTCCAGGCCCGCCTTAATGGCGTGGTACAGGAAGCAGGCGTGAATCGCCTCGCGGACGAAGTCGTTACCGCGGAATGAGAATGAGACGTTACTGACGCCGCCCGAGATCATGGCGCCGGGGCAGACCTGTTTGATCTCGCGGCAAGCTTCGATGAAGTTGAGGGCGTAGTTGTTGTGCTCTTCGATGCCGGTGGCGACCGTCAGGATGTTGGGGTCAAAGATGATGTCGCTCGGAGGGAAGCCGACCTCGTTGACGAGCAGGTCGTAGGCCCGCTTACAGATGCGGACCTTATCGTCTTTTTCGACCGCCTGACCGGTTTCGTCAAACGCCATCACGACGACCGCGGCGCCATAGCTGCGCACCAGGCGGGCCTTGGCCAGGAAGTCCTCTTCCCCTTCTTTCAAACTGATCGAGTTGACGATCGGCTTGCCTTGCACGCAGCGCAGGCCTGCCTCGATGACCGACCATTTTGAGCTGTCGATCATGATCGGCACTCGGCTGATGTCAGGCTCGGCGGCGATCAGGTTCAAGTAGCGGGCCATCGCCGCTTCGCCGTCGAGCAAAGCGTCGTCCATGTTGATGTCGATGACGTTGGCGCCGTTGTTGACCTGATCGAGCGCCACCGCGATCGCTTCTTCAAACAGCTCTTCCCGAATCAGCCGGGCGAACCGCCGCGAGCCGGTGACGTTGGTTCGTTCGCCGATCATCGTGAAGTTGGAGGTCGGCAGAATGGTGAACGATTCCTGGCCTGACAGCCGGGTATAGTCGGGAGGCGTCCCGCGCTGACGCGGCGGTTTGTCGCGGACCGCTTCGGCGATCGCACGGATATGGTTGGGCGACGTGCCGCAGCAGCCGCCGACGATGTTGATCCAGCCGTTGTCGGCAAAGGTGGTCAGAGTCGCCGCCATTTGGTCGGGCGTTTCGTCATACTCACCAAACTCGTTCGGCAGGCCGGCGTTGGGATGGCAGCTGACGTACGAGTTGGAGATCGAGGCCAGCTCTTGCACGTAGGGACGCATCTTGTCGGCGCCGAGCGCGCAGTTGACGCCGATGCTGAGCAGCGGGAAGTGCGAGACGGAGTTCCAAAACGCTTCGACCGTCTGACCGCTGAGGGTACGACCGCTTTCGTCGGTGATCGTGACCGAGCCCATCACCGGCATTTCGACGTTGTTATCTTTGAAATACTTCTCGATCGCAAAGAGGCACGCCTTCATATTGAGGGTGTCGAACGACGTCTCGGGGAACAGCAGGTCGGCGCCTGCTTCGGCCATCGCCGCGATCTGCACCAGGTACGAATCGACCAGTTGCTGGAAGGTGATGTTGCGGAAGCCGGGGTCTTCGACCTTGGGAGACATCGACGCGGTGCGGCTGGTCGGACCGATCGAGCCGGCGACGAACCGCCGCTTGTTGGGCGTCTTTTCGTTGAACTCGTCCGCCACCTTGCGGGCCAGCTTGACCGCAGCGATGTTGACGTCGGTCGCCAGATGCGCAAGATCGAACTCTTCCATCGCGACCGGCGTGGCGCCAAAGGTATTGGTCTCGATGATATCGGCGCCAGCTTCCAGGAAATCGCGATGGATCTGCTCGATGATCTCGGGCCGGGTCAGGCAGAGAATGTCGGTGAAGTTCTTCAGGTCTTTGTGGAAGCCTTGGAACTGAGGACCGCGCACCGCGTCTTCATCCAGCTTGTGCCGCTGGACCATGGTTCCCATCGCTCCGTCGAGGATCAGGATCCGCTTGTCGAGTTCGTTGTAGATCAGATGCTGGGGTTTGTTGGGAGTCGCGATCGCCATGCTGTATTTTTTGTGGGCCGCCGGCGGCTGCCGTACGGACTTGGTCAGGGCACTGCTGTCACTAAAGGGAAATTTGTAGCCCTCTAAGTATCCCAGATTGCCAATAAAGCGACAAGGTTCGTCCGAAAAGCGGTTTCCGCAAAACTTCGCCTAGCCGGCAAAGTCAATTTTTCTTATCTAACGCTCAAGATCTGCAGACTCGCTGCCCGATCCGAAGAGATGACGGACCAGAAATACGCCAAGATGGCGTCGAGACTGTGAAAATAGGCAAGGAAGCCAAGACGATGACCAACACGACAACCCCCACAGACGCGGAGCCGAAAGCCCAACTGGTGCCGGCGCTCCCCCGGGTTTTGTTGCGTATGCCCGACTTGGCGGCTCCCCCGAAGCCGCCTGCCGCTCCGCTGGCCGTCAATGATGACGTCGATCAAGAGCCGCTCGTCGCAAACGCACCCTCGGAAAAACCTGCCCCCCCAACGCATCGCGTGGACGCCGCTCACACGCCGCGCGGCCCGCACTCGCCCCGCCGGCCGGTCAGCGAACGTCCGGCGCCGGGAATATCGGCCGCGGCGACGCCCCCCAATCGAACTTCCGCTAGCTATCGCAAGCCGCTGTACGAAGGCGCCCAAGGGCGTCGCGAGCGGATGAAAGCGACCAAGGCGCCGGTGTGGCGCACGCGGTTGTTTTTGGCGATGATCGCCGGCGTGTTGATCTGGGGAACAATCACGATTTCGACCGGCCATCGCGGTAAGAATAACGATCCGGCGCCTGACTCGCTGGAACTGAGCCCCGACATCCAGCTCGGCCAGCAGAGCGAAGCCCCGGATTTTGCCCCGGCGATTGGTTTGGATGCGGAAGATCCCGCCGAACACATTCATATGGAAAAGATGGAGCCGGCGATCACCGCGTCGGACGAAGTCGCTCCGCCGCTGCAAGATGGCGGCGGTCAGACGGCGCCCAAGTTCAATCCATTCCCAGAGCCAAACGGCGCCGACGAAGCGTCTGCCCCGCGAGCTTCGCTGGGAGGCTCGGTCGCCGGTCAGGCCAACCCACGCAGCACTCCGCCGATCAGTTCGGCCGACTTGCTGGGGGGCGCGACCAGCCCCGAATATGAAGTCGCCACGCGACCTGGCCAACCGCCCACCGGCACGTCGTCGTACGGCGCGTCGATGTACGGTTCTGGCGGCGGCGCCATGCAAACGCAGTACAACAACGCCGCGCCCGCCAACCGCAGCAATTCGGAAACGCCCTGGTATCGGCAAGAGCCGCGCGGTAGCGCCGCCGGTGGAAGTGCGACCGGCGGCAACGCAACCGGCGAGACCTCGCCGGCGGGTCGTCCGATTTTCGATCAAGGGGCCCAGGCGCCATCGGTACAGCCGCAAACGGTCCATCCGACCGCTTCGCTAGGGCGCCCCGAGCCGGTCTCGCCGACCACCTCCGGCAGCCGCTATGGTCAACAAGGGCTGAACTCCACCGACTTGTTTGGCCCGTCGCCGAGCGTCAGCGACGCAAGATATTACGCACCAGGCGATCCTGCCGCCGATCGACCGGCTCAGGCTCGTTTGAACGGATTTGAAGACCCGATGGGGAGGTTGCGTTAATGAGTTCTGTAGATCGAGCCTTCATTCGTGCGTACGGCCCCGAAGTTCCGACCTCGGACGATCCCGCTGCCGAATATTCCCGCAGCGTTCCCGTCTTTCCGGGCGGACCGACGGTCGAACAACTGTATGAGTGGCGGAAGAAGGGATTGCGGATCGACTTGCCGGGTTCACCGACCAACGAGGGTGATCTAGGCGATTTGGCCGCGGAGTCGGAAGAAGACGAAGCCCCAACGCCGGAAGCGTCGGTCTTTGACGCGTCAGCCCAAAACACGGCCGCCGTCGCCGCCGCCGTCGATCGCATCTTGAAGCGGGTCCGGGCCGAAAAAGAAGCGGCCCCGCCGGTCGCCGAAGTGTCCCCTGCCCCGTCGCCGCCGAAAGTCAACAAGCCGGAAGCCAAGCAACCGGCACCCGAGAAATTGGCCCCCGAGAAGCAGCCTGCCAAGTCGATCGCTCCCCCTGCGGGCAAAACCAGCGATCGCCTGGAATGGGAAAGCATGCTGACCACCAGCAGCGCCGCCCCGAAAAACGTGACGTTCCGTCCGCAGTGGGAAGCTCCCCGGTTCGCCTGGCCGGCGACGATCGAGATGCTTTTGGAACGGGGCTTTGAAGGCTTCGCCGAAGTGCGGGATCGCCTGACCGAAGTGAGCGGCCAAGGAAAGAAAGTGGTCGCCGTCTACAGCTTCGCCGCTGGCGAAGGTTGCTCGACGTTGACGCTCTGCCTGGCCAAGATGCTGGCCGGCGGCGGTATGAAAACCGCCATCGTCGACGCCAGCGACACTAATCCCGAGTTGGCCACCCGGTTGGGCGTGCGGGTCGAACATGGCTGGGAAGCGATCGCCGAAGGTGGTCCGACGGTCGAAGATGCGGCGATTCATTCGGTCATCGACGATCTGACCCTGGCGCCAAGCCTGGCGAAAGGAACGCCGGAGAAACTCGATCAAATGCTGCAGAGCATGAAAGGGAGCTACGACATGATCCTGGTCGACGTTGGCCAGGTCCATGACGTGCCGAACAAAGTGAGTCAGATCGACGCCGCCATGATCGTTCGCGATCTGCGGATCTCGGACGACTCGCAGGTGGCGGAAGTCGTGCGGCGTCTGGCAGGCGCCGGAATTTCGATCCTGGGCGTCACCGAAAATTTCGTCGGTTAAAAAGCAATGTACGAAGACTACTGGAATCTGAGCACTCGCCCGTTTGAAAATACGGCGATTCCGGCGTTCTACTACCCGGCCGAGTCGGCCCAGGGAACGTTGTTGAAATTGCGGTACGCGGTCGAAAATCGTCGCGGCGCGGCGCTGCTAACCGGCGGCGAAGGGCTGGGGAAAAGCTTGATGGCTTCTCTCTTGCTGCAGCAACTGCCCGAGCAGTTTACGCCGAAGGTCCACGTCGTCTTTCCGTACATGCCGGCCGACCAACTGTTGGCCTACATCGTGCGCGAGCTGGTTGGCGTTGAGCAATCGGCCACCACGTCGATCGCCGACAGCGTCCAGGCGATCCGCCGCGGACTGAGCGAGAACACCAAAGCGGGCAACCATGCGGTGCTGGTCATCGACGAAGCTCACCTGGTCGCCGATTTCAACGCCCTAGAAACGTTGCGGCTGCTGACCAATCTGGAGACCGACGGGTTGCTCGACCTGACGCTGCTGTTGGTCGGCCAGACCGAGATCTTACCGGCGCTGAAGCGGACCCCGGCCTTTGAGACGCGCCTGGCGGTCAAATGCATGGTCAAGCCTTTGTCGGCCGACGAAACTGCGTCCTATGTGCTGCATCGTCTGACGACGGCCGGGGCTCGGCGAGAGATTATTGAGGCCGCGGCCCTGGCGCGACTGCACGAGATCACCGGCGGCGCCCCACGGCGGATCAATCGGCTGTGCGACTTGGCCCTGTTGATCGCCTTCGCCGAAGAGCAAACGGTGATTTCGGCCGAGCAGATCGAAGCGGTCAACGAAGAGCTGGTCGCCGTTTCGACCGATTAGCGAAATTAGCTCTCCCAGTCCACTCCCTCGCCATCGATCCGCGACTACAATCTATCGCGTGACCGATTCGCCTTTCTCCTGGAATGTCCCTCTCGCCAGTCGCCTGTTTTGGCGATCGCTGTTGCTGATTGCGCTGTTGGGACTGGGGCTGCGGCTGCTCCCCTTGCGAGAAAGTCTCTGGCTCGACGAACTGCATACGGCCTGGGTGATCGATGGCGACGTCAGCGAGATCCCCCGCCGCGCGATCGAAGGGAATAACGGCCCCCTCTTTTTCTGGCTCGAGCGGCTGGTTGTCGAGCTGTTTGGCGCCAGCGAGTGGACCTTGCGGATGCCATCGGTCGTCTGCGGCGTGACGACGTTGGTTCTGATCGGCGTTTTGGTGCGGCGTTGGAGCGGATCGGGACTGGCCGGCATTACGGCAGCGCTGCTGGTCGCCGTCGACCGCGACATGGTGTTTTATGCGACCGAGGCTCGATCGTACGCCGCGGCGCAGCTAGGCTGTTTGTTGCTGTTCGCCCTGACGATGCGGCTGTGGCGCGACTTTGATCGGCGGACGGCGGTGCTCTGGACGCTGACGGCGGCGCTCACGATCCATTTGCATTTGACGGCGGCATTGCTGGTCGCCGCTTGTTTGCCGCCGCTGTTGTTGGCCGCTTGGGGACATCGGGCCTGGGGACGATTGGCGTTGATGTTGGCCGGGCTGGGCGTCGGCCTGTTGCCCCTTTATCCGCAGCTGGCGCTCGTCTACTCGCGACGGCTCAACTGGACGCAGTTCATTCATGCCGGATCGTCGTTTCGAATCATCGAGATCCTCCCGATCATTCCGTTCGGGCTGGCGCCGCTGGCGATCGCGCTGGTCGGCAACAAGCTGCTGCCAGGCCGACAGGCGGACGAACGACAGCGAAACTGGACCGCACATTACGTCTGGACAATCTTCGCCACGCTGGCGCCGATTGCGGTTGCGTGGTACGTCACCTACCTCGAGATCACGCCACTGTTTTTGCGACGGTACTTGATCGGCAGTCAGGCGATGTTGTTTGTCTGGGCGGGGCTGAATGTCGCCCGGATCGAGTTCCGCGGTCTCCGCATCTTGGTCGCGGTGACGATGGCCAGTTCGATCTTCTTCTTTCACCTGCCCGATCACTGGACCCATCAGCGGCGGCAAGATTGGCGAGGAGCGATCGCCACGATCGACCAGTTAGAACTGCCGCCGGAAGCGACGCTGATGGTTTCGTCGGGCTTGATCGAATCGAATGAGCTGGTCGCCAACGACGACGCGCTGGCCGACTTCTGTCGGCTGCCGGTCGCGGCCCTGTATCGGCCGCAGACGCCGTTTCCCCAGGTGATCCCGCTTCGCAATGGCGATCCCGAATTGCTGCAGCCCTGGCAGGCCGACATGGTCACCGAGCCGCAGACGATCGTGGTGATGGAGCCGGGCGATCCGGCGTTTGCCGCCGAGTTGGCGGTCAAAGCGGCCCAGTCGCTGCCATGGGCGTCGACTACCCGCATCTTGCCGGGACATCGCGGCATGCGGGTCGTGTTGGTGACGCCGGCGGAAGAGTCGGCCAGCGACTAGCGGCCAAACTGCAGTTGCAGTTCGTCGAGCACGCGTTGCAGCCGCTCGATCTCGGCCTGGGTCGCTTCATCGACCTGGCCATTCTCGACGCGCTGGCGAAGTTGCTCGGTGCTGGCGCGGAGACGTTCGATTTGCGGCGGCCGAATGCCAGGGGCGACCGGCGGGGCCAGGCGACGCATTTCCTGCATCCGCTCTTCGTGCTGAGCCCGCATCTGCTCGACCATCCGTTGATGCTCGGCCCGCATCCGGGCGAAGTGTTCGTCCATTTCCATCATCGGCTGCGGAATTGGCAAGCCGCCCATTCGCATCGGGGCGAAGAAGCGGTTGTCGCCGATCATCCCTCCGCCCAGAGCGCCGAGGCCGCGGGCCTCGTACTTTTCGACCAGTTTCGCCGCTTCGGGATGTTCTTCCCGCAACTGCTGCAGATCGTCCGCTTTGGCGGTTTGCTTTTCGCCGCCCCCTGCTTGCCACTCGACCTGGATCGGTCCGTTCGGATCTTTGTTGATCACCACTTCCAGATCGCCATCGGTCACTTTCATTTCTTCGCGGCCGTTGTTGCGGACGGTCGACATGCTGAAGTTGCGGCGTGCGCCGAAACCTGGCTGCTCGCCGATCCGGTGACGAACGTCCGGCAGCTGCAGGCGACCGGGAGCGGATCGCAGCGACTGCGTCGCGGTTGCGGCCAGTTTGGCGGCGGTGGCGTTGTCGCCGTTGGCGATGTTCTGCAGCGCCTGTTGCGCGGCCGCGCTAACCATGCGGTCTTCGCTGGCGGCGAACGACTTGAGGATCTCGATCGACTGGGCGACCCGCTCGCCGGCGCCATCGCGGCACGCTTCTTCCAGCGGAGCGATCGCCGCGGCGCCAGCGTCACGCAGCGCGTCGGCCGCTTCCCGGCGTTCGGCAAAGGTGTCGCTGTCCAGCTGACGAATTGCCCGACGGATAGCCCGGTCGGTTTGCTCTGCAGCTGGTTGGGGCAGTTGCTGAGGCGAGCGATTCTCCGGTTCGGCCGCGACAACCGGCAGACTGGCCAGCAGCAGCGACAGGCAGGCGAAAACTCGTGTCGACATCGGCTAACGCTCCCAAATGCGTTGAAAGTTGTTTACGATCTCTTCAATATAACGCTTACAATCGGCGGTGCGAGTCTCGAAATTCGGACCGCTCTCGGCCAAGTGCGACTTTGCCCCAAATTTAATATCGCCCAGTGCGGCGCTCTTTGGCGGGCAATACCTCTAGGCAGGTCGTCCACCAGCCGGTCTCGACCGTTTCGATAAACTCCGGCGGAAGCCGTTCGGCCTGCATTTCTCGGCTCAAACGGCGAAAGTCGTAGGCCAGCGGCACAAACTGCCAGCGGATACCGGCCTGAGCGTCGATGGTGACGATTGTGTACCAAACCTCGGTCTGGCCATTGTTGGCCGGCCGACCTAAGGCACCTACGTTCACAAACGCCCCGCGGTTCGCTAGCTCGCGCCCCCAATGAATGCCGGTATGGGTCGCCAGAATCAGATCGGCTTGCCGCTCCTTGCAAAGCCAGTCCAAAAAGGAAGTCGACGTCGTCGATTCCCATAAAAATTCGTTGGTCCGTCGCGGGCTACCATGACAAAGTAAGATTCGCTTCCCTTCGATCTCTAGCTCGATCTCGGGAGGGAGCGTTCGCAGGTAGGCGCGATTGTCGCTGGAGGTGTTCTGCAGCGTGTAGTCGTAGCTGATCTGGGCAAAGTGGTTGTCGCGGGGATCGGTGTAGCCGCATTGGCAATCGTCGAGGCCATGACCGATCGAATCGTCATAGTTTCCGCGAACGACCTGGATTGCGTGATCGTGCAGCAGCGGAAAGACCCGATCGGGATGGGGCCCGAATGCGCCGAGATCGCCCAGGCAAAACATCTGATCGACGCCGCGCCCCTTCGCGTCGGCAATCGCCGCCTCGAGCGCTAGATAGTTGTTGTAGACGCCGCCAAAGTAGGCGATTCGCGTCGTCATGATCCGTTCCCTGTTCCCGCCGCGGTCGAAGGATTGGCGCAGATCGATCCAAACTGATAGCACGTGAAGCAGGCGCCATGCGCTAGCGGAAAAGGACGTAGCGACTCGGCCAGCGTTTCGCCCAGTAGCGAATCGGGCGCTTCGACCAGAATCGGGCAGACGTGGACGCCGCGGTCTGAGACGACGCGGCTATGCTCGCATACCAGCTGCGTCGCATCAAAGCCGGCCCACATCTCGGCGGTGATCCGATCATGCTGGCCATAGCCGCACGAGCGGGTCTCTTCGGCGCCCAACTGCAGCGTCGGCAACAGCTTGATTCGCGGACGCGTGTAGCCGATGTCGCGCAACACGGCGGCGAAGTTGGCGACCACTTCCGCTTCTTCCGCGTCAGGCCAGGTCCGGACCGCGGTGATGATCGGCAGAAAGTCGTGCTCGACCAGCAGCTGCACGCCGCGCATCGCGCGATCAAACGTACCGGCGCCGCGGATCGGATCATTGGTCGCCGGCGAGAAGCCATCGATGGAAACGCGAAACTCCAGCGAGTAGATGCCCTGATCTTCGGCGGACCACAGTTGCTGCAGCCACTGGGCTTTGAGGACGGTTCCGTTGGTCAGCACCGTGACGGGACCGTAGCGAAGCGCCGCGATTAACATCGGCACGATCTGTGGATGCAAAAAGGGTTCGCCGCCGGTGAAATAGAACTCTTTGACGCCTAGCTTGGCCGCTTCCTGCAAGCGACTTTCGACTTGCTCGAGCGTGAGAAAGCCAAACGTGTCGTTCTTGGGATGGCAACTGACGAAGCAATGGCGGCAGGCCAGATTGCATCTGAGGCCGGTCACTTGAAACCAGAGCGCATCGAGATGCGACGGATCGACTTGGGGAGATTCGCCGGAGGGCACGCGGACCTTACTGGGGATTGGCAGGCAGGAACTGTCGGTAGAGATCGAGATTCTCGCGATCGCCGATGATCGTAAAGAGCTGCTGGATCTGCTTCAAGCCGTTCTGAATCAGGAACTGCGAATTTCGCCCGTAGCTTTTCGCTCCCAAGACATAGAAGTCGGGCTCGGGATTAACCAACAGCTGCGCTTCGCCGGTTGGCTGCGTCAAGCAATCGGCCGACTCGGGCTCCATCAGCTTGGCGGCCAGTTTCAGCGGGCCTTCGGTCGCATAGCAATATTGCACTTGCAGCGAACGGGTCAGGTCGGTGTTGGGGACATAGCCGACGTTGGCGATGACGCGATCAAACTCATGCATGCCCGGCTTCTCACCAGCCAAGGTGACCTGAAAGCGATCGCTATGCGCGTCGTAGTGAATGCCGGTGACCGGGGCGTGCGGCCAATGGACGACATGCGGCTCGGTTTTGGCGGCCAGTTGGTTCGCTTGCACCGCCAGGCGATCGCGGGCCGACAGCGAGTCGTTTTCAAACCGCCGCATCGGACCTTCCGCATCGGCCTGGTTCGCTTTCCGCGTGATCCAGGTAACCTGCGTATGAAGCGCCTCGCGAGCCAGTTGCCCCAACGCACAAACGTTGGTCGCCGCCGAATAGCCGGAGCCGATCACCAGCGTATGTTTGCTGGCGTACTTGTCCCGCTCGCCGACCAGAATGTCGGGCAGGCCAAACTCGACATGCGGGCGAGCCGCCAGTTCGCCGGTCGCCGGCACGCCGTCGCCGCCGATCCAGCTGGCCTGGCCGAACAGTCCGGTGCAGTCGATCAGCACATCGCTGCGATCGATCTTCTCTTGGCCGTCGCTATCCACCAGCACCACGATAAAGTCGGCGTCGCGGCGGGCCTCTTCATCGACCATGTCCGATTTGGAAAGTCCTGCACGGCCGACGGCGATCGCTTTCCAGCCGCAGTGGAGACTGTCGGCCAACAAGTCCGACTCGGCCAGCGGTTGCAGATAACGGTCGACATACTCGGCGCCGGTTAGCAGCTCGTCTTCGGCTGGCAGCGAGAAGTCGTCGTCCGCCTGGGCGGCCAAGGCGCTGCGGCCCAGCGGCGAACTGTTCATGCCGAACGGACTGAACAGCGGGACGCCGCCCCAGCGACGAATCGACTCGGCCGGGCGACCTTGCTCGTACAGCGCCACTTCATAGCCCAGAAAACGTGCGTAAAGGGCGGCTTCTAAGCCGATCGGGCCAGCGCCGAGAATCGTGATTTTCGCGGGAGCGTCGACAGACATGCGGATAGCGATCGAAACGGTGAGAGGGATTAAGTCAGTCGTAATACGCCCAGCGTACCGATTAGGGCGAAAATTGGGAACATGACGCCGCCAAAGGAGCAAGATCGTGGGGGATTGCCAACGTATTTTTGCGGATCTCTGCAACTGCCGCCCTCGGTTTACAGAAACGCGCAAAACGCGTCCTACTTTTGATTGTCGATTTTTGTAAAGGGGGTAGGTGCGGCGACAGCTTTCGTCGCGTGATATTTCGATTGAGCAAGACATGGCAGGAAAAACCACACGTGTGCTGATCGTCGATGACTCCGCGCTCATGCGAACGCTCATTGCCGATCAGTTGGCCGATGTCGGCGGCATTGAAGTCTGCGGCGCAGCCAGCAGTGGTCAGCAGGCCCTGCAAATGATGAAGCAAAAAGAGCCGGACGTGATCACCCTCGACGTGCAGATGCCGGGGATGGACGGACTGGAAACGCTCGATAAACTGCTCGCGATTCGCCCCATTCCGGTGATCATGGTCAGTGCGATGACCCAGTTGGGCGGCGACATCACGCTCGACGCGCTCGAACGGGGCGCCTTCGACTATGTCGCCAAGCCGGAAGGTCTGGGCGCCGCCGAGTCGGTGATGCGCGACGACCTGGTTCGCAAGATCCGCTCGGTCGCCGATACCGACGTGGCGAAGGTGCTCGAGATTCGCCGGGCCCGCGCCGAGGTTCGCCGCAAACGTCGCGCCGCCGCCGGAGTCACGAAAAAAACAAGCGTTGTCCGGCCAAAACAGGCCGAACCGGTGGTCGCCAACAATTGGCCCTGCCGCTGCATCGCGATTGGCATTTCGACCGGCGGCCCCCCCGCGTTGACTTCGCTGTTCGAAAACCTGCCGGCCGGATTGCCGCCGATCGTGATCGTGCAGCACATGCCGGAACAATTCACCCGGGCGTTCGCCAAGCGGCTCGACTCGATCTCGCAAGTGAAGGTCAAAGAAGCTGAGACCGGCGACATGCTGGAAGCGGGTTGCGCCTACGTCGCCCCCGGTGGTCGGCACCTCGAGATTCGCCGCCATACCCGCAGCCAAACGCGGCTGGAAGTGTTTGACGCCGACCCGGTCAGCGGACATCGTCCGTCGGTCGACGTGATGATGCGTTCGGCCGCCAAGGTGTTTGGCGACACTTGCCTGGGCGTGGTGATGACCGGCATGGGCCGGGATGGCTCGGACGGCTGCAAAGCGATTCGCAAAGGAGGCGGTTTCGTGCTGGGCCAGGACGAAGCGAGTTCCGACATTTACGGCATGAATCGCGTCGCCTTCATCGAAGGAAACGTCGATAAGCAGTTCGACCTGCAAGACGCCTCGGCGACGATCGTGCGCGAAGCGAAACGGCTCCGCAACGGCGTGGTGTCGGCTCGCTAAAACCCGCCTAGCAGTCCGTTGATTTTCTCAACGGGCTGCGTGATCGCACGGATGCGATCCCAAAATAGCGACGTAAGTCGTTATTTTGCGAGCCGCGAGGAGCTATGCTCTGAGCCTGGCGAGGTTGAAAAATGCCACGATGGCATTTTTCAACAGGCAGTTAGCGTTCTAACTGCGATCGACGCGAAACGGCGAAAGATCAAACTCCACTTCAACCTCCCGAATCAGCCGGCCGAGCAACACGGCGGTCCCGGGCGAAAGATGCAGGCCGCTGCGAAAATGTCCTGCGGCGACGTACGCGTTGGCGATGCCGGGCATTGCGCCAATATAAGGTATCCCGTCGATGCTGGCCGGGCGTAGGCCCGCCCAGCTTTGCCGGATCTCGGCCGTTTCTAGCCGCGGCAGCAACTGACAGGCGAACTCCCGCAGTTCACGGGCGATTTCGTTCGTCGTCGAGCAATCGAAGCCTGCCTCTTCGACCGTCGAGCCGACCAGCACCAGTCCATCGCGCCGCGGAACCAGATACCGCGGCCCTTCGTTCAGCGGCGCCGTGAAGAACCGCTCGCCGGCGTCGAGCAGCAGCATCTGCCCGCGGATTGGTTCGATGTCGGGCGTTTTCGCGGCGTGCGTAAAGCCAACTTGGGCCAAGAGCGCATCGGTCAAACGCTGCGACCAGGCGCCGGCGGCGATGCAGTATTTGTCGGCGGTGACGCTCCCTTGGTTGGTCGTCACGGCGGTGATGCGATCGCCGGCAAGCTGAAAGTCGACCGCTTCGACATGATCAACGAAGGTCACGCCCCGCTGCGAGCAAGCCTGACGCAGCGCTTGCAGATGTCGCGGGTTGCGAACGATCGCTTCATCGGGCAGATGATAGGCCGAGCGGGCTTTTAGCTCGGGCGCTAGATCCGGGACGCGAGCGTGGAGTTCTTCCGAACTGATCCGCTCGACCGCGATTCCCTCTTCGGTCCATTGGCTGACCATGGTGGACAGCGCCGCCGCTTCCCCTACTTTGCGGGCCAGATAGTAGCCGCCAGAGCGCTCGTACTCGTTGTCGATGCCGGTTTCTTCGCGCAGGCGGACCGACCACTCGGCGTGCAGTTGATGACTAAGGGCCCGCAGTTGTTCCTGCGGCTCAACCGCCGCGCCGATCGTGGCCGGGGGCAACAGGCCAGCGCCAGCCCAGGAGGCGGCTTTGCCGATTTCGCCTTTGTCGAGCAGCGTGACCGAGAGGCCATGCGTCGCCAGTTCGTAAGCGAGCGAAAGGCCAATCGCCCCGCCGCCGATTACAAGGCAGTCAGCGTGGGAAGAGCAAGTCGAAGTAGGTTGAGCGTCAGAATTCACAGGGGCGGGCAATCGGCGAGAATCAAATTCAGCTGAGTATGCAGGGCACGTAGATCAGGATCGGCGTCGCATTCCGGCGGTTCGGCCAGCAGCCGCTTTAGGTCGGATTTATCATCGACATCGTACCATGTTGGGGTCTGGGCGGTTCGCAGGTTAAGGGAGTCGCACTTGGCGAGCGTTTGCTCCAAGACGTCCGACGTGCTCCAGGCGATATCGGTAAACAACGCATCGCACCGCTGACGCAGCCCTATTAAGTAGTATCCCCCGTCGACGGCCGGGCCCAGGACGACATCGTGATCGTCCAGGTGGCGAAACGCGGCTCGCACATAGTCGATCGGCAAATTCGGGCTGTCCGAGCCAATCAGCAGCGTCTGAGTTGCGCCGCCCCCTAGTTGCGTGGCGAAGTAGTAAGTGATGCGATCCCCCAGATCCCCTGGGGCTTGCGGCGTCACCTGCCAGGCATCGCCCGCGACGGCGGCGAAGGCTTGCGATTCGGTCGAGGGAGAAAACTGCAGTTCCCGCCGATCTCCCAGGTGTCGAAACCGCGCAAGCGAGGTTTGCACGAACAACTGGTGCACCGCCGCGGCGGCCGCCATGCCGATCGTCGCCCCCAAACGGGTCTTCACTTCGCCGGCTCGCCAATACTTGGCGAACATCCCCAAGACTTCCATCGTGATTATGCTTCGACCGACGCCAACAACCGCCGCAGGAGGACTTCATTCACTTTGCCCCGGAAGCGGACCTTGCCGTTGATCTCGACGACCGGGATGCAGCAGCCGTACTTTTCCTTCAGCTGCGGGTCTTCGTCGATGTTGACCGGCTCGGCGACGATGCCGTGGCGCAGCAAGATTTGCTCGGCGTCTTCGCACAGATGACAACCAGGCCGGGTAAACAGTCGCGTGTGGTAAGCGGTCATGATTGGCGCCCTTAGGGGGATATGTGTTAAGATTTGGATAACTTGCGGAGCGCTATCTTGGATTTCTTCCCCAATTTGAACATGAATCAGGGGATCGGCAAATAACCGGACGATTTTGCCAATGTTAAGCCGAAACGCAATTATTTATACTGCGGGGAACAGGTTGCAGTCGCTATCTCCACTAGCAGTCCGTTGATTTTCTCAACGGGCTGCTGGATCGTAGGGATGCGATCCCAAAATAGCGACGAAAGTCGTTATTTTGCGAGCCGCGAAGAGCTATGCTCTGAGCCTGGCGAGGTTGGAAAATGCCACGATGGCATTTTTCAACAGGCAGCTAGCGAGGCGCCTGAATTCGTGATTCCTTGGGCTTGAGATGAGTAACATTACTTCCGAACGTTTCATTGAACTTGCCGGGCGATCACAACTGATCCACCCCACGCAATTTGAAACCGCCGTTGCTGAGCTGCGCGCTCAAAACGGGGGAGAATTGCCGGAAGATGTGCAGCAGACGGCCGATTACTTCGTCGCCAAGAAGTACATCACCACCTGGCACCGCGAGAAGATCCTGCAGGGGAAATACAAGGGTTTCTTCCTCTCCAAGTACAAGCTGTTGGGCCATTTAGGGACCGGCGGCATGAGCAGCGTTTACCTGGGCGAGCATACGGTGATGCAGCGCAAGGTGGCGATCAAAGTGCTCCCCCGCAATCGCGTCAAAGATTCGTCCTATCTGGGTCGATTCCATCTCGAAGCGCAGGCGGCGGCTCAACTGGACCATCCCAACATCGTGCGGGCCTTCGACGTCGATAACGAAGGGGATACCCATTACATCGTGATGGAGTACGTCCCGGGGTGCGACTTGCAGGTCTTGGTCCGCGAGAAAGGTCCGCTGGAAGTCGAAACCGCGGCCGACTACATCGCCCAAGCGGCCGACGCCTTGCAGCACGCCCATCAGCGGGGTCTGATCCACCGCGACATCAAACCGGCCAACTTGCTGCTGGACGATAGCGGCGTGGTGAAAGTCCTGGATATGGGACTGGCCCGGTTCACCCGAGACGACGCCACCTCGCTGACGCTCGCCAATCAAGAGAGCGTGCTAGGCACGGCCGACTATCTGTCGCCGGAACAAGCGGTCAACAGTCACAAGGTGGATGGTCGCGCTGACCTTTATAGTCTCGGGTGCTCGCTCTATTTCCTGTTGGTCGGCCATCCGCCGTTTCCGGACGGCAGTCTGGCGCAGCGGATTGCCAAACACCAAACGATCAATCCCGAGAAGCTGCGGAAGTTGCGCCCCAATTGCCCTGCTTTGCTGGCGAAAATCTGCGAAAAGCTGATGATGAAGAAGCCGGAGCAGCGGTATCAATCGGCCAGCGAAGTGGCCGTCGCCCTCCGAGATTGGCTGAAACAGCGACGCAGCGGCGCTGACGAAGAACTGACCGTCGCCGGTGAAGAAGTCGAGCTGCGGCAAGCCAAGGCCGAAGGGGGCAAGTCGGGCACGGTCGCCCCGTCGACGATGCCCCGCGTGGCCGAACTGCTGGAAGAACTGGACGACGGCAACTCTGGCATCCTCAATTCCGAAACGGTCCGCGGTCAACGCGTTGAAACCGATGCCGGCCTCTCCAGCGCCGGACGCTCCAGCGCCGGCCTCTCCAGCGCCGGTCGCGGCAAGCCGTTGCCGGTGGCGCGGGCGCTGGATGACGATTTGCTGTCGTCGATGTCCGATCCTGGCGCCAGCGGGGTGTTGGATGTTAGCATCGCTGATCCGCTAATGACGGCCGGCGAGAGCGTCGGCGGCGCGACGATGATCTCGCGCGAAGCGCTGCAGAACCGCGTCAGTGAGAAAGAAGCGGCCCGCGATAAACGCTCGCGATCGAAGTCGCACGGCAGCAGCGGCATCAACCTGAACTTCGCTGGCGTTCCCGCATTCATCTGGATTGCCATTGGACTTCTGTTCTTATTGATTGGCGTGCTGTTATTTTTGATGCTGCAGAAGATCGAAGACGAAGATACGCCGGCGCCGACGCAGAAAATGGGCTTCGAAGTGTCGCACAATGCTGGCGATTACTATCCCAGCTGCCTCGCCGAGAGGGTCTCTTAGTACCTCTGTCGGGCTGCTTGCGAGGCAGTCAAAGCGGCGAATGTTGGCCATCTGAGGCGGCCGATCTGGCTGTCCTGTTCGCTGTAAGTCTTGTTTTACAAGCGACTTGCGTATATTGCTTGAAATCGTGGTCGCTGTCCACGTACCATAGGTGAGTCGAACCGCAGGGACGCAAACGGCCATACCGGCGTTGCTGCAATCTAGCTGATCGAGCACGCCAAGCGTTCCCATTCATTCGTCGTTCACAAGACCTCAAACGTCGTTCCGTTTCAAAAGTCAGACGCATGGCGCGATCCAACCACAACAAGCTGATTCGAGCGAAAACGAAGCGCGTATCCATTCCGCGCGATTTTCGTACCGTCGGCCAATTGCGGAAACGGGCTTGCGGCGAAACGGGCAACACGACCGACGTTGGCTTCTCGCCGCCGGAAGATTGGCACGAGCCGCAAGGCGAAACCGGCGCCCGGTATCGCGTGATCACGCAAGATCCGGGGGAAGGTTTCGTGCACGTGGTGAGTGAGCAGGACGTCCGTGATCGCTTGGCGAAGTTGCCCTCGTGGATGCTGGAGCCGCTGGAAGTCGTGCAGCTAAGTCGCTTGACTCGTAAGAAGTTAAGCTATCCGTGCTACGGCATGCAGTGGGGCTCGGCGCTCTATCTTTATCCGATGGACGAGACGCTGACCGAGTATTTCTACACTCCACCCCGCCCTGCCCAAGTGGTGGAAGCGAAGATGTACGGGGCGAAGTGGGAAGGTGGCGACGACGGCGAATGGCGGTTGGTCTGGACGCAGGAGGCGATCCGCGACTTCTACCTGAACAACGTCCTGATCCATGAACTGGGGCATCTCCTCGATAACCGCAATACGAGCTACGTCGACCGTGAGCGGTACGCCGAATGGTTCGCTATCGAATATGGTTATCGCCCCACCCGTCGCCAGTCGCTGGCGGCGCAAGCGGCAAAAAAGGTCGTACGACGGCATCATTCGAGCTGAAGCAGGCTCGATTTGTTGAAATACAATCGCCGAGGCCGTAATTTCTGAGTACAACGGGGGTCTGGCTTCGCTTCGAAGAAGTCGGCAGGGATGCGTCGGACATCCTGCCAAATACGACTAGTCGAGAAAGCTGCATAAGGGGCCCTAGATGAGAGCCTTTCACCTATTGGCGAAATTCGCGGCCTGCGCCGCTTTGACGGCGATTCTGCTATCCCCCTGGACGCTCGGCGCGGCCCCGACGGACGAACAGCGGAGCGAAGTGCGCGATCTGAAGGTCGAAATCCGCAAGGCTTCCAACTTCCTGAAGCAAGGGAGAGTGGCCGAATCGACCCAGACCGTCAAGCTGATCATCGAACGCTTGCAGCGGCTGGAAGGGGTCGACCCCGAACTGCAGGAAGGGGTGGATCAGCTGTTTGAGTCGCTCGCCCCGGCCCACGCGCTACTAGAGCTGGAAGGGGTTACCCTGCCGCGAATGCGCAACGCCGCCGTCGCCCAGCCGACCGAGATGATGGCTCCGGCAGTGCCTGGAACGCCGACGCCGCCGGCCAGCACGTTGCCGACCATGTTCCCGGCGACCAATCTCAGCTTTACCAAACATATCGCCCCGGTGATCGTCGCCCGCTGCGGCAACTGTCACGTCAGTGGGGCCCGCGGCGGTTTCAGCTCTTCCAGCTACGAAGTGCTGATGAAAGGTCCGGCCGAAGGGGTTGTGATCTTCCCCGGTCAGGATGGGAGCCGCTTTGTTGAAGTGATCGAAACCGGCGACATGCCGCGCGGCGGCCAGAAGGTGTCGCCAGCCGAACTGACGGCGCTGAAAACCTGGATCAAAGAAGGCGCCAAGTTTGACGGCGCCGACCCAAAAGCGAATCTCGCGTCGCTGGCTCCCGGCGCCGCTCCGATGCCGATGCCGCGGTTGGAAGTCGCCAGCGCCAGCGGCAACGAGAAGGTCAGCTTCGGTCGCGATATCGCGCCAGTGCTGGTCGCTCGCTGCGTCAGCTGCCATGACCAACGGAATCCGCCGGGTGGCTTCAGCCTGGCGAGCTTTCAGACGATGTTGCGTGGTGGCGACAGCGGCGCTCCGCTCACCCCCGGTAAGCCGAACGAAAGCCTGTTGATTCAACTCTTCAAGGCGCCGGCGCCCGATCGGATGCCGCGCAACGGTCCGCCGCTGACCGACGACCAAATCAGGAAGTTTGAGACCTGGATCACCGAAGGCGCCAAGTTTGACGGCGACTCGCCGACTTCGTCGATGCCCCGCGTGGCCGCCTATGCGTTCGCCAAGAATGCGACGCACGACGAACTGGCCAAGGCCCGCGTCGAAACCAGCAAGTCGAAGATTCAGCTTGGTCTGCCGGGCGTGGCGATGTCGACCTCCGACCGCAAAGACGTCTTTGTGATGGGCGCCTTGGGGCAAGAGGCGAATGACGAGTTCGCCGACCAGGCCGAAAAAGCGGCCGATGACGTTCGCCGCATCTTGAAGGCCCCGGCCGGTCAGCCGCTGGTCAAAGGACGCGTCTCGCTCTTCTTGGTCAAAGCGAAGTACGACTACAACGAATTCAGCAAGATGGTCGAACGCCGCGACGTTCCGCCGCAATGGCAAGGCCACTACTGGTACGACGTGACCGACGCCTACGGCATGGTGCAATTGCCGGTCGGCGACGCGTACGATCTGGATGCGATGTTCGCTCAGGTCATCGCCAGCAACTACGTCGCCAGCCTTGACGCTCCCGATTGGTTCGCCGACGGCGTCGGCCGAGTCGTCGCGTCGCGCGTCTCGGGCAAAGACCCTCGGGTTGTCGAATGGGGGAACCAACTGCAGTCGGCGGTCGGCGCGATGAAGAAGCCGGACGACTTTGTGCAGAACAAGTTGGCGCCCGATCAGAACGGCGCCGTCAGCTTCGCCTTCATGAAGACCCTGATGGGCCGCGGTCAGCAGTTTGACGCGTTGATGCAGGCCCTGCGAAAAGGGATGCCGTTTGATCAGGCGTTTGCCGGCGTCTATGGCAAACCTCCGTCCGACGTCGCCAAGGCGTGGATCGCCAGCGGCGGGCGATAAACCAAGCCGCTACTGTAGAACTTCGATCAAGCCGACGCTTTTCGCGTCGGCTTGATTTTTGCGCGGACGCTGTGCGGCGCGGCGGGCCATGGGGCCGAAGCGTCCGCCGCCGTTTCGGGCTCCGACCGCAGTTCGACGGCCCGCTCTTTCCAGCGCCGCGAGAGGAAGTATTCGCGGTAGATCATCGCCAGGTCGCCGATCGCCAGCAGAAAGTGACGCGGCCGCAGCTTCGAGCCCGGGATCTCGCGCCACGACTCGAGCGGCAGTTCGTAAATCGCATCGCGTACCGCCAGACGATCGCCGGCAATCCGCAGTCGGGCGAAGACCTCGACGTCAAAGATCCACCGCGACAGGAACGGCGTCGCGAACAGAAACCGTGCCAGCTGGTTGCTGCGCAGCAGCTTGGCGCCGCACTGGGTATCGGCGATCGCGATGCCGAGCATCGTCGAGGCGACCCGGGCGAAACCACGGCCGATCCAGCGGCGAATCCGTTTGCGCTGGATGGCGTGCCCGGCCAGCGGAAGTCGCACGCCGATCGCCATCTGGATCTCGGGGCGTCTTGCGAGCGCTTCCTGCAGGCGACGACATTCGGCCAGCGGCGTCGCCAGGTCGGCGTCGAGAAAGCCGATCAGTTCAGCCTCTTGGTCGAGGGCCTGCAGCATACCGACGCGAACCGCTTCGGCTTTGCCTTGGTTGTGCGGCAGGTCGATCGCCATGAATCGATCGGGGCGGCGACCGGCGAACTGATGCAGGATTTCGCTGGTTGCGTCGCTGCTGCCGTCGTTGACGAACAGAAAGTTGATCTCGGGATTGGCGACGGCGAATGCGTCGAACGCGGCGAGATCGATCCGATCCGCTTCGTTGTAGCACGGGATGACGAACAGAGACTGGGGCACTCGGTGGTCTTCCATTAACGCCGCGTCGGCAACTCGGGCGAGGCGATCCGCGGGGCGGTTTGCGGCTGTACGACCGCCATGCCGACGCGCAGCGGCGGTCGATCGTGATTCTTCGTCCAGGCGAACTCCACCGGCGGCAGGATCTCGGCGTTGGGATACTGTCGCTTGATTTCGGCCTGGTAGTTTTCGCCGGCGGCGGTCAGTTCCCAGACGATGACGCCCCCTTCGGTCTGCCAGACGTTTGGCTCGGTCCAGCGGGGGCGATCGTGATCGATCTCGGCCGCAATCGCGGGTCGCTGCGGATGGTAAACGTTGACGTTGGCGGCCAGCCACCAGTCGCCGCCGAGGTTTTCGAGTGGTTGATCGGTGCGCTGTGTCCAGACATGTTCGATTTCGGCCGCCAGACGTTGGCCGGGATAGTCGACGCGGAGCGGCAAGTTGACCATGCCATCGCCGACCAGGTTCCGCGTTCCCAGGCCCAGGGCGAACAACAGGCCAGTCAACGCGGATGCGTAAACGGTTCGTCGCACCAGCGCCGGGTCGGCGCGGAATTCAAACCAGGCGAACAGCAGCACGCCGGTAAAGGTGAACATCGATGCGCCCCACATGCTGCGGAGATGGGCGCCGGTCAGCAGCGAATAGCCCAACGCCAACGCGAGCGGGCCGAGCAAGATCCAGCTGACGAAACTGCGGGCCAGTTGGGCTGACGGCTCAATCTGCCGTAGCCGCCATCGCCACCCGAGCATCGTCGTCGCCAGGATCAACGTCACGGCGATCGCGCCCAATTGGGCGATCAGGAACTCGGCCGGATGCTCAAGGTGATTCAGCCACGAATGAGTCGCGGAAGATCGAGCCGAAATGTAGCGGAGCGTGACGAAGTCGTTGGTGCACAGCCACCACAGATGGGGCGCCGCCAAGGTGAGCGAGACCCCGGTCAACACGTAGGGGCCAGGCGTTTTCCAACAGCTGCGGGCTTGCCGGTTGCAGACCGAAAACAACAGTGTCGCACCCAGCAACAGCGCCGCGTCGTACTTCGACAAAATCGCCGCCGCCAGGAAGACGCCGGCTGCGGCCCAGTGACGAACCTGCCCGCGCGCGATGCCGTAGTAAGCGAATAAAATGAACAACGCCCAGCAGGCCTTGGCCATGATGTTGTTGTTGAATTCAGGCGTCGTGCAGTTGTAGTAGATGCTCCCTTCCAGGATGACGGCTGCGGCCAGCGCGACGCCGGGGGTGAGGAACTGGCGCCCCATTTTCCAGGCCGCACAGAAGCAGGCGACAATGCAGACCTGGCTCAACAGATAGGTCGACCAGACCGGATCGCCGGGCAGGTACGAGGCCGCTTCGGCCGCCCAAGCGGGCAGCGGCGGATGTTTGGGATAGCCCCACTGCCACTGCTGTCCCCAATTGAGCATCTCGACATTGTCGAGGGGGCCGTTGGCCTGGGTGAAAAAGGGAACGGCGGTCCAGAGCAGCAGATGGACGATCGCGAACGTCCAGAACCAACGCGGCGAAAAATCGGGTTGGTGCATAGCTGGGGCGTTCATCGTGACAGGCTGAAATGTGGCGTAGGCGAAGCGATAGCGAGGGTTGGAATCTCTAGTTGCCGTACTTTCTAAAGAGAATGCCGAAAAACCGCTAGATCAGTTTGACTGCAAGCTAGCGGGGGCGATCTTTTGGGCGGGGGCGCCGTTGCCACGTCTGCGTGGCAATGAATGGGGCTGCCAGCCCAAAACGTTTTTGATCTGGTAGCAGTCTGAGATAGGAACCGCATCTTGGCGGAGAAACTAACGGAATGTCCAAGCACATTCATTGCCACACAGACGTGGCAATGGCGCCCGATATCGTGCGTGTTAGAGCAGTTTCCAGGCAGGCAGGATGTAGAAGAAGCCGACCGCCAGGGCCAGAATCACCAGCAGTACGCTGCTGATCTGATAGAGGGCGATGTTCAGCAGGTTGCTGGTTCCGCTGTTGACGTTGAAGCCGTGACCGCAACGACGACAGACGGCGTGCGTCAGCAACCAAGGTCCGATGTAGCCGCCCCAGTTGGTGAAATAGGGCCGCTCAAAATCGGCGTCGCCGCAATAGGGGCAGATACCGGGACCGCGGACCAGATAGTCGTCGGCCACATCGGTCGGCGACTGAAAAGGATTCTCCGGCGAGTTGTCCGCGGGCGAATGGCTCATGGCGTCATTGTTGGTAGTTCCTGAAGAATGGAACACGGAGGCGACGGCGAAGAGCACGGATCAGCACGGTCGGAAAGGAAGAGCGAATATGTTTTCTTCTTCTCTTCATACCGTGCTCGTCCGTGACAAATCCGTGACCTCCGTGTTCTATTCTTCATCATAAAACGCAAAAGCGAGAGTTGGAGAGTCCCAAAGAAAACGGCCCTCGATGGGGCCGTTTTGTGGTTGCGACTGATCACCTGGTTATTAGTGGTGATGGTGATCTTCGATTTTGGCTTTCAGCTCTTTGCCGTCGACCTTAAAGGAGACGACCGCGTCGACTTCTTCCGACAGCATGATCGTGGCCGCAAACTCGTCGGTCAGGACGAACTTGGCGGTCTTGTCGGCGCCTTCGGGGCGATCCGCCTTCGCTTCAAATTTCTTGGTCTCGCCGCCGGTCGTCAAGTTGACGGTCAGAGCTTCGGCCGCGATCGGCATTTCCTTTTTGCCGTCGGCGTCCAGCACGTAGAAGGTGATGATCTTCTCGGCGTCGGCCGGTTGTTTGCCTTCGGCGTGAACCCATTCCAGGTGAAGGTCGCCCCCTTCGAGTTCCACGATATGACCGCCGTTGGGGCCGATCTCGCCATGATCGTGGCCGGCATGTTCGTCGTGGTCGTGATCGCCATGCTCGTGATCGCCATGCTCGTGATCGCCATGCTCGTGATCGCCATGCTCGTGATCGCCATGCTCGTGATCGCCATGCTCGTGATCGCCATGCTCGTGATCGCCATGCTCGTGATCGTGGTCATCGTGATCATGGTCATCGTGATCTTCGGTCTCGGCCGGCGTCGAAGAGGTGCAGCCGATCGACATCGTCGCGCTAAAGCCGAAAATGGCGGTTGCCAACAGCAGCCCGGTCAGGGTGATACGCATCAGTCGTGTTTCCTAAGAGCAGAAAAATCGAGGTGCCGGAAATGGCTATTTGCAATTGAATGTCATCTAGGATACCGAATTCTCGGCGGCGAAAAAGATGGCTCTCGAAAGTCGCCCTGCCGCCGAGGGGCTACAAATTGAGGCCGCCGGGGGCGGCTGCGTCTTGTCCGGGCTGCGCCAGGAAAGGAACCAAGTGCGAATCGTCGGCCCCGGCCAACCGCATTCGGGCGGCCGAAAAGTACTTACGCGCCGTGGCGTGCTGGCCATCCAGGTACAAGACGATGCCGACGTCAAACAGGTTGTCGGCATTGGTCGGATCATTCAGCGTCTTGCGGGCCATCCCTTCCAGCAATGCGTTTTTGGCGAGGGGATTGCCGGCGTACAGCTCTTCTAGATTGAAATTGGTGGTAAAGATGTACTGCGGCTGAAGCTGCATGCCGCGCTCAAACGCTTCGGCGCCTTGTTCCATGCGGCCGGTCGCGACGTAGCCGAGGCCAAGCCGAAACTGCGGCGCCGCCAAGTCGGGCGCGGCGGCGACGGCGTCGCGATATTTCGCCATCGCTTCATGAAATCTTTGCTCTTTGAAGAGCCGATCGCCGAAACCGACGTAGCGCGACGCCCGTTCGCGGGCCGCGGGTTGCGACGGCTCTGGCATGCCGGCCGGTTTGGTTTCGCCCAAAGCGACCCGCAGCAACTCCGGCGTCAGCGTCGGATAGGTGGGGTTCGGCAGATCGGCCAGGTTGCCGGAGAGAAGCGGCTCCATCGCGAAGGTCCGCGGCAGTCCGTAAAACTGCTTCAGCGCTTGCGGGCCCCAACGGAGTTCGGCCGGTTCGTACGGAGGCAGATAGTACTCGGTGTATTGATCGCTGGGACGGTAGTAGACGCCGTAGGGATTCCAATAGTTGGAAGCGTAGACGGTCGACTGGTAGTAATTGGGTGACCAGCCATAGCCAGGCGTAATACCGCCGTACGCGGGATAGTACCCGCCGTAGAAACTATAGATGCCGCCGCCACCGGGCCAGTAGCCGGGACCCGCCCAACCGCGATTCCATCCACGGTTCCAACTTCCGCCGCCGCTCCAGCCGCGATTCCAGTTTCCGCCCCGGTTCCAATTGTTGGAATTGTGGCCGCTGTGGGAATGATGGCGACTGCTAGAGCCGGTTCCAAAGCTGCCAAAGGTCGGATTGTTGTTGTACTTGCCGTTGGGCGTGCCGCGCAATTCCTGGGCTTGAATCGCCATCGGGGAGGCGATCAAGATCGACGCCAAGATTAAGAGCCAAAGGATTCGGCTCCCAGATTTTCGGCTGCCGCCCATTGGATTACTGCACATTTCGTCCCCTTCCGCCGTTGGTTGCTAACGAAGCGGATAATCCGCCTAGCATTCATTATCCAATCAACGGAAGGATTCGACAAGCAAAATCGCAGGTCGAGCGGCGGCAAAAGCGGCCTTTGGGCTTAGTCGGCGGCTGCCGAAGCGCCGGCGACGTCTTCTTTTTGTTCCATGGCATACTCATACGCCAGACGCCAAGCTTCAAGCTCGGTCATCTCGTATTCTTCGGCCAAATCAGCCGCCAACTTGTTCGGGTTCCTGCCAAAAAAAAGCGTGAGGGGTAAGGGCTATTGGGGATGCTTACTTGGCGGCGTTGTTTTCGCTGATCACACTTTTAGAGCGGTTTTCCTCCATCTGTATCGTTCTGGCTGGTTGCGGCCGCGCTGGTCGGCGTTGACCTGCATCGACGAATCTTGAGGATTCGCCTGCTTCGGTCGCCTTGACCAGCTTGCCTCACCGGCGCCAGAAACGTTACAGCTATCAGAAAAACGCTCTAGCAGTCCGTCGAGAAAATCAACGGACTGCTATGCTGATCGATAGGACATGACGATTCGCAGGGAAGCGGTGCTCCGCACCCCGAAATAGCCGCTTGTTCGGGCTATCCTAGTTGTTCCGTACTTGCCCTAAAAGTTGGACGCAGTGATAGCGAGCGGAAGTTTGGATCAATCGGTAGGGTCGATCGGATAGTTCGCATACGGAGTAAATTGGAAGAAGAGCATCGGCGCCTTCTTCCGATGAATCGCCGCGGCGACTTCCATACGCAGCAAGTCGGCGTACTCGCTGAGCGTGATTAGAATCTCGTTGGGGTCATCGTCGGTCTCGGCGATGTCGGCTGAGATCGTTACCAACATACGAGAACTGTCGGGCGCCGGAGTGACTTCGACCACGTGCAGGATCGGCAAGCGATCATCGTCGATCTCGCCCGAGAGAACCATCTCTAGCGTTTCCAGCACCTGGCGGCACAGTTGCAGCGTTTTCCGATCGGCTTTGGGGTCGAACGAAGAAGTTCGGCCCGGTTTGCGTGATTTGGCTATCGTTAATTTCCTTCATGGGTGTTGCGGTCCTTGCGACGGTTCGCTTGATACCGAAGTGTAGAAGGAGGCGCTCCGCTCGGCTAGGTTCGCCTCGAAATCGCCACCCCTGGTTGTCGTAACGCCTACAGGCGCCGTATCTTTCCCTCTTATGAACACTTCGCCCGAAATCGCCGATCGTCTCAAGCTGGCCTTAGAGCTTGCCGTCACCGCCGGACGCGGAACGCTAAAACACTTTCAAAAGGCGGGATTGGTGGTCGACCGCAAGTCGGATGACTCGCCGGTAACGGTCGCTGATCGCGAGGCCGAAACCTATATACGCAACCAACTGGCCGAGCGGTTCCCGGCCGACGGCATTATTGGCGAAGAATTTGGAGTCACCGAAGGGACCGGCGACTTCCGCTGGATCATCGACCCGATCGACGGCACCAAGAGTTTTGTCGCCGGCGTGCCTCTCTACGGAACCCTGATCGGCATCGAGCAGGCGGGGCAGAACGTCGCCGGCGTGATCTACATCCCCGGCCTGGACGAGATGGTCTACGCCGCCAAGGGATGTGGCGCCTGGTACAAACAGGGAGACGCCGAGCCGACGCTGACCCGCGTCAGCGACGCGAAGTCGCTGGCCGACGGCGTCTTCGTCACATCGCAGGTCAACACCTTCGCCCGCCGAGACGCCTTTGAGGCCTTCAATCGTCTGGAAAAAGCGGCCTTCATCACCCGCACCTGGGGCGATTGTTACGGCTATCTGTTGGTGGCGACCGGCCGGGCCGTGGCGATGGTCGATCCCATGCTGAGCGTCTGGGACGCCGCGGCGATTCAGCCGATCATGGAAGAAGCCGGAGGCGCCTTCGTCGACTGGCATGGCGAGCCGACCATTCACAGCGGCGAAGGGATCGGCGCCAATCCGCATGTCATGCCCGAGGTGCTGGCGATCTGCCGCGAGTACCCGCGGCTGCCGTAACGCCCCCGCCGTTACCCACCTTTTTCGGTGAAGATGCCAAAAACTTGCCCCGTTTGGCGAAAGAGCGGCAACTCCCCGTTGTCAGCTTTTATTTCCCTCCTTTATTCTCTCCCGTATGAACACGCCCCAACTGTTTGCTGAACGTCTAGAACTCGCTCGCTCGCTCGCCGTCGAAGCGGGTAAGGGAACGCTCACCTATTTTCAAACCGACGGCCTGGTCGTCGAAAGCAAGTCGGACGACTCCCCCGTCACGATCGCCGACCGTCAGGCGGAAGAGCTGATTCGGGCGCGGGTGCTGGAGCAATTTCCGGACGACAGTTTGCTGGGCGAAGAATATGGCGCCCACAAGGGGACAAGTCCCTTCCGCTGGATCGTCGATCCGGTCGACGGCACCAAGGCGTTCGTCTCTGGCGTTCCGCTGTATGGCACGATGATTGGCATCGAGTACGAAGGGCGCCCGGCGATCGGCGCGATCTATATCCCGGGGCTCGACGAGTTGGTCTACGCCGCGACCGGGCATGGCGCTTGGCATGTGCGCGCCGGCGGCGAGCCAAAGCCGGCGAAGGTAAACAACGACACCCCGCTGGCGGACGGTCTGTTTGTGACATCCCAGGCCAGCAAATTTGCCGCCCGGGGGGCCAAAGAGGCGTACGACCAGCTGGAAGAGGCCGCCTGGCTGACCCGGACCTGGGCCGACGCCTACGGATACGTCCTGGTGGCCACAGGACGAGCCCTGGTGATGGTCGACCCGATCATGAGCGTCTGGGACGCCTCGGCCGCCCAGCCGATCCTCGAGGAAGCTGGCGGCATCTTCACCGACTGGCAAGGCGAATCGACCGCACACCACCAAGAGGGGGTGGGGTGTGCCAAGAGCGTCCATGGCGAGGTTCTGGAGATCTTGCGGAAGTTCCCGCGGCAAGACTAGCCAGCGAAAAGGCCCCAATTGTAGCCCGAGTGCGCAAGCCGAGGGAATCTGCTCGCTGGTTCAAACAAAGGCTGACCGTTGGCGTAGGGCCCGCTTTGTGTACGGTCTATACACTGTACACTGTGCGGACCACAACCCTGCTAACCCGCCCCGAACTATCTATCCGGTCCCGACCATCTACTCGGCGGCAGTAACCGGCACGTCCGCTTGCTGATTGAGCGCGAAATTGAAGTTGCGGTGTGAGTCGTCGACCTTGATGCGCAGCTTCGACTGATCGTTGTACGCCGCCGGCAGGAACTGTTGCTCGTAGACGTTCAGGCCTCGATCGATGTCTGCGGCCGAGGCGTTTTGTTTCTCAACCTGCTGCTGGGCGTAGATCAGTACGGTTTGTTCGCCGGGGACGGTTCGCACCGTGTAGCGGCCGTTTTTAATTTCGCCGCCGGCCGGCGAACCATGCCCATCGATCGGCATGACCGAGATGGAGCCTTTTTCGATCGGCGCTCCTTCGAAGGTCACCTCGCCGGAGATCGCGATCAAACCATCGTTGGAACCGCATCCCAGCATTGCCATAAGAGCCGCCGCCAGAAAGCAACTGCAGAGTGCACGTCCAGAACCGAAGCTAGTCATCCATTTGTTCCCGTTGTCGATCGATTTAGAGAGTACCTGGCGAAACGCTATTCCGAGATAACTTCGCTTCCTTGCGTCGAACACATGGCCCGCCACGTCCAGATATCGATCGTGCTGGGAACAAACGTCACCGAGCCGTCGAAGTGGGCGGCGTTGACGCCTCCTGGGTGCATGCTCATGGCCGGGAAGGTAGCGCCCCACCAGTAGTCGAGGACATACTTGCACTGGATCTTGCGCTTGTAGTCTTCCGGCTGCCAGCAGTAACGCCCGCCATCGACGACCGCCGTGGTGTTGGGATTTAGATACCCGGTAAACCCGGCGCCCGACGTGAAGATCGTGACGCCGTAGGTCCCTTGGTAGCCCGTCTCGTTCTGATTGGTCGGCACTTCGCTGACCATCAAGGTCGAACTGGTGCCGTCGGTGACCGTTTCTAGCCCATGAATGCCATCGACCGTAAAGGCGGAGCCCCCGTTCTGATAGGTCCAGGTGCCGTCCCAGTTGTTGGCGTTGTCCTGACGGTAGTTGGTGCTGCCGACGCAGACGGCGTAACTGGCCCGTTGATGACACCATGTCGGGGTGCTGTTCGACTCGCCGATCGTCATCGTTTCGGACGGACAAGACATCACCGACAGCGACGTCGTACGATAGGCGACGTTGTTACCGGCATTGACCCGGACATTCCAGTTCAGCGTGTCGTAGAGCGGCTGTTGTTCCAAGAACGGCAACACGCGGCCATACCACGAGATCGTGTCGAGCTTGTCGCCGGGCTCGCCAGGAAACAACTTTGGGCCAAAGCCGAAGTAGGGAAGCTTTTGGTACGTGTCGTGATAGTTATGCATCGCCAGGGCGACGTTCTTCATGTTGCTGACGCATTGCGTACGCCGAGCCGCCTCGCGGGCTTGTTGCACGGCCGGAAGCAACAACGCGATCAACACGCCGATAATGGCGATGACGACCAACAGTTCGACAAGCGTAAATCCAGATCGGGCGCTGGAGCGGTACATGGCGGCTCACAAGATGCAAGGTTTTTTAGAAAAAGAGGGGATATCGCGGAGATCGTAGCCACGCACCGACCATCGCAGCAATGAGAATTTTTGCCATGGAATTGAGATGCTTTTCCGACCTTTCTGGTTTTATTGCGGGTATACTGGAGGAAATTTCCGCTTTAATGGCATTCTTTATCTCGTTAAGGTTTGGTAGATGAGCATTGACGGGTGGCCTTGAGCAGTCCTTTGCTCGGCGAAAAAAAGACAAAATCTCAAAATGTTTCCATCGCTTGGGCCGGCGGAGAGGGGATGGCATCTGCCGCGTTTGCGCAATGACCATGACTTTGCTACTCGCCCTCTCGCCTTAGCCACGCAAGCCCCTCGGCCAGGCTCATTTCGGCATAGATTCGCCCCAACTCTCGTTGTCCCCGGGCCAACGCGATGCACGACGCGGCGCAGCGCGTGACAAGTTCGTCCCATTGTTGGCTCGCATGATTGGCGAGCATCTGCGGCACCGAGTGGAGTGTGACGAAGTAGGGCTCGGCAAGCTCTGGCGGAAGCGGCGGACCGTCTGGCCGGGCAAGTTCGATTGCCGAGAGAATCGCCAACGCGTTCCAGTCGATCTCGGCCGAATGACAAACGAACATGGCTAGATAGGGAGCGGCGGCGTAGCTGACCTCACCAATCGATTCTTGATAGACGAGCCGGTTCCAGCAGACGTCCCAGATTGATTCGCTTGGTCCGGTTTCTAGTAGCTGCCGCAACATCTGCCCGCACTCGAAAGTCTCGCCGAGCGCGTCGGCTAGCTGGGACCATCTTGGATCGTCGAGCGGCAAGATCCCTTCATGCGCCACGACGCCTTCACGCGCCAATTGGAGACGGTCGACAATCTCGCGCGAAACTTGGTGACGCAGTCGCAGTCCATTTTCAGCGAGCGCGTCGATGAACGCTTGGTCGAGACAAAGCGAGCGGCTACCGTCGTTGGCCGATAGATGCGATTGGATTTCGAGCACCTTCTCGCCGTCGAACTCCGCCAGCAGCGACGCGTGATGCGTTATCCAGCTTAAAGCAGCGTCTAGTCTCTCTTCGTCTTCGGTGGCGGCGACTTCGATTTCAAGGGCGGCGTAGTAGCTGGCTTGGCCTGCGTCGGATTTGCCTTCCGCCGTCTGGCCGTATTGTTTCGCGCTAAAGATCGCCGCGATCTCTAGGATCCGGGGATCGGGGCCGAACATTTCGAGGATGACGTTGTCGATGGGCATACGTTGGCTCGGTGTGATTCAGACTTCAATTCCCAGCTTCGCTGCGATTCGCTTGGCCGTCGCTTCGCGCCGCGCCGTCAATTCCGCCGTTTGCTGCGTGACGATGGCCAGCGTTTCGGGGGGCGCTAAGTCAGGTTCGCCGCAATCAAACGGTGGATCGGGGGCATATTGAATCGCCAGTTGAATAGCCTGGGCGACTTCTTCGCCGCGCAGCAGCGCCGCCACTATCAAGGCGCCGTCGATTCCGGAGGTGAGTCCCGCAGCGCTGACGTATTTGCCGTCGACGACGACGCGCTGTTTTGAAGGTTGGGCGCCGAAGTATTTCAGCAGCGGCAGCGCCGTCCAGTGGGTCGTCGCCGTTTTCCCTTTCAACAGGCCTGCAGCCCCGCAGACGATCGAACCGGTGCAGACCGAGAAGATGCACTTGGCTTTCGGTGCGCGCTTGCGGAGGAACAACAGGACTTCCTCGTCCTCCATCAGTTCCTCTTGCCCCGGTCCGCCAGGCACCAGCAACAGGTCGATCGCCCCCGCTTGGTCAAACGTCGTATCAGGCAACAGCCCCAAACCCAGATGATCGTGAATCGGTTCGATTCGCTTCCAAAGCAGTTGTCGCGAACTGTTGGGAAGCCGGGCCAAGACCGACAGCGGGCCGGTCAGATCGATCTGGTCCATGTTCGGGAACAGGATGGCGCCGATGGTGATCGGGCGGTTTGGGGGGATGATTTCGAGCGTGTTGACGGACATGCGGCTTTCAGGAAAAAAATGTTCTTGCGGCGCAGGCGTTGCAATTAAGCGACGAATATCGGGAGAGAAACTGGGCTGGTTTGACTGAGCGTATAATATCTAGTTATCGCGAGGCGTGAACTAATTTAGAATAAATCGTCGGTTGGCGGTCGGATTCGCGGACTTGACATGTCGGAATGTTCCGATATATTTGGAGAGAGAGGAACGGAAGATGCCTACGCCAAAACTAAAACTGACGACCTTAGACGCCTTGGGGCAAGCCGCCGAATGCTTGCGGATCTTGGCGCATCCCCATCGCCTGCGCATGGTGCAGATGTTGCTGCAGGGGGATTACACCGTCGGTGAACTGGCCGAGGCGTGTGAGATTCCGAGCCCGATGGCGTCGGAGCATTTGCGCCTGATGCAGCGGTGCGGATTCCTCAACAGTCAAAAGGATGGGCGGAAGGTGTACTACTCGGTCGCCGAACCCCACCTGCAAGACATCCTGCATTGCATCGAAAGTCGATTTGGAGTCGAGGCGGCGACGTAGCGTCGCCTCTTTTTTTGATATCAAATATCGTAATGTTGCGATATTTCTAATAAAGACTTGGGGAAAGGAGTCAGGCGATGTTACTCAAATACTTTTACGACACGGCGCTTGCTCATGCGTCCTACATGGTTGGTTGCCAGAAGTCGGGCGAAGCGATCGTGATTGACCCTGGCCGCAACGTGCAGCCTTACCTCGACGCGGCGAAGGCGAACGGGCTGAAGATCGTTGGCGCCGCCGAAACGCACATCCACGCCGACTTCGTCTCCGGCTCGCGCGAGCTAGCCGATCGTGTCGGCGCGACGCTTTACCTGTCGGACGAAGGTCCGGCCGATTGGAAGTATCAATACGCCGACAAGGTTGACGCCAAGCTGCTGAAAGATGGCGACGCGTTCTATGTCGGCAAGGTGAAGCTGCAGACGCTGCATACGCCAGGACATACGCCGGAGCACATCTCGTTTGTGCTGACCGACCAGGGGGGCGGCGCGTCCGAACCGATGGGAATCTTCACCGGCGACTTTGTGTTTGTCGGTTCGATCGGCCGGCCTGACCTGCTGGAAACGGCGGCCGGCGTGGTCGGCAGCGCCGAACAAGGCGCCCGGCAGTTGTTCCAGTCGGTCGAGCGCTTCCGCAATTTGCCTGATTACTTGCAGGTGTGGCCCGCCCACGGCGCCGGCAGCGCGTGCGGCAAAGGGTTGGGAGCGATTCCGTCGAGCACCGTCGGCTACGAGAAGAAATTCAACCCCGCGCTGCAGTACGACGACGAGCAAGCGTTTGTCGACTATATCTTGGCCGATCAGCCGGAGACCCCGTTCTACTTCGCCGTGATGAAGCGGGTAAATAGGGAAGGCCCCGAAATCTTGTCCGACCTGCAAACGGTCGCGGCGATGGATCCGGCTGGTCTGGCCTCGATCGCGGAGGATCGCCTGGTGATCGATGTGACGCCGTCGAGCCTGTTCAGCGAAGCGCATGTCCCCGGCACGATCAACATTCCGACCAAAATGTTGTCGCAGTGGGCCGGCTTCTTCGTCAACTACGAAGAGCCGATCTATCTGATCGTGGATGACGAGACGCTGCCGACCTGTTTGACGTCGCTCCGCTCGATCGGCATCGATCGGATCAGCGGCTATTTTGACGCTGCGGCGGTTCGCGACGCCGGACTGCGTACCGAGTCGTACCCCAGCGGTAAGCCGGCAGAACTGCAAGCGGCGATCGAGGAAAAACAGGTGACGCTGCTCGACGTGCGGTCGGAAGCGGAGTTCCTGCAAGGTCACATCCCCGGCGCCCAGCATCAGTTTCTGGGACGACTGTTGCGAAATATGGATCAACTCGATCCGTTGCAGTCGTACGTGGTGCAGTGCAAGAGCGGCGCTCGCTCGTCGATCGCCGCCAGTTTGCTGCAGCGAAGCGGATTGGACGTCACCAACATGAGCGGCGGAATCCAGGCCTACAGCGCCGCTCAGTTGCCCTTGGAAACGGCCTGGTCTGGCGCCGGCATTTAGGCCGCGCGCCGCGGGAAAGGGAGGTCATCCCATGTCACCCGTCGCACTGCTGTTTGGCGCGATTGTCGGTCTGTCGCTCGGACTGACCGGCGGCGGTGGAGCGATCTTCGCCGTGCCGCTGTTGGTTTACGGCATGGGAGTTTCGATGTACGAGGCGGTCGGCATCTCGCTGGCCGCCGTCGGAGCGACCTCGCTGATCGGGTTCTTCGCTCGCTTGCGACATGGCGATGTTGAAGTTCGGACCGGGCTGCTGTTCGCCGTCGCCGGCATGATTGGCGCCCCACTCGGCACGCTGATTGCGGGGCGGATGAGCGAGACGCTCTTGCTATCGCTATTCGCCCTGCTGATGCTGGTCGTCGCGGTTCGCCTATGGCAAAAGGCGGCGGCCAAGCCGATCACTTGCGAGTCAGACGCGGACGAGGCGCCGGCAACGTGTCGCCGCAATGCCGACGGTCAACTGCTGCTGACCTCACGTTGCGCGATGATGCTGTCGGCGGTTGGTTTGATCACCGGCATCCTGAGCGGCATGTTTGGCGTGGGGGGCGGATTTGTGATCGTGCCGGCGCTCATCTTCTTCACCAGCATGCCGATCCACAAAGCGGTGGGGGCCTCGCTGATGGTGATCGCCATTGTCAGCGTCAGCGGCGTGACGTCGCATCTGTTGCTCGGCCGCTCGATCGAACCGGTCCTGACGCTACTGTTCATCGCCGGCGGCGTCGGCGGCCTGTTCGCCGGCCAAACGATCGGTAAACGATTGTCAGCCACCGTGCTGCAAAAAGGTTTTGCCGTGGTGATTGTGGCGGTGGCGATGTTTGTGATCGCGAAGACGCTTTGGGGGTGAACGATCGGAATCAGTCACTTGAGCGCGCGGATAGCATGGGATTATTCGCGTTTTGGATGTCGGTGCGGATGATCGCTGGAAGTGAAGATTATCAACTTCTACGAGAAGAAAGTTGTGGACCGATAGGTGAGCGGATATATCTAGGGGGATCCTTACGGGACGAGTTTAAGACATCTGCTCGGGCGTTCGCCCACGGGTAACGTCCCGTCGCGATCATCTGTTCGACCTGGGTCAAAAACGGAAGAGTTTCCAATGGATCGTCTTGAAATCCGCTCCTTCGTCATTCCTTTGGATGGCGTCTACACCGAACTGTCTAAATCTCGCGATGGAGATTCGGCCAAGTATGAACTGGTCTATCTGCCCAATCAGCAAAGAATGTTGGCTCCAGATCCGACGATCATCGTGGCGATCGTAGGTGCGATAGGCACGGTGCTGACGACAATTCTCGTTGGGCTTCTGAAGATTGTTCAAGCGGAAGTTGGCAACAAAGGAACGATTGTTATTGTTGGCGAGAACGACGCTCGGGTTGAGGTTCCCTCTGATACCCCAATGCACGAGATCGAAGAGTATGTGGCAATGGCAAAGGACCTAGGGGCGAAGAAAATTTATCTTGAGGTCGACAAGGAGACGTCCAAGTCGTCGTGAATTGGCTCGCTCATTCACCACCTAAGATCGGAGGCGATAAGTGTCGGTCTACTTCAACGGAATTCAATCCGACGACGAAGCGCGACAAAGGTTCGCTGAAGCGGAGCAATTTCTGGCCCTCTACCAACAACGGGACCGCGATCAGGATTCGCACCAAGCCGACCTAGAATTGGGGCTGGTAATCCAGTACGCAATGAAGCGAAGTCGCTGGGAACAGTTGATCCAGGCGCTAGGAATGCGGGCCACGTTGATGCGAACGCGTTACGAACGACTCCATAGCTGGGATGACAAGCGGGAGGCGGAAGACGCCCTGAAGTTTGCAATTGACATTTCACAGAAGCATGGGTTCGACCACTATGTCGCACTAGCGAAGAATTCTCTGGGGTTGTTATGGCTGGTGCATTTGAAAATAACGATGGACGATGTGGAACGAAGTGCAGCTATTGAAGGGCTTCACGACGCGATTACGTTTTGGGAAAGCGCTCCAGCCGGTATTGCGCCTGCGAAAAACCGATACAACATTGCGCTGGCCTATTCCCATTTGTATGACTTTGCGTTGACGGAAGTCGAGTTTGTCGGCGACCAGGCGGATGCCGCATTCGCGGACGCCCAGGCAGGCTGGCCGATTAATCATCCTTCATGGCCACCCTATAGCATCAACATGGCGCAAGCTCGTCACAATATGCGACGTTGGGAGAGAGAGGGGAAAAGTGCACGTCTCGAAGATGCGAAAAACTACGCATTGATGGCGATCAAGCAAATGGCGGAAGCGGGCAACTTTGGTGGGTACGTTGATGCGAAGCGGTTGGCTGCGAGGATATATGCGCTGCGAGACGACTTTGGCGAGGCCGCGGACCAACTTCTGGAATTGAGCGAACTCCTTGCTCAAACGCTGCTTCAATGTCGTTCTATTGAGGAACGTCTCTATCAGTTGCGAGCGTTCGCTCCTGCCCGATCCGAGAGAGCAAGTTACTTGGCCCAACTCGGACGCCTTGACGAGGCGGTGCGTGAGGTCGACCGAGGAAAGTCGGTCCGACTAACCGAGCAATTATTGTTGCGACAGGCGGTCGAAAAAAAACTCAATCAAAGTTGGGGAGAGTACAAGCGACGTCTCGGTCTCTTGGATTCGCTTCCCGACGTCGCTTCCATGCACTTTGACGAGGCCTTACCTGGATTGAAGAAAATTGCGGGCGCACGCGCCTCCATAATTGAAGACAATTGGCAAGTTCGCGAGCACCTGGAAGAACTGCGACGTTTCGTTCCCGGCCAGGATTTACAAGTCCCCATGAAACTTGCCATACTTCACATTTCCGAGGGAGCGTTCGGACTGGAAGCTTATCTGGTGCAGGCAGGTAGGATAGATCATATTACGCTCTTTGACGTCGTATCAAAAACTGACGTTGATCGGATCGTCTATGCGGCAGATCGCGAGGTCATGGGTTGGCAAGAA
The DNA here is from genome assembly GCF_007859755.1 of Blastopirellula retiformator. Taxonomy (NCBI): domain Bacteria; kingdom Pseudomonadati; phylum Planctomycetota; class Planctomycetia; order Pirellulales; family Pirellulaceae; genus Blastopirellula; species Blastopirellula retiformator. Next base: position 414,852 of record NZ_SJPF01000004.1, on the reverse strand, counting down.
ATGCTGTCTGGGTGTCACAAGACGGCAGTTGACGAAGCTCGCGGGGACGAAGAGGCAATGGCGGCGAGACAAGACGATCCGGCCGATGCGAGACATCGCTGCAATGAAGTTCTCGCGGCGATCGCCGAAAAGAATGCCGAAAAAGCTACGGGATATTACAACTCGTATCACTTGTTATATTCGCGGCTGAATTATCTCTTGCCGGCCTCGGCCGAACTGGCAGACCTCGCACGAGTGGCGGCGACGACTCAGTTCGACGCGTGCCTCGACAGGACAGCCCAATTTGTGAAGAGCAAGCTGTTTTCTCCTGTCTTGCCAAAGCTCTCGCACACGATAGATCATCTTCTCATCTCCGGTACAAGCGATTTATCTTTGTTGCCGCTTCACCTTGGTTGTCCAGAGCGATTGGCGGTAGGACAGATACCGTCGATTGAGGCCTGGATGAACCTGCGACGGAAATCGGTCTGCCCCAGGGAACACAGGAGTGCGGCGATATTTGCGCCGGCGAGCGACTTGCCAATGTCGATCATTGAGGCCTACCTGGTCTGGCGCCGTTTGGCCGGGGATGAAAGGAATGTTTCGTTATATCTAGGCGATCAAGCGACGTTTGAGACGTTTTCGGAGATCATTGAACATGTCGAAACTTTGCATTTTGCAGGTCACGCAACGTTCGCTTGGAAATTCCTCGACTTTACGAAACTAGTATTGCATGACCGACCCATTTCGATGCGTCAGCTCCAACGGCATCTTGGCGAGAAGTTTCCTCCGTTCGTCTTCTTGAGTGCTTGTGAAAGCGGATTGGTCGACGGCGTATCCTTTGGCAACGAGATGGTTGGTCTTCCTTCTGCCTTGTTAGAAATGGGAGCGTCGGCAGTCGTCAGTTCCGCTTGGCCGGTCTACGATCTTGCAACGGCGTTTTATTGCGGTGAGTTCTATTCGCACGTTTTCGAGCCAGGCGTTTCCGTTAGTCAGGCAGTGCGAAAGAGCTCGCGTACGCTTAGCGAATTGACGCGCGAGCAATTACTATGTCGTTTAGCGACGATACCCATTACTGACGAGGGACGCGTTGTATTAAAACGGCTTTGCCCAGACGTTTCCGCGCCAAGTGACGACACGCTTCCGCCGGGGCTTGATCGGCAGAAGCTGACCGAACAAGTGATCAACGCGGCTTGGGTTCTCGCACTTTCGGAGGAGGAACGTCCATTGACGACTCGTCGTTACAGCGAAGCATTCAGCGTCTATGGCGCTGGCGAATAGCCCGCATTCTGAGTCTCGCATTTGCCACGACTACTTCCGCAGATCGAGCATGCAGTCCGACTCCGGTTCAACCGCCTCGCCGACGTCATCGACCGGGTAGGTGAACAGGTATCGCCAAACCTCTTCGTGAATGAACTTCCCGTCAGCGTCTTTGACCGCCGAGCCGCCGGGGACGACGCTGCTGTGGGCGCGGCGGGCATCCTTTTTCACGTCGGCGTCGGTGATCAAACGGCGTGACGACTCGTACGGATAGGGTACCTGGTCGACGTTGACGACCGGACCGAACTTGGCCAAGCCGAGCATGATCCACGAACGGCAGTAGTGATCGCCGGTCCAGCCGCCGTCCAAGACGTGGCTGAAGCCGAAGTAGCGATTCTGTGGCGTCGCCGACGGCAGACCTTGCCACGAGTCCAGTTGATCACGCGGGCCGCACAGCATCACGACGCGGGCCACCTTTTGATGCTTGGCGAACCGGGCCGAAGTGGTCGAGCCGTGTGAGGCGCCAGCCATGATCACTTTGTCCCACCGCAGATCGGTTTGATCGTCGTTGAGGAACTGCTTCCAGTTGCCGGCCGGGTTTTCTTTCGCCAGGTACTTCACGAAGTGGAGAGCGCGGGTCTTCATCCCGTCCGCTTTCGGGATGTCGACTACGGGGCTGAAGTCTTCGCCGGTCGCCGCTTCCAGGCGAATCTTGCCCAGGCTTTCGCCATCGTCTCGCTGCTTGGCGTCGATCATGCCGAACCATCGGTTGGCGTAATGGGGCTGAATCGCATGCAGCCCGTAGCTGGCGAGTCGATCGAACAACGTGCCGTTGTGGGCCATCAGCCAGATCACCAGTTGCCCCTTTTGCGGCTTGCGGGTGTCGACGATCGCGTGCTGTAAGTCTTGCGGCTTGCCTTTGGCGTCGGCGAAGACAAAGCCGATCTCAGGATGTTCGGCGGCGGCCGGATCAAGCTCGCTGGCTCGCTTCGACAGCTTGTAGACCTGCGGCAGGTTTTCTTGGAGGAAGATCGCCACCTGCTTACCGAGAAATGTATTCCCTTCGCCCCGGAAGTGGACGTCCTCCGGCAGTTGCAGTTCGTCTAAACGGGGCAGGATCGCGGAGTAAAGATCGTCGGTGACTACGCCCTGTTCTTTCATCACTTCGGCGGCGACGTTGTTGCGATCGATGATCGACTGGGCGGTGAACTTCTTCGCTTCGACATCCGGGATCGGCGTCGTGCTGGCCCAAACGACCATCGCGCCGGTCTTCTTCATCCGCTCGACCAGTTGGGTCAGACGTTGTTTGTAATCATCCAGCGGCGTGTTGCGATCGTGGATGCCAAAGTTGAAATGAATCACGTCCCACTTGCCGTCGTCCAGCCATACGTCCAGCTTCTTCAGCCCGGTCGCCGTCGGCCCACAGTTGGCAGGCGCGCGATGAACATTGGCGATGCCGTCCAGCTGTTTCCGTACGGTCCCCGTGTAGGCTCGCGAGACCGAATCGCCAATCAGCAAGATCCGCGGCAGCTTAGGATCGTCGGCGACAAAGTCCCAGGCGTTAGAGCGGCCTTTGACTTTTTCTTTCTTGTGGATCGGCAGATAAAAACCGCCCAGCTCGGCCTGCAGCGTTTTTTCCCAAGCTTGCTGCTGCGGCGTGAGCGTCGCAATCCAGGCCTGGTACTGGGCGTCGATCTCGGCGGCTTCTCTCGCCTTTTTGGCGGCCGCTTCTTCGGCGTTGGTCGGTTCGTTGTTGGCAGGAGCTTGGGCTAGGGCGACGTTTGCCAAGAGCGCAACGATCAGCAGCGAGCGGAGGAATATCTTCATGGTGGGATTCCGGGGGATGGGTGGCGGGAAGTCGCATTATCGTTGGCCAAGCGGCACGAAACAACCTGCAGCCCCATGGGCGGACCAACCTATATGGCGACGGTAGCTCGCTTTACGCAAATTTTGGGTGCGAAAAAGGCGGAATTCAAAACCCGGCTGCTTTTTGCATATAATATCCAGTATGGAAACTCTCGATGAGTTCGATGACAATGCCCCGACGTCGGTTGGCGACTTGACCAAGCCTCTGCAGCGCGGCGGTTTGCGCTCGCAAGTCAGTCAGCGTTTGGCGATCGCTATCTTTGCTCGGCGATTTCAACCCGGCGAAAAGCTGACCGTTCAGCCATTGGCCGAGCAGTTTGGCGTCAGCCGAACGCCAGTGCGCGAAGCGCTGATGGAGCTTGAGTCGCTAGGCATGGTCGATGTGCTGCCTCACAAAGGGGTGCGGGTGCGCGAGTTCGGCCCGCAAGAGGCCCGCGATCTGTGCCAGGTCCGTAAGATTCTGGAATTGGAAGCGATTCGCTGTGCCTGCGGAACGATTCCGCGGGAACAACTGCTGACGCTGCAGCACGATCTGAAGCAGGTAATCGCCGCCGAGCCGAGCATGATCTCGAGCAAAGAGACGCGGCGGATCGATGCACAACTGCACGGGACGATCGCGTTCTATTGCCAAAATCGGCGGCTGAAAGAAGAGATCGCCCGCTATTCGACGATCTACAAAGCGCTAAGCGACGCTTACTATCTCGAGCTGCAATCGACCGAGCGGTTCGTCCGCCGGGAAGAGAATCTGGAGCATCTGGCCATCATTGAGGCCCTGCTGGCCGAAGATCGCGAAGCCTCGCAACAGGCGCTGGCCAAGCACCTGGATACCTGGCTGGCCGATTACGTGGCCGAGCGATTTGGCGAATCGAACTCGGCCTAGCTGCCTGTTGAAAAATGCCATCGTGGCATTTTCCAACCTCGCCAGGCTCAGAGCGTGGCTCTTCGCGGCTCGCAAAATAACGACTTACGTCGCTATTTTGGGATCGCATCCCTGCGATCACGCAGTCCGTCGAGAAAATCAACGGACTGCTAGGTTCCCTGGTTTTTCATAGAAGCTGTTCTCTGGAGAGTACTTACGAAGATTGTCCCTAATCTTGGCGGGTGGTGTCGATCCGTAAGTTTACGGAATTTTTCGAAGGTTCTACTTGTTCGCCGGTTCCGTGGGTCTTACTGTAATATGCAATATGCAAAATGAATTTCGCGTGATCGAGGAGCTTCATGGCGACCAATCATCTCATCCCCCGCCGAACCATCTTGAAGCAGGCCATCGGAGGAGCATCCGGCCTGATGGCGGCAGCGGCGCTGCCCAATTTGCTGGCGGCTGACGAAACTAGTCCAGAAAAAGTCGCGCCCGATCCGAAGGTTTGCGGGCCATTTCCGATCCTCTCGACCCCTTACGCCGAAGATGGCGAGGTCGACTACGACGTCTTGGCGCAAGAGGCGAAGTTCGTCGCCTGGGCGGGAACGCCCGGCATGATTTGGCCGCAGTCGGGCGACAGCATCGATCTCTTGACCGCTGACGAAAAGCGGAACGGAATGGAGGTGCTGGCCGAAACGACGCGCGGGTCAGCCACAGCGCTGTGTTTGGGCGTTCAGGGAAATGACACCGCCGAGATGCTGCAGTTTGCTGCGCATGCGGAAAAGCTGAACCCGACGGCGATCATCTCGCGACCGCCTGACTCCGGAAAGACCGAAGAGGACCTGCGGCAGTATTGGCGGGCGCTGGCTCAAGTGGCGACCCGACCGGTGATTCTGCAAACGACCGGCGGCGTCGCTTACAAGGGACCGCTACCGTCGCCCAAGTTGATGATCGAATTGGCCGCCGAGTTTCCTCACTTCGGCTACATCAAAGAAGAAGCAGGCGATGTGCTGGAGCGGATGAAAACTTCCTTGGCGGCACGTCCGCCGGTGCGCCGCGTCTTTAGCGCTCGCGGCGGTTTCCATTGGCTGGAAGAATCGCGTCTCGGCTCGGAGGGAGTGATTACCGAGCGGGCCGCCTATGCTGACTTGCTAACGGAAATCTGGAGCCTGCAGCAAAGCGGCGATGATCCCGAAAAGCTGGAGGAGATGTTCGGCAAGTTCATTCAGATGGTCAAAGTGAAGCCGGGCGGCCTACGCGACGCGAACCTGTACATCTGGAAAAAGCGGGGCGTCTTTAAGAATCTCCTCTCGCGCGTCTATGGTCCCAACAAGTCGATCCCAACGACGCCGATCTTGACGGAATTCAAAATGAACAACGAAAAGGTCGCCGAAGTGGAAGCGCGGTTCGCCGCGTTGAAACCGTATCTAAAGGAAGTTTCGCCCGACCTGTCGCAGCCGTCATAGGTTGGTCCGCCGTTCTGTCGCGAAACGAAGTAGGGAATTGGTTATGCATCAGCAAAGTCGCCGTCAGGCGCTCAAGTATCTAGCGGCCAGCGGCGTCGGCGCCTCGTTCGTAATTTCCGGCACGAAATCATCGGGGCAAGTGATCGGAGCCAACGATCGCGTACGGGTCGCGGTCGCAGGAATTAATGGCCGCGGCCAGGTCCACATGCGCGTCTATGGCGGTCTGAAAAACGTTGAGATCGCGTACCTGATCGATCCCGATAGTCGATTGTTCGCTTCACGCCGCGCCGCCGTCAAGCAACAGACCGGCTTTACGCCCAAGTGCGTGCAGGACGTGCGCGAGGCGCTAGAGGATCGGTCGCTCGACGCGGTTTCGATCGCCGCGCCCAATCATTGGCATGCGCTGATGACGATCTGGTCATGCCAGGCCGGCAAAGACGTCTACGTCGAAAAGCCGTGCAGCCATAACATCGTCGAAGGCCAGCGCATGGTGGCGGCGGCCCAGCGGTACGACCGCATCGTGCAACATGGCACGCAGTGGCGCAGCGACCCCAAGTGGCGCGATTACACGGCCGACATTCGCAGCGGTAAGTATGGCAAACTGCAAACGGCCAACATTCAGATCTTTCGGCCGCGGAAAAGTATCGGCATCCGAGCGTCGACCGCCCCGCCGCGTGAGCTGGACTACGACCTGTGGGTTGGCCCGGCGCCGATGAATCCGTACCGAACCAACCTGGTGCACTACCAATGGCACTGGATCTGGGACTATGGCAACGGCGAATTGGGGAATCTCGGTTCGCACGAGTTTGAGATGGTCCGTTGGGCGCTGCCTGAGGGCGCCGCGCCGCAAAGCGTCGTTAGCATCGGCGGCCGCTTTGGCTACGACGATCAGGGGCAAACGCCCAACTCGCAACTGACGGCGTTCGACTTTGGTGAGACGAAGTTGGTTTGCCAACAGCGCGGCCTCGACTACGACAGCCCGATCCGGATGGCGATTGGTTTTCAGACCGACGCGGGCCTGGTTCAAGGGGGCAAGTTCTATCCCCGCGGCAAACAAACAGGCGAGAGCATCGCCAACGCCCCTGCCGACGGTCTGCCCGAGAATAACGGCGTCCGCCATTTCCAGAACTTCATCGATTGCGTTCGCAGTCGCAAGAAAGAGGATCTCGCCAGCGACGTTCTGGATGGTCATCAAACGGCCGTGCTGGCCCACCTGGGGAACACGTCGTATCGCCTGGGCCAGGAAGTTCCGTTCGCCAAATCGCCCGAAGGCCTGGCTGACAATCAACTGGCCGCCGAGTCGTGGGAAGCGATGCAGCGGCACTTGGTCACGCTCGGCGACGTCGACCTGTCGCGCGGCCGCTACCGCCTTGGCCCGACCCTGCGGTTTGACGCCGCCACCGAGACGTTTGTCGACAATGCGGCGGCGAATGCGTTGCGAAGCCGCCCCGATCGGGCCAGATTTGAACTGCCGGAGATACCGAGCTAGCAGCGTCCCCGATTCACGCTCACGATCTGATCTATCTCATCTTCAACGAGGCATGGCCATGTTACGAATTTCTTTGCACAAGCGGCCTGGGTTTACCCTGGTCGAACTGCTGGTAGTGATCGCCATTATTGGCGTCTTGATCGCGTTGCTCTTGCCGGCGGTTCAGCAGGCCCGCGAAGCGGCGCGGCGCATGCAGTGCACCAATCAGCTGAAGCAGGCCGCGCTGGCGCTGCACAACTATGCCGATACGCATCGGAAGCTTCCGGCGGCCGCCTATGACGCCGCCAGCGCCAGCGGCATGAGTCTCTGGGTGCGGCTGGCGCCCTTTATGGAGCAAGGCGCCTTCTATGATCGCTATCGCGATACGGAAAACTGGAACTCGACCAGCAACCTGGACCTGCTGCTCGATGCGCCGATGGAGAGCATTCGCTGCCCCAGTGGCTCGGTTGATCGCTACTCCGGTTCGGTCGCCTCGCGATGCGAGTACTACACCACGCATTATTACGGAATCTTGGGGCCGATCGGAGAGAACGCCGCCAACGGCAACACGGAATACAACTATCTGGATGAAATCCCCGGAGAGATCGCGACCGAAGGAATGTTTACGCTGGCGACCAACGATGTGCGGACCTCGATCGGGTTTGAGGGAATCACCGATGGAACCTCGAACACGCTCGCCTTTGGCGAAATCTGCTGGAACGATTACACCGCGTATCGCGAATACACGCTGGGGATGGTCGACTACGGCGGCTCGACCGGGATGGGGGCGTTCACCTACAAGAGCGTCAAATGGCCGATCAATATCGGCTTGCACAGCACCAGCGCCGTCTACTCGGCCTTCAGCAATAACGGACCATTTGGCAGCCATCATCCCGGCGGGGCCAACTTCGCCTTGGGGGACGGCAGTGTGCGATTCATCCCTGAAACGATCGACATGAGCAACTACCTGGGAATGGCGAGCCGCAATGGCGGCGAGGTGGTCGAAATTCCGTAGTTCGCTCCCCTGCCCCACGACTTGCCAATTCGTGATCCCTGCGACCCCATCTCCTCGTTTGCGAAGGCGCCTCGAATGTCGACGTTTCAAAACTTCCGCCATGCCTGCCGCGTTGCTGCGGCTTGTCTGGCCGTTTCGCTGCTGGCAGCCGGATGCAGCTCGAAAGAAGAGACGCTGCAGACGATCTCGGGTCGAGTTACCTATCAAGGCAACCCGGTACCAATCGGCGTCATCCAGTTTTCGCCCGACGCCGCGGCCGGCAATCAAGGCATGGTCGGGTTTGCGGAGATCAAAGAGGGGAAGTTCAACACGGCGGAAAGCGGCCGCGGCGTTGAGAGCGGCCCGCTGACCGTTTCGATCGACGCCTACTCGATGCAGAACGTCCAGCCCGACATCACCCCGCATGGCAAAGCGCTGGTGATTGGCTACAAGCAGAAGATCACTGTCGAAGCGGGGACGCCGACCGAGCTGGACTTGGAGATCGGGCCGCAGCGGCGGTAGGCAAGGCCGGTGGTCCAATCGAGTCAGCGTCGGCCTTTCGCAACTTTCCAGGAGTATTTTGCCGCTTGGCGCCCTCTATACGGGTCAGCACTCGCTGTAGCATCCCTTTTTTCGTTGACATTTTCCCAGGATAATGATCAAGCTAAAGGTATCCGCCAATTCCTGAAGAGCCGACGGCCATGACCTTAGACATACCAAGTCAATACGAAGCGATCTTGCAAGACGCCGTTTCCAGTGGCGCCTTTGCCGATAAAAAGGCTGCGCTAGTGCACGCCCTGATGTTGCTTAAGGCTGAGCAGCAATCGGCGCCGTCCAAACGTTCGGAAGATTTGGCGGCCAAATTTCGCGACTGGGCGGTAGGTCATTCGGCAGTAAATCACCATGTCGACGACAGTCGCGAATCGATTTACTAGTGAGGCTTCGATTCGATGCCCATTCTCGTCGATACAAGCATTCTTGTTCGGACGTCGCAGCCGAACGCCGTTCATTTTTCGGCCGCGGTCGATGCGACGACGCGATTGCTTACATCGGAACTTCAGGCCTGTATTGTTCCGCAAGTCCTGTATGAGTATTGGGTCGTTGCAACGCGTCCTGCCGCTCAAAATGGCTTAGACTTCTCCGGCGAAAATACGGCTCAAGAACTCGATCGGTTGTTAGAGTTTTTTCATCTCTTGCCGGATGACGACGCCATTTTTGCGAGCCGCGAAGAGCTATGCTCTGAGCCTGGCGAGGTTGAAAAATGCCACGAGGGCATTTTTCAACAGGCAGCTAACTGAGCGACGAGGGCTTGCTACGCCCGCGTCTCTTCCTTCGTCTTCTCCACCTTCAAGATCCGCTCGGTCGTCACGTGGTACTGCGGCTCTTCGGCGTGATTGACCGTGACGATCTTATGGGCCCGGTCGAGCATCTTGCGGCACTCGGGGCTCAGGTGCGTCAGCACCAGGCGTTTGCCGAGTTGGTCGTACTTCTCGGTCAGGCCGGTGATCGCTTCCATGCCTGACTGGTCGTAGACCCGGGTGTAGTAGAAGTCGATCACGACGTCCTCGGGATCGTTCTCCGGATCGAACAGCTTTTTGAAGCTCGTCACCGAGGCGAAGAAGAGCGGCCCATGCAGTTGATAGACCTTGGCGCCTTCCTCGTTGATCTTGATGTCAGCGCCGATGTTCTTGGAGTGCCGCCAGGCGAAGACCAGGGCCGAAACGATCACCCCCAAGATCACCGCCGTCGCCAGGTCGTGCATCACGGCGGTGTAGCCGGCGACGACCAGCATCACAAAATAATCGCTGGCCGGCACTTTGCCGAACATCTGCAGCGACGCCCACTCGAACGTGCCGATCACCACCATGAACATCACGCCAACCAGCGCCGCCATCGGGATCATCTCGATCCAGGGCGCCAAAAACAGCACGAACGCCAACAAGCAGACGGCGGCGGTGACGCCTGAGAGCCGGCCGCGACCGCCCGAGTTCACATTGATGAGCGATTGGCCGATCATCGCACAGCCACCCATACCGCCAAACAGACCGCAGACGACATTGGCGATCCCCTGCCCAACGCACTCGCGGTTGCCGCTACCTTGGGTCTCGGTGATTTCGTCGACCAGGGTCAGCGTCATTAGCGATTCGATCAAGCCGACCGCCGCCAGGACGAACGAGTAGGGCAAGATGATCAGCAGCGTTTCCCAGGTCAGCGGCGGCAGCACGTATTCCAAAAAGAAGAGCCGCGGCAGTCCGCCGGAGATGCCGGTCGTTTCCGGAGTGACGCTCGCCATGGCGGCGGCGACTTCCGGCGTCAGTTCGGCGTTTGCGTCCACAACTGCGGCGCCATGCGCGTCGGTCGCGACGTCGCCGCGGGCCGCGGTCGCCGCTTTGGATTTGGCGTTGGTCAGCAGCATGTCGCCGACCGTCATCACAACATGCTCTTGATTGGGCGCTGTCCAAGATTTGTCGAGCGTCTGGTTAATCGCCACCGAGGCGATCGTGATCAGCAGGAGCGCTGCCAGCGACGAGGGAATCGCCCGGGTGAACTTTGGCAGTTGCCAGATAATCAGCATCGTTACCGCGGTCAGGGCCAACATGATCCACAGGGGCGGACCGCTCAGATAGCTGAGGACGCCCGAGTCGCTGATCGTTTGAAAGCTGCCAAACTGGGCCATGCCGATCACGATCGCCAAGCCATTCACAAACCCCAGCATCACCGAATGGGGCACCATCCGGATCAGCACCCCGAGCCGCGTCAGCCCGAAGGTGATCTGCAGCAGCCCGCACAGGATGACGGCGGGAAACATGTACTCGATGCCGTGGACCGCTACCAGCGATACGACGATCACCGCCATCGCGCCGGTCGCCCCGGAGATCATCCCAGGCCGGCCGCCGAAGATCGCGGTTAGCAGCCCCAGAAAGAAAGCGGAGTAGAGCCCGATCACCGGCGAGACCCCTGCCACGAAGGCGAACGCGACCGCTTCCGGCACCAAGGCCAAAGCGACGGTCAGCCCCGAGAGGAGGTCGTTTTTGATGTTCTGCTGCCGATTTTGGAAAAAATTGAGCATCGGTCGATATTTATGGGTGTGAAGGTCGATCGAGTTCAGCCGCCAGGCTCCTGGGGAGATCTAGCCTGCCGGATGAAGAATGCGAGCAAGAGACAATGGACGCACGCGCTGCCGCTACGGCGGAGAGGGCCGGTCAGAGGAAATCGGAAAGCGACGGTAGCTGTTAGGCGTCATGATCGCCTCAGGCTACTAGGGGGATCTGAAACTCGCAAGGTGGAAAATAATTGCTGTGGAGAATTAATTTCCTTTGCGCGCATTAATCGTGGATTAGTGGTGCCTATCAGCGCATCGGAGCTTCTTTTGCGGCAATTCAGCGGTCGGCTATTGGTGCCTTGGGGGATCAATTCTGGTGATAGCTGCGTCTTCTCTTCCTTAAAACGCCGTACGATTTCTCGCGGCGCCAGCAAACGCCGGTTGCTGATTACCTCGCAATTGCTATATTGGCGGTTTCCGCGCCAATACAAGTGCTCCAATAGAGACAGGATGAAACGGCAATGGCCAAAGCATGTGAAATCTGCGGCAAGGGTCCGCAGGTCGGAAACCAGGTGACTCTCCGTGGTAAAGCGAAGTACCTCGGCGGCGTCGGTACCAAAATCACCGGCATCACCCGTCGCAAGTTCAAGCCGAACCTGCAGACCGTCAAAGCGGTGACTCCGTCGGGTCAGCACAAGTCGATGCAGGTTTGCGCCCAGTGCATCCGCAGCGGCCGCGTGAAGAAGGTCGTTCGCCACAAGCCGTTCAAGTTGCCGTCGGAAGAAAAAGTGGCGAAGTAGGCTCGGTTTCGGAATTCATCTATAGCCTGGACGCTGGAGATTCGTGCGATGAGCCTTTCTCAAAACGACGTCAAAAAGGTGTCGCTATTGGCGCGGCTGCTCCTCACGGAGGAAGAGCTGACGACGATGACTGGGCAGATGAGTGATATCGTCGGTTACGTCGAGCAACTAGGTGAGCTCGACACGACCGACGTCGAACCGATGGCCCACGCGGTTGAACAGTTCAATGTGTTCGCCGCGGATGAGGTCGCCCCTTCCCTGCCGCGCGACGAAGCGCTGGCGAACGCTCCGAAACGGGACGACGAATGTTTTCGCGTCCCGGCCGTCTTGGGCGAATAGTCGCGGCCTGACGCTTTTACCCTGTCGGCCCATGCTTGGCGAAGCGCAGCGCCGGCGGTATGGTGTCGGCAAACGCTTCTTGACGCACCACCACCGAACTCGCGGACTCCGGGAAATCGATGTCTCTGATTCACGCTTCCGCCGCACAACTGCTTACGCAGCTGGAGTCGGGCGAGATTACCTCTGTCGAACTGACCAAGGCCTGCCTGGCCCAGATCGAAGGGGCCGATAAACAGGTTGGCTCGTTCTTGCGGGTCATGACCGACTCTGCCCTGGAGCAAGCCGAAAGCGTTGACGCGCGGCGCAAGAAGGGCGAAAAGCTCGGCCTGCTGGCCGGCGTTCCGGTCGCGATCAAAGACCTGCTCTGCACCAAGGGTGAAGTCACCACCTGTGCGTCGAAGATGCTGGAGAACTTCGTTCCTCCGTACGACGCCACGGTGATCAGCAAGCTGAAGGCGGCCGACGCGGTCTTGATCGGCAAGACCAACATGGACGAGTTCGCCATGGGGGGCTCGACCGAAAACTCGGCCCTCGGCAAGACCCGCAACCCGTGGAACCTCGACTGCGTCCCCGGCGGATCGAGCGGCGGCGCCGCGGCCTGTTTGGCTGCGTCGATGGCCCCGCTTTCGATCGGTACCGACACCGGCGGTTCGATCCGTCAGCCGGCGTCGTTCTGCGGCGTGGTTGGGATGAAGCCGACTTACGGTCTGGTCAGCCGCTACGGCTTGATCGCGTTCGCGAGCAGCCTGGATCAAATCGGCCCGATGGCTCGCACGGCGGAGGATACCGCACTTTTGCTGGAAGCGATCGCCGGCTATGACCCGCACGACTCGACCTCGGCCAACGTGCGGATTCCGGCCTACTCGCAGTCGGTTAAACAGCCGCTGAAGGGTTTACGCCTGGGCATCGTCAAAGAGCACTTCGGCGAAGGGCTCGATAGCGAAGTCGACGCGGCCGTTCAGGAAGCGATCAAGGTTTACAAGTCGCTCGGCGCCACGGTGACCGACATCTCGCTGCCCCACAGCAAGTACGGCATCGCGGTCTACTACATCATCGCCCCGAGTGAAGCTTCGAGTAACCTGGCCCGCTTTGACGGCGCCCACTATGGCCATCGCTGCGATGAAGCGAAGATGCTGGAGCAGTTGGCGAAAGAGCGAGCCGAACTGGAAGCGAAGGGAGACGAGGAAGAGCTGAAGAAGCTCGATACGTCGCTCGTTCGCATGTACCGCCAAAGCCGAGCGGAAGGATTTGGGCCGGAGGTCAAGCGGCGGATTATGCTCGGCACCTACACGCTCAGCGCCGGTTACTACGACGCCTACTATTTGAAGGCGCTCAAGGTTCGCCGCCTGATCAGCAACGACTACGAAACGGCGTTTAAGAACGTCGATCTGCTGATTGGCCCGACCGCACCCACGCCGTCGTTTGCCGCCGGAACGAAAACCGACGATCCGTTGGCGATGTACCTGGGCGACTTGTTCACGGTGACCGCCAACCTGGCTGGCGTCGGCGGGATTTCGATTCCGTGCGGATTCAGCAAGAGCGGCATGCCGATCGGCGTTCAATTGCAAGGACCGCCGCTGGCTGAAGAGCGTCTACTGCAAGCGGCCCATATGTATCAAACCGCGACCGACTGGCACGAGCGGAGACCGGAACTGTCATGAGCGAGTCGCCCTACGAAATCGTCATTGGGCTGGAAGTTCACGTCCAACTAGCGACCAACACCAAGCTCTTCTGCCGCTGCAGCACCAAGTACGGCGCCGCGCCCAACACGCAGACCTGCCCGGTTTGCCTGGCGATGCCGGGAACGCTGCCGGTCATGAATCGTCACGCCTTTGAGCTGGCGATGCAGACCGCCTGTGCGCTGAACCTGGAGATCCCCCGCTTCACCAAGTGGGATCGCAAGAACTACTACTACCCTGACTTGCCGAAGGGTTACCAGATCAGCCAGTTCGATCTGCCGATGTCGCAAAAAGGCTATCTGCTGATCACCGATCCCAAGGGGCAGTTCGAGCCGCGTAAGGTCCGCATCATCCGGGCTCACCTCGAAGAGGACGCCGGCAAGAGCATGCATGACGAAGCGGCCGGCAAAGCTGATAGCCGCATCGACCTGAACCGGACCGGCACGCCGCTGTTGGAGATCGTCAGTGAGCCCGATATGCGTTCGCCGCTCGAAGCGAAGGCGTATCTGACCGAACTGAAGTTGATCTTGGAGTACCTCGGCGTTTCCGACTGCAACATGCAGGAAGGAAGCCTCCGCGTCGACGCCAACGTGAATCTGCATCTGCTGGACGACGACGGCAAGAAGGCCGCAACGCCGATCGTCGAGATCAAAAACATGAACAGCTTCCGCGCCGTCGAGCGAGCGATCGCCTACGAAGCGACGCGGCAGTACGAAGTTTGGCAAGAGACCAAACAGAAGATCGGCCAAGTGCCGAAGCAGACCCGCGGCTGGGACGATCAGGCTCAAGTCACCCGCGGTCAGCGGCACAAAGAAGAGTCGAGCGACTACCGCTACTTCCCCGAGCCTGACCTGGCGCCGGTCACCACGACCGAAGAAGAAGTCGCCGCCGTGATGGCCTCGCTGTGCGAACTGCCGCGGCAGATGCGCGAGCGTTTGGAAGCGGAATACAAGATTCCGGCGTACGACGCGGACGTGATCGTCAACCAAGGTCGCGCGACGGTCGAGTATTACGAAACGCTCGCCAAACTGGGCGGCGACGGCAAACTCGCCAGCAACTGGGTGCAGCAGGAAGTTCTCCGCGTTCAGAAAGAACGGGACCTGGAGATCGGCGGCTTTCCGATTTCGCCGGAGCGCTTGGCCGAACTGATCAAAGCGGTCGCCGGCAAAGAGATTGACGGCACCCGGGCAAAGGACGTTTTCGCCGAGATGCTCGACTCCGACAAGTCGGCCGCCGACGTGATGAAGGAGATGGGGATCGAGAAGGTCGACGACTCGGAACTCGAAAACCTTTGCCGCGAACTGCTCGAGAACAACCCCAAGGTCGTCGCTGACCTGAAGGAAGGAAAAGTCAAAGCGGTCGGCGCTCTCATCGGTCAGGCGAAAAAGAAGAACCCAAATATCGATCCTGGCACATTCCGTCAGATGTGCATCGATATGTCCGCCAGCATGTAAGTGGGGCGACGATGAGGTCGGGGATCATCACGCTGCTCACCGACTTTGGCGCCGATAGTCCTTACGTCGCCGAGATGAAGGGAGCGATCCTCGCGGTTCATCGCTTGGCGACGATCGTTGATCTCACCAACAGCGTCGCGCCGCAGAACATCCGGCAAGGCGCCTATCTGCTCGATCGGACTTGCCGCAGCTTTCCCTACGGGACAGTCCACGTGGGCGTCGTCGATCCCGGCGTCGGTAGCCAGCGGAAGATCATCGCCGCCGAGATCGCGGGACAGTTCTTCGTGCTGCCTGATAATGGTTTGCTGTCGGTCGCCGCCGCCTCTGGCGAGATAACGCAACTACGTGAGGTCGCCAATCCTAAGCTGTGGCGCTCAAGCGTATCGGCCACTTTTCATGGCCGCGATGTGATGGGACCGGTTGGCGCCTATTTGGCCGCTGGCGGTTTGTGGGACGAAGTGGGACCGGCGCTGGCCGAGATCTCGCGGTTCGACCTGCCGGCGGTTTCGCGCAATCCTGGCATGCTGTGCGGCGAGGTGTTGTACGCCGATTCGTTCGGCAATCTGGTGACGAACATTTCTCGCAGCGATGTTGGCGACGCCGAGATCGTCTCGGTCGAGGTCGACGGTCGGGCGGTCGGTCCACTTGTATCGACATATAGCGAGCGAAAAACAGGTTCTCCGGTCGCACTCTACGGCTCCAGCGGCCAGTTGGAAGTCTCTATCGTTGGCGGCGATGCATCCGCTTGGATGGGGGGATCTGGGGCTGTTCAGGTAAAAATCGAAGTTAAGAGTTGACTGCTATTCACTTTACGTGTTGGCCAGACGCTTGGCGAATTCGTGCTATCGGGCTAGAATCGGCCCAGACGCTCTTCACCAAAACTCCACTCTCCCTTCATCTTGAGGCCCGGCCCGTGGCGGCGAAACTAGTCGGCAGCATCACCGCAATTTCGGAATCGGGCGACCTCATTAGCGATATTTCGCACGACCAGCTCGCCGATGCGCCGTGTGACGAAGGGACGACGATCACCTGCGACGAGCATCGAACGCTGGGGATCTATCCGGCCGACCATCAACAGCCCGAGATGACCTACGTGGCGGTCCTGGGCCTCAGCGGCTTTCTCGAACTCTGCATCGTCGGCGAAAGCGCCGCCATGTTTCTCGGCATCCGCCCCGGCGCGAAAGTCGAGATTTCCTGGTAGGTTGGATGGGATCGGAATGGTTTGACGGCGGGTGCCGTTGCCACGTCTTCGTGGCAATGAATGTGCCTCCGTTCTTCGCCAACGGATCGCCCTGCTAATCAGTCTTGGGAAAGTCGTGCGACCGGGCGTCGCCGTTCCGAATTTGGTGACCGCATTCATTGCCACAAAGACGTGGCAACGGCGCCCCCAATTTCAGTCGACATCTTGATTCCCTCTCTCCGGCGATGAATTTAACTCCTGAAGAGCTGCGTCATTGGGACCGTAAAGCCCACTGGCATTCGTTCACGCAAATGTCCGAGTACGAGCCGCTGATCATCGAGCGCGGCGAAGGCTGCATGCTGTACGACATCGACGGCAACGGCTATCTCGACGGCGTCAGCAGTCTCTGGTGCAACACCTTCGGCCACCGCCATCCAAAGCTCGACGCGGCGATTCGCGATCAGCTCGATAAGGTCGCCCATGTCACCAATCTCGGCTGCTCCAGCGTCCCAGCGATCGAACTGACCAAGCGGATCGTAGAGTTGACGCCCGGCGACCTGGATCACGTCTTCTACGCGTGCGACGGTTCGTCGGCGGTCGAAGTGGCGCTGAAGATGGCGTTTCAGTATTGGCAACAGCGAGAAGACCCGCGGCCGAAAAAGACCAGCTACATCGCGTTTCACGAGGCGTATCATGGCGACACGCTCGGCAGTGTCAGTGTGGGCGGCGTCGAGATGTTCCACGACATGTTCCGCCCCCTGCTCTTCTCGGTCCATCGCTTGCCGTCGCCCGATCGTGATCATTTGCCCGATGGCGTGACGGCTGGGACTGCCTGCCAGTATTACCTGGATCAGTTGGAAGCGGTTCTCAAAGAGCATCACGAGACGCTTGCCGCGGTGGTGATCGAGCCGCTCGTGCAAGGCGCCGCCGGCATGCTGGTGCAGCCGAAAGGCTATCTTCGCGGTCTGCGCGAGCTGACGAACAAGTACGACGTGCTGCTGATCTTTGACGAGATCGCCGTTGGCATGGGGCGAACCGGCACGATGTTCGCTTGCGAGCAGGAAGAGGTGACGCCTGACTTTTTGTGTCTGGGCAAAGGGCTGACCGGCGGCTATCTGCCGCTGAGCGTCACCGTGGCGACCACCAAGATCTGGGACGCCTTTCTGGGGACCTACGGCGAACTGAAGACCTTCTTTCACGGGCATACCTTTAGTGGCAATCCCCTGCTCTGCGCGACGGCGCTGGCGACGCTCGATGTGTTTGAAGAGGAGAAAATTCTCGAGCAGCTGCCGGCCAAGATCGCTCATCTCGAAAAACGACTGGCCGAACTGGTTGACCACCCGCACGTCGCCTCGGTGCGGCAATGCGGCCTGATCGTGGGGGTCGAGCTGATCGCCGACAAGGAAACGGGCCAGGAATATCCGTGGACCGAACGCCGCGGCTGGCGAGCCTGTCGGCATGCGACCCAAAATGGGGTCTGGCTCCGTCCGCTGGGCAATGTGGTGGTTATCATGCCTCCCCTGTCGATCACGCTGGAGGAGATCGACAGGATTGTGGATGCCGCGAAAGCGGGGATTGATGCGGCGGTCGCCCCTTGCGGGGAGTGACCATTCGTTAGAACATAAAGAGTTGGTTGCGGCCGCCCAAGCTTTGCGGTTGTCACTCTAGCTGATTTTGACTCTGGATTTGATGTAGGAAGCCGACGCCCATGGCTGGTGGAATTTCGCTCGATACGATTGCTAACAAAGTGGAAAACGGCGATCGGCTGTCGCTGGACGAAGGGGTCTACCTCTATCAGGACGACGTGCCGCTGAACGAAGTGGCGGCGCTGGCCAACTTGGTCCGCGAGCGGAAGAACGGAAACTTCGGCTACTACAACATCAACACCCATCTCAACGCGACCAACATCTGCGTCTATCGCTGCAACTTTTGCGCGTTCCGGGCTGACCTGCGAGAGCCGCGCGGCTACGTGATGAGCGACGAGCAGATTGTCGCTCGCGGTCAGGAAGCGGTCGACAACGGCTGCACCGAGATGCACATCGTCGGCGGTCTGCATCACCAGAAGAAATACGAGTGGTACGTCAACTGTCTGAGGATTTTGCACGACGCCTTTCCGACGCTGCACCTGAAGGGCTGGACCGCGGTCGAGATCAACTGGTTCGAGTTCCTGACCAAAAAGCCGGTCGAGGAAGTGCTGACCGATTTGCTCGACGCTGGTTTGGGCAGTATGCCTGGCGGCGGCGCCGAGATCTTCCACCGCGAAGTTCGCGATCAGATCTGCGAGCACAAAGCGAACTCGAACAAATGGTTTGAAGTGCACGGCACGGCGCACAAGCTGGGCATCAAGACCAACGCCACGATGCTGTACGGCCACATCGAAAACGCGTTCCATCGGATCGACCACCTGATTCGTTTGCGTGAGCAGCAGGATCTGACCGGCGGGTTCCAGACGTTCATTCCGCTGGCGTTCCATCCTGACAACACCAAGTTGGCGGCGATGCGCAACTTGAAGAAGCCGTCGGTCTTGATGGACCTGCGAACGATGGCGATCTCGCGGCTGATGCTCGATAACTTCGATCACATCAAGGCGTACTGGATCATGCTCGGCATCGAGACCGCGCAGACGGCGCTCGCTTACGGCGCCGACGACATCGATGGTACCGTTCGTCACGAACTGATCTACCACGACGCTGGCGCGACCACGCCGGAAGTGCTGTCGGTCGAAGATATTCGCCGCCTGATCAGCGAAACGGGACGCGAACCGGTCGAACGCGATACCCTGTATCGCCGCGTCGAACGCGACCCCGCCAATCCGTCCGCCTGGTCGGTCGGCGAACAAGTCGCCGTTGGCGGCTAGAGTAGGTCAACGCTCTAATGTGTGCCACTGCTGGCTTGTCCAGCAGTGCGAACTGAGTACCTGCTGGACAAGCCAGCAGTGGCACACGTTGGTAAACCTAGGGGCCAAACTTGTTGGGTTGAATCATGCCGGTCGGCAGTTGAGAATAGTAGGAACATCTGACGTTCCCCCGCCACCTTCTCCCGCCTGCCGAAAGCCGACCTCATGCGACTTCTGTCCCTCGCTTCGCTTGCTTTGGCGCTGCTCGTTTCCGCTTCGTCTTTCGCCGCCGAATATCAAACCGACAAAGATATTCCGTATCGCGAAGGAGAGACGCTCACCGAGTATCAAAAGGAGCGGTGCAAGGTCGACGTCTACTACCCGGCCAACGAGAAAGGGTTTGCGACGGTCGTCTGGTTTCATGGCGGCGGACTGACCGGCGGCAGCAAGTCGGTGCCGAAGGAGCTGAAAAACCAAGGGTTCGCCGTGGTGGCGGTCAACTATCGGTTGTCCCCCAAGGTGAAGTCCCCGGCCTACATCGAAGACGCCGCTGCGGCGATCGCCTGGACGTTTCGCAACATTGAAAAGTTTGGGGGCGACCCAAAAAAGATCTTTGTCAGCGGCTACTCGGCCGGCGGCTATCTGACCGGCATCGTCGGCCTCGACAAGCGTTGGCTGGCCGCCCATGAAATCGACGCCGATCAACTGGCAGGCGTTGCGCCGCTCAGCGGGCAGATGTTCACCCATTTCACCATTCGCAGCGAAAGCGGCATCGATCGCAACACGCCGATCATCAACGAACTGGCGCCTGCTTACTATCCCCGCAAAGATACGCCGCCGTTTATGCTGGTCACCGGCGATCGCGAGCTGGACATGCTCGGCCGGTACGAAGAGAACGCCTATCTGTGGCGGATGATGACCGGGCTAGGAAACAAGCAGGCGGAATTGCATGAGGTGGGTGGTTTTAATCACGGCACTGCGGTTCCGCCGGCATGTCAATTGTTGGTCGAGTTCGTTAAGAAGCACGCGGCCGCCAACTAGAGCGGTTTTCTTCAATCTTTAGCGTTGTGGCTGGTTGCGGCCGCGCTGGTCGGCGTTGACCTGCATCGACGAATCTTGAGGATTTGCCTGCTTCGGTCGCCTTGACCAGCTTGCCTCACCAACGCCAGAAACGCTACAGCTATAAGAAAAACGCTCGAAGGAAACGTTACTTCGAAAACGCCTATGAGGCAAAAACTGGGGGGTGAGATTTAGGCCAGATCGCCGATCTCTAACGATTTTCCGTACCGAATGAAAACCATTCGCCGCAATTTTTCCCACTTGGCGTCGGCCAGGGCCGGATCAGCGGCGATGATCGACCGGGCATCGGTTCGGGCCTTTTCCAGTAGTTCGGCGTCGCGCTGCAGGTCGGCGATCCGTAGCGGCGGCATCCCATGCTGCTTGAAGCCAAACAGGTCGCCTGGCCCGCGAAGTCGAAAGTCGAGCTCGGCCAATTCAAAGCCATCGGTCGACTTGGCGAGCGCCTCGAGTCGTTCACGCGATTGATCCGACTTGGGATCCGCAAAGATGCAGAGGAACCCAGCGTGACTGCCGCGGCTGATGCGACCACGCAATTGGTGCAGCTGCGCCAGACCAAAGCGTTCGCCCCCTTCGATCGTCATGACGACCGCATTGGGAACGTCAACGCCGACTTCGATCACCGACGTCGAAACGAGCGTCTGGATCTCGCCGTCATTGAACAGACGCATCGTCTCTTCTTTCTCTTCGGCGCTCATCCGGCCATGCAGCAGGCGCAGTCGAAACTCTTCCAGCTCGCCGTTGGAAAGCGACTCCATCAACTGCTCGGCGCTGGCGCTATCGCCGGTCGAAGACTCATCGACCAGCGGCGCAACGACGTAGCCTTGGCGTCCTTCACGTAGTTTCTTGCGAAAGAACTCCCACCATTTTTCCCGTTCTTCCTCGGCGCCGATATAGGTATGGACCGGCTGGCGGCCTGGCGGAGCTTCGCGAATCGAGGAGACGTCGAGATCGCCAAACAGCGACATCGCAATCGTCCGCGGGATCGGCGTCGCCGTCATCACCAGATAATGCGGATCGAGCCCGGCGCTGCGCAACAATCCTCGCTGACGAACCCCAAACTTGTGCTGCTCGTCGATCACGACCAGCCCCAGCTGTTTGAATTCGATTTGACTGGCGATCATTGCCTGGGTGCCGATCAATAGCTGCACTTCGCCGGAGGCGACTTCGGCCAGCAGTTCACGACGCTGACGGTCGGTCAGGGTGCCGGTTAACAGGCCGACTTTGACCTGCGCCTGGGCGAGCAACTTGCCCAGCGTCCTGGCATGCTGACGAGCCAGCACTTCGGTCGGCGCCATCATCGCCGCTTGTGATCCGGCGGCGACCGCGGCCAGCATCGCGTAGAGGGCGACGATCGTCTTGCCCGAGCCGACGTCTCCTTGCAGCATCCGGTTCATCGGGACGTCGCGAGCGAGGTCTTGGGTCACTTCGGCGACCGCCTGGTTTTGGGCCTCGGTCAGTTCAAAGGGGATCAGACGGCGGATGCGGTCGTCGATACGGCCGTCGATCGGAATCGGCAGCGAATGCCGGCTGGCGGTCAATTGGTAGCGCCGGACTGCCAGTGCCAATTGCAGCACCAACAGCTCTTGGTAGATGAACCGCCGCTGAGCCGCCGCTTTCGACTCGTGATCATCGGGGGAATGGATCTGCTGGATCGCATGATGGACCGGCATCAGGCCATGCTCGTCGAGAAACGACTGCGGCAGGACCTCTTCGATCTCTTTGCGATACTCTTCGACCGTCAGGTGGACCAGTCGCCGCATCGCGCCTTGGCGGATTCCCTCGGTTAGCGGGTAGATCGGCAAGATCTTGCCGCCGATCTCTTCTTGCGCTTCTTCCAGTACGTCGGCGATCGGGTGGGCCATCTCCCAGCGGAGCCCGTTCATGGTCGGCTTGCCCGAGAGGAGCACGCGGGTTCCTTCATTAAATCGCCGCCGCAGGAAAGGTTGGTTGAACCAGACCGCCCGCAGGTATTGATCGTCGCTGCGGATCAAAACGCCCAGTATCGAACGCCCTGGCCCGGTGTTGCGGAGGGTCACCTCTTCCACAATCCCGATGATGCTGGCCGGTTCGTCTTCGACCAATTGGGCGATCGGGATGACGTCGCGGACGTCTTGGTAATCGCGGGGAAAGAAGAAGAGGAGATCGAGCGCTGTGAAAATGTTGAGCCGAGCCAACTTCTCGGCGCGATGCGGCCCGACTCCCTTCAGGTATTGAACGGGAGTACGCAGGCGTTCAAGCGACGGGTTGGCGCTGGGAGTCGACATCCTGGCTATTTTAGCGAGAGATTTCGCCAATGCGACGCCGTTTGTAAGACAAAACTAGCCCAACACTAGCCCGCTGCGCCAGCGAGGGAATGTGGTCTCAAGGGAATGACGAATGTCGAAGCTCGAATGACGAAACCATCGCAATGCGTCATTCCGGTTTCGGCATTCGTCATTTGGCCCAACGCAGTCCCTCGCTGGCGCTGCGGGCTAGTGTTTGACTTACTTGTACTTCTGGCTCGCTTCGACCGCCAGTTCGTCACAGCGTTCGTTTTCGGGATGGCCGCTGTGGCCGGCGACGCGGGTGTATTTCACCTGGTGGGTCAGCAGCAGTTCGTCAAGGCGGCGCCATAGCTCTTCGTTCTTCACCGGCTTCCACGATTTGCCTTCTTTGCGGCGCCAGTTGTTTTGCTTCCACTTCGGCATCCACTCGGTCATCCCTTTGCCGACGTAGACGCTGTCGGTGAACAGCTCGACGCGGCAAGGTCGGGTCAGCGTGCCGAGCCCTTCGATCACTGCCTGCAGCTCCATCCGGTTGTTGGTCGAAACCTCTTCGCCGCCAGAGCCTTCCATCTCTTTGTTGCTGGCCAAATGACGCAGGATAAAGGCCCAGCCGCCGGGACCGGGGTTTCCGCTGCAGGCGCCATCGGTGTAGAGGGCGATTTCTGGTTCGAACGGCATAAGGTGAGTCGCGAAGAAATTGGGGTGAATCGAAACGACCGGCGAAGGCTCGGCCCAAGGACTACGTCAAGCTGCGCTGCGAGGGCGAAGCGGCGTTGGACGAGCCGCCGTTGTTCGCGTTCGGACCGGGGATCCGAGGGAATTCGCCGCTCGACTTGCTCAGATCGTTAAGCTTACTGCGAAACGTCGATTGCGAAAGGTCGGGCCCTTCGTCGGCGATCCACGGAATGCGGATCGTGAAGGTGCTGCCGGAGCCCAGCTGGCTCTCAAGGTCGACCGAACCATCGAGCAGTTTGCAGATTTCCATCACGATCGACAGACCGAGACCGGTGCCAGAGAACTCGCGCGTCAGCGAATCGTTCCGCGGCGAAACGGCGCCTTGACGGAACTTTTCAAAGATAACTTCGCGATCTTCTTCGGCAATGCCGACGCCGGTGTCGGTGACCGCGAGGATCATCTCGTCCTCTTCACGAGAAACGCGGACCGTGATGCGTCCCCCTTCCGGCGTAAACTTGATCGCGTTCGACAGCAGGTTGGTCAAGATCTGCTGCAGTTTGGTCTGGTCTTGGAACATCGGCTCGCCCCCGTCCTGCACATCGCAGTCGAGATCGAGGTTTTTCTCTTCGGCCAGGGAGCGAACCATATCGCAGTTGGCCCGCACGACCGCAGCGACCGAGAACTCGCTGGGGCGGACTTCCATCCGACCGCTCTCGATCTTCGCGAGGTCGAGGATGTCGTTGATCATGTCGAGCAGCAAGCGGCCCGACTTCTGGATGTTTTGGACGTACCGCTTTTGCTTGTCGTTCAAGCTGTCGATGCCGCTGAGCACGTCGGAGAAGCCGAGGATGCTGTTGAGCGGGGTTCGCAACTCATGGCTCATGTTGGCCAGGAAGTCGCTCTTGACGCGGTTCATTTCGTAGAGCTGCACGTTGACGCGGGCCAGTTCGTCGACCTTGTTGTCGAGGTCATCGTTGGCCAGGTGCAATTGATTTTGCGCATCGATCAAGTGACGCAACATCTTGTTGAACGACGAGGCGAGATCTTCAAACTCGTCGTTGGTGCGGATGTCGGCCCGGACTGACGTATTGCCGTTGGTCACCTCTTCGCTCACCTCACGCAGATGGTTGAGCGGTTTGACGATTACGTATTTGACGATCAAGTAGAGCGCCGCCATCGAGAGCGCCACAGTGATGATGCCGGTCGCCACCAGGAAGGCGAAGTTCTTGTTGAGCGCCACCTGCGTGACGTCGTCATCCTTGGTGATTTTGACGACCGTGAACGGCAGCTTGTCGTCAATCGCGGGGGCGCCGGCCGGGAAGGCGGCGGCGATGTCGTTGTAGTGGCACGTCTTGCACGAATGCTTCCAGTAGATCGGCTGGTAGTAAACGTACTTCTTACTGTTGTCGTTGTACGATGAGCGAGAGACGGGCGAGTATTCAACCAGATTCTTATTGTCGTTTTGCGGCTTGAACTTGACCCACTCTTCGTCGACCACTTTGGTCTCGAGCTCTGGAGTCGCTAAGAACTTCTCCAGAATCTCTTTGTCGCGGGTCTCCTGCTCGTACTGCAACTCGGCCAGGATCTGGTACTCCTTTTCGTTGGCCGGCAGTCCGATGCGCTCTTCTTTGTTGAGCGTGCGGGCCAGTTTTTGCGCCTCCGGGTCGCGAACCAGGATTTCCCACCTGTACGTGATGTATTCCAGGTCGAGTCCCGTCTCGGCGACGTACGCGTCGTAACCTGGCTGCGACGTCTTTTCGTTGCTTTGCCAGTGGATCTTCAGCAGCACCGCATCGACCAACAGACGCCCGGTCGCTTCGTTCTTCTCGTGCACCAGCTGTTCGGTCTGCTGACCGTACCAGGTGAAACTTCCCATGATCAACAGCAGCAAGCAGGTCCCGAACAAGAAGCGGCACTTCCGCTCCAGGTTCGTTTCGCCGAGAACGCGTTTTAGCGAGCGGTAGGACATGCAATACGTTGAAAATGGGAAAACTTTGGGGACTTGTATGCATTCTAGAGGTTTGGTCCACTCGGAGCCAGACAGATTCACTTCCCCCGAAAGTACTGCCAGTACTCGGTTTACATCATGTCGACCGGGTCGACGTCGATGGTCCAGATCACATCGTCGGGCGTTTTCGTCTTCGCGGCGACCAGTTTGACCGCTTCACGCAGCTTTTCGCCATCGTGCGATTTGATCAGCAGATGGAAGCGATACTGCCCTCGCAGTTTCTCGATCGGCGCGGCGGCCGGCCCCTGGAGAAAAATCGCCAGGTCCAAATCTTCGGCCACTTTTACCATCTGCTTGGCGAACTCTTCGAGCATCGCCTCAGGCGCCGAAGCGACTTCGGCCCGCGCGACCAGTCGCACCATCTTGGCGAACGGGCTGAAGTGGAACTTCTCGCGAAATGGAAGCTCGCGCTCGGCGAACAGCGAGTAATCGTGCCGCGTCGCCGCTTCGATCGCCGGGTGATCAGGGCTCAGGGTTTGGACCAACACCTGGCCTCCCTTGTGCCCGCGTCCAGTTCGGCCGGCGACCTGGGTGATTAGTTGGAAGGTTCGCTCCCCCGCCCTGACGTCAGGAAAGTGCAGCGCCGTATCGGCGTTGATCACTCCGACCAGCGTCACGTTGGGGAAGTCGAGTCCTTTGGCGATCATCTGCGTGCCGACCAAGATCTTGGCGTCGCCGCGACGGAAACGATCGAGGGCCGCCTCGTGGGAGCCCGGCTTCTTCATCGTGTCGCTGTCCATCCGCAGGCACTCGACCCCGGGAAAGCGGGCCTTCACTTCCGCTTCTAACTTCTGCGTGCCATAGCCAAAAAAATGGATGCCGGTGTAGTCGCACGCTGGACAGCTTTTCGGCGCCGGGCGGCGATAGTCGCAGTAATGGCAGATCGCCACGTTGTCGGCCAGATGATGGGTGAGTGGAATTTCGCACTCTGGACAGACCACCTTTTCGCCGCAGGCCGGACATTGGATGTGGGTCGCATAGCCGCGGCGATTGAGCAGCAGGATCATCTGTCCATCTTCTTCGATGGTCCGTTTGATCGCCTGATATAGCTGGCGACTGATCGCGCCGCGGCCTTGGCTCTTGCGGTCGATCCGCAGGTCGATCGTCTTCACGTCAGGCAGCGGATAGTCGTTTACGCGGCGCGGCATCGAGACCAGCGTCATCTCGCCGGCTTGCGTTTGTCGCCAGCTTTCGAGCGATGGCGTCGCCGAGCCAAGGATCAGCGGCGCGTGTTCGTGGGCGGCTCGCCACGCGGCGACGTCGCGGGCATGGTAGCGCGGGGATGTGTCTTGCTTGAAGGACGATTCATGCTCTTCGTCCAGGATGATCATTCCCAGTCGCGGCGTCGGGGCGAAGATTGCGCTGCGAGCGCCAACCACCACCGGAATGTGCCCACTGGCGATCCGTTTCCATTGCCAATGCCGCTCGACGTCGTTCATGTGGCTATGCAATAGCGCGATCTGGCTGAAGCGGGCCCGGAAGCGATGTTTGGTCTGCGGCGTCAGGCTGATCTCGGGAACGAGCACGATCGCCTGTTTGCCGGCGGCGACTACTTTTTGAATCGCCTGCAGGTAGACCTCGGTCTTGCCGCTGCCGGTCACGCCATGCAAGAGTACTGACTGATGTCGCTCCTCTTCGACCGCGTTCAGGATGGTGCGCAGGGCTGCAGTCTGGTCGGGGTTCAGCTCTTTGGGCGGTTCCGCTTCGGCCGGTTCGTCATCGAAATGGGCGAAGCTGATGCGGCGGATCTCGACCTGGACCAGTTTCTTTTTCCGTAGCGCCATGATCGGCGCTTGCGTACAACCGGCGGCGTTGGCCAGCTCGGGGGGCGTCATGGGGCGGCTGGCCCCGGCCAAGATGCTGAGGGCCGCGTGCTGTTTGGCGGGCAGTTTGAGCGTGGCGAGCTGCATCGCCGTTTCGCGGGGGACCGACAGCAGCGTGACCTCGCGCGTTCCAGCATTGCCGCGAACCGCCGCCGGAACGACTGCGTCTAACACTTGTCCCCAAGGGCATAGATAATAATCGGCCATCCAGTGAGTCAGGTCGAGCATTGTGCGGCTAAGCAGCGTGACGTCGTCGACCACTTCGTAAATCGATTTCAGCTTGCCGGGCACGATCTGTTTCGCGGCGACTTCAACGCAGTATCCCTGCACCAGGCGATCACCGCGGCCAAACGGAACGCGCATGCGACGGCCGGCGATCGCTTCCGCCACCAGAGGTTCCGGCACGAGATAGTCGAACGGTTTTTGCGGCCCGGTCGAGAAGACGATCTTCGCGACGACATGCGAAACGAGATCGTCCACTTCCCACTGGGCCGGCGCGGTATTGAATAGGTCTTGTTGCTTCACGAGCGTTCAACGGCCCTTGGATGGCCTGCGCGGCGGGTGGGGGTTACATTGAATTGTAACGATTTTGGCCTTCGGCTTCCGGGGGCGATCAGGAAAAGCGGGCAGGTTCTATGCGACTCGGATTTTTCGGCGGCTCGTTTTCGCCGGTTCATTTTGGCCATTTGCTGCTGGCGGAGTACGCGCGAGAACAGCTGAAGCTGGACGAAGTTTGGTTCGTGCCGGCCGCCACCCCGCCGCATAAGTTGGATCAAGTGCTGGCCAACGACGCCGATCGGGTGGCGATGTTGCAAATGGCGATCGCCGGCAACGAGGCGTTCACGGTTTGTCCTTTGGAACTAGAACGGGGCGGCGTCAGCTTTACGGTGGATACGCTGAAGCAAATTCGAGAGCTGCTGCCTGACGCCGAGCTGTTTCTGCTGATCGGCGGCGATACGCTGGCCGATTTTCGTACTTGGCGCAATCCGGAGGAAATCTGTCAGCTGGCGGCGCCAGCGGTGATGCGGCGGCCTGGTTCGCCGGAGCCCGATTGGGGCGTCCTGGCGCCTTATTGCTCGGCCGAACGTCTACAGTCGTTCGCTGGCAACCTGGTCGATGTGCCGGGGATTGGGCTGAGCAGCACCGAGATTCGCCGCCGCTGCGCTGCTGGCGAAACGATCCGCTATCAGACGCCCCGCTCGGTTGAGATGTATATCCAAACGAAGCGGCTGTTTGGGCACCCGGGGTTGGAGTAGTTTCCCGAAAACGTGTGCCACTGCTGGACAAGCCTGCAGTGGCACACGCAAAAAGTATCCTACGCCGCTTTGCGGGATCGCTGGGCCAGCGTTTCGAGCGATTTGGGCAACGGAATCGTCTTCAGCGCATCGTCTTCGCCAACGGCCTCGAGCACTTGCATCAGTTGTTCATGCGAATCGAGCGATAGATCAACGAAAATCCATTTCTGCCCCCCCATTTCGCAGCCGCCGCTGGCGCCTCCGCCGAGCCACTCGCGGCGAACTCGATAGCCGAGTTTCTCAGCAGCGGTGATAGCTTGTTCCAGCAGGTCGAGCGTATGCATGCGCAGAATCCTTTGCGACATTGGGGGATCTGTATCGGGGGCGTCGATTGTAGCGAGATCGATTTGAGTCACGAAGAGCAATACGTCGATAGGTTTTCGTAGCGGTAAATCTCCATTTCGCAGGACTTTAAGCGACGCCGACAGGGAAGCTTCGGCGGTTTTGCGAAACCCAGCAGGGTGGGAAGTCTCTAGAAGGAAAGGCAGGACGCGCGTGTCATCCAGGACGTCACCGGTCACAGAGTCCCCAAACCAGCCATCGCTCGAGGAGCAAGTCGAAACGCTCAAGAGACGATTGGCCGAGGCCCAGAAGTTCACCGCGCTCGGCGAACTGATGAGCTCGACCACGCACGAATTCAACAACGTCCTGACCTCGATCATCAATTACGCCCAGATGGGAATGCGCCATCAGGACGAAGCGACCCGCAATCGTTGCTTTGAGAAGATCATGGCGGCCGGCAACCGAGCGGCGAAGATCACCACCGGCGTGCTGGGCATGGCTCGCAACCGCAGTGATCGTCGCGAACCGACCGATCTGGCGCCCTTGGTGCAAGATGCGGTGATGCTGCTCGAGCGAGAAATGCAAAAGTACCGCGTCGAACTAGACGTGCAGATCGAGACGACTGCGCCGGCCCTGGCGATCGGCAACCAGATTCAACAGGTGCTGCTCAACCTGATGATCAACGCCCGGCAGGCGATGCCCAAAGGGGGCCGCCTGGTGGTTCGCTTGTCGCAAGACGAGGAAGGTGGCGTTTGCCTGATGGTGCGGGATAGCGGCAGCGGGATCCCGGCCGATCAATTGCCGAGAATCTTTGATCCATTCTTCTCGACGAAATCAGGTCCCGACGAAAGCGGCAAAGGTGGAACCGGTCTCGGCCTGGCGACTTGCCGCGATATTATCGAGGCGCACGCTGGCAAAATTCGGGTGCAAAGCACGGTGGGCGTCGGCACCGCGTTTACGATTCGGCTGCCTGCTGCGAACCCCGTCGTGCCGCCGAGCGTCATGAAGTCGGCGGTCGACGTAGCTCCGACGGCTGCCCAGCAGTCGTAGGAAGGCGAACGTGGGGAGGCCCCTCGTTTGGACGTTTTCAGCGTGATTCACGCAGATTGACCGATTGCCGCGCCGCACGACTTGCGTTCGCGGCGCCGACAGTCATAATGACCAACATGATCGTGACCAACAGCTACTTTTGGCAGTTCTTTACCTACTTTACCGGTGGGCCTGGAGGAACTGCGTAGCTGCACAATCGCTAATACGAGTCCTTGCAGGCCCTGAACTTCCCAAGAAGTTCAGGGCCTTTTTCGTTTACCTACTGCAAATCGACAGCTTTCAAAAAAACATCGGAGCACCCAGGCAATGATCGTGGTAATGCGGCGTGGAGCCGAACAGGCGGAGATCGAACACATGGCCCAACGAGTTGAGAGTTTGGGGCTGAAGGCCCACATTATCGTCGGTGCGGAACAGACCGTGATCGCGGCGATTGGCGACAAGCGACCCGAGACGAAAGAGTCGCTGGAAAGCGGGCCCGGCGTCGCCTCGGTGATGCCGATCTTGGCGCCTTACAAGGTCGCCAGTCGTGAAGTGAAGCCGGAGTCGACGCAGGTCGTCGTCCGCGATTTGAAAGTGGGCGCCGGATGTCTGGGCGTGATGGCCGGTCCCTGCTCGGTCGAAAGCGAAGAGCAACTGATCACGACCGCCCGGGCCGTGAAGAAAGCAGGAGCCACCGCCCTTCGTGGCGGAGCGTTCAAGCCGCGGACCAGCCCCTACGCGTTCCAGGGGATGAAAGAAGAAGGGCTGAAACTGCTGGCCGCCGCTCGCGAAGAAACTGGCCTGGCGATCGTGACCGAAGTGATGTCGCCCGAGGACGTTGAGTTGGTCGCCAAATACGCCGATGTGCTGCAAATCGGCGCTCGCAACATGCAGAACTACCGCTTGCTGGAAGCCTGCGGCCGCGTCGATCGCGCCGTGCTGCTGAAGCGTGGTCCCGCCGCGACGATCGACGAACTGCTGCTCGCCGCCGAGTACATTCTGAACGAAGGGAACCAGAACGTCATGCTATGCGAACGGGGCATCCGCACCTTCGAGACGCATACCCGCTTCACGTTGCCGCTGGCGACCGTTCCGTACTTGCATCAGAAGACCCACCTGCCGGTGGTGATCGATCCGAGCCATGGCACCGGGCACGCTTACCTGATCGAAGACATGTGTGCGGCGAGCGTCGCGGTGGGCGCCGACGGCTTGATCATCGAAGTTCATCCGAAGCCGGAAGAAGCGATGAGCGACGGCTACCAATCGCTGAACCTTGACCAGTTCGCCCAAACGATGACCAAGTGCCGCAAAGTGGCCGACGCGCTCGGGATCGAGATGTAGAGAGAGGACGGGAATGACCAGTTGAGATCAACACTAGCCCGCTGCGCGAGCGAGGGAATGCGTTGGCTAAATGACGAATGTCGAAACCGGAAGGGCGAAATGCGATGGTTTCGTCATTCGAGCTTCGACATTCGTCTTTCACTTGCGTCCACATTCCCTCGCTTGCGCAGCGGGCTAGTGTCGCGTGGAGAGTCTAACTCGCATCTACGGCGTTCGCATGTTGGCGAGCGCCGTGCCCAATTCGACCTGTTTGGCCTGCGGCAAGCGGACCATCAGGTTCTTGCTGGGGGCGTCGTAGATGAGAGCGAACTGCGGATCGTCAGCGATCGCCAGTTCTTTCTTCAGGCGATTGATCAGGGCGTTGGCTCGCGTCGGGCCGTCGGCCAGATCGCTGATCGGATAGAACTCGACCTCGGGCCGAGTGGCTAGATCGGACTTCATGGCGACTTCCAGCGTGCGATCGTCAATGACGCGGAAGTCCATCTCCAGCGGATCGAGCAGCGTGTTCAGCGCCTCTCGCAGCGGGACGTCCAGCGCGAGCATCGTCGCTTCGGTCGCGGGGTTCCAACCTTCTTTGAGCAGCGACTGCCAGTCGATCAGCAGAATTACGCCGGTCGTATCTTCCAGCTGTTCGGTGATCTCCAGCAGTTCGGCCGGCTCGGCGAAGGTAAGCTGCACCTTCTTGTCGAGCATCGCGGCGCCTTGCTCGGTGCGTGGGGCAAGCTCGAAAAGCTTTTCGTCGTAACGACTGCGCGGAT
The DNA here is from genome assembly GCF_007859755.1 of Blastopirellula retiformator. NCBI lineage: Bacteria > Pseudomonadati > Planctomycetota > Planctomycetia > Pirellulales > Pirellulaceae > Blastopirellula > Blastopirellula retiformator. The sequence goes on along the minus strand of NZ_SJPF01000004.1, from coordinate 383,077 downwards.
CCAAGCCGCGGGCGACGCGCAATTTTTCGACCAGCACCAAAGCTTGAAAGACGGTCTTGGAGTCGGCCGCCAGTTGCAGTTCTTTCTTGCCCGTGCGGCAAGTGTTGCCGCCGCCGGCGCCTTGCCACGAGGTTGGTTCGACCAGGTGGGTAATGTTGTAGGCGAGTTCGGCGACCTCTTGATCGTCGTCGGCCAGATCGTCGACCTGGAAGCGAATCGTCGGCCGCTGCATGCCGGCCTGCTTGAGCGGCACAATGCGAATCTGGTCGCTCTGCACGTCGACCGACATCCGCAAGGGCTCAACGGCGCCCCGGAGGAGACGCTCGGTGTTGGTCCCCTTTTGATTGACGTTGATCTTTTTGTCGCCGACGATATCGGCCGATTGCAGCGCGAGCGGATCGACCGATATCGGGATCGTGCTCCAGCGGGTCAGGTTGCGGAGGTGATCCAACAGCGGAATGTCGCGGAACCGGGCGTTGAGGAACGGATCGTTCAAGCGAGCCGCGACGTTGACGGCCCGTGGCGCCGGCTTCTTGGCGACAGGTTCTTGCGAAGGGATCGAGGCTGGATCGGGAAGCGGCGCTTCAGGCTGGGCCGTTTCGGCGAGCGACTGCGAATCGGGGGCGTCAAACACCGACTCGTCAAACAGCGGGAACGCTTCGCCCAGCACGCCGGTCAGCGGATCCTGGGCGAACTTCATCCGTTGTTCGTCACTCGGTTCGGCGGCGTCGTTGGCGGCAACCTCTTCTGGGGCCGGCTGCTCGCTCTTCGGCTTGGCGCTATCGGGGACGTCAAACAGGAACGGGTTTTCCTGCGGCTGCGATTCGTCGAGCGGCATCTCGGCCGGCGGCTTTTCGGCAACGGTCTCCGGGGCCGGTTTCTCGGCCGGGGGATTCGCTTCTTTCGGCGCGGGAGTTTTGTCAGCTGGATTGGTCGGCGGGGTCGGCTGCTCGGTGGTTTCGTCTTGCGGCGGCTTGGGCTCTGCGCTCGGTGATTCGACCGGGGTTTCCGGGGCGACTTCGGCAGACGTGGCCGGGGTTTCGATCTGGGCGACCGGTTGGTCGTCGATCAAGATTTGGCGAACGACCAGCGTCAGCAGCAAACCGCCGACCACCACGCCGCCGCCGATCATCGCAATCAGGCGATAGGTCGCGAACTTCGATTTTGCCGGCAGCGTGGAAGGAAGTTCTGCAGGATCGGCTTCACCCGCCGCGACGGGCTGCGCCGTTTCCGGCTTCGCCGCTTTATCAGCGGACGCTTGGGACGTGGCGGATGGCGAAGTCGCCGGCTGGGAAGTCGACGGCGGAGGCGCCGATGACTCGCCGGACAGCAACGCCGCCGCATCGGCAAACAATTCTTCCGAGCTTTCCGCGTCGGCTGCAGCGGTAGCGGCCGCCGCTTTCGGTTTGGGGGACGGCGCTGACGAGGCGGCTCGCTTGATGGCGGTGGCCGGTTTGGACGGCGTTGATTTCGACTCCGCAGGCTTCGATGGGGCCGACTTTGATTCGGTCGGTTGCGGGCTACGAGCCGACGACGTCGCCTGCGGCAATTGCACCGTCTTGGCGTTGGCCGATTCAGATGACGTCAGATCCCCTTCGGCGTCGGGCGCCACGATCTGCACCATGCTGCCGCACTTCGGGCAGGGCAGAATCTGTCCGATCAACTCCGCGTGTTTTACACGGAGAGGCGCACGGCAGGTCGTACATCGGATCGAGAAAGGTTCCACTTCGTTACGCTGGGGAGTGTTAGTCCGGCCCTTTTATTTTTTCAGTTGAAACGGAGCTGGCAACTCATATTTTTTCTTGGCTGCCTGGGCTCGCGTAGTAATCAATATAACCTTCTCACCGTCCGGATTCTCCGGATCGGGGCCAATTACATAGACAAGTTTTTGATCCGCTTCGTTAGGAGCGGTCACCGTGGTGATCGGATTCGCCTTCATCAGAAGGGCGACTAAGACCTCTTCGGCCGGCTTGTCCATCATGTTGAATTGCCGGATCTGCTGGTTCTGGGTAATGCCGTCCAACTGCAAGTCCCCCCCCAGCAATTTGACCGGGGCCCCCAATTCGTCACCGAAAAATCCCATGGCGAAGTCGAGCGACGTTTGCGGAAACCCAAGGCTGATCTTGTTCTTCAGCTTCTGCTGAAGCGTTTGCGCCCCACCGCCGCCACTGGCGATTGCCGTGGGGGGAGCCGCACTCGCGCCGCCGGAAGAAGCGGAGATCGTTAACTCCGACGCCGCCAACAGGTTGGGCGCCGCGTACGAGGGCAACGCGATGTTGACGATCGCCTGTTTGCCGTCGGCGCCGGTCCGGGTGAACTTATGCACAAACTCGAGCATCGTCGGGAACTTGCCGCCCAGCGACTGCCAGTACGGAGTCGGGCTGAGTTGGGTGACCGTATTGGCGACCAGCTTCGAGCCGCCCAGGATGCGAGCCCGCAGCGACTCGGCCAGGCCAAACGGTTCGGCCGCCAGCGAGCCGATAAAGCGACCTTCGGTATAGCAATGCGTCGCGTCGAGCTGGCAGCTGACCAGTCCGGCTTGAATCATATCGCCCAGGAACCAGCTGACCGGTTCTTTCAAGCTGGCCAAGTTGCCCGAGCCGAGCGGCGACTGCGGCGACATCAAGTAACGAGCGTCGAACAGCAGGTTGAGCGTGCGCTGGTCATCGGACGAGCGGCGCAGTTGTTCCATTTCGAGCGGCAACAGCGGCGCTTTTCCGCCGGACGCGGCGATGGCGGCTATGTCGCTATCGGCGCCCATCACAAAGCCGCGATCACTGGCGCCGGGTAGCGGAAAGAACGACCAGGCGCCGAGCTTGAAGTATTGCGCCGGCCCCTGTCCAACCGACTGCGCTCCGCCCCATTTCGACATCAGGTTGGTCGGACCTTTCAGGCGAACGACAATCGTCGGTTGCGCTGCGGGCGTGGTCGGTCCATAGGCGAAAACAGCCGATTCGACCTCGCTCCAGCTAAATCGACTGGTCGTTTCCCAGCCTTTCCAAACGGCGTTGAACTGTGGGCCGAGCGCTGCGAGCACTTGCTGGCCCGGCTGACTGCCGGTCAGTTCGTCGACGCGCAAGGTCAACACGCTTTTGACGCCGGTCGGTAGCCCTTCCAATGTGATCGGGGCGCCTTGGGTGGGCGAGGCCCACAGCGTTTGTTGATCGTCGGCGACAAGTTGCACCGGCATGCCGTCGCCAGCGGGCGGATTGGCTGGTGGGTTGCTCGGGCCGTTGCCGCCGCCCATGGGGTTGGCGGGAGGATTACTGGGATCGGTCGGGGCCGGCGACGGATCGTTGTCAGCGACGTCACCGCCATCGCCAGACATGTTTTGCAGCACGTAGATCCCCGCGCCGCCCATGCCGATCGCCAGTAGACCGAGCACGACCAGTTGCGTGATTCGTTTGACCTGTTTCTTTTTGCGGGCACGTTCGGCCAGGATTGCCGCCCGGCTTTCTCCCTGGACGCCAGCGACCGGCGCGCCGGAAGCTGGTACGCCGACTGGGGTCGCCACGGGAGCGCCAACCGGCGTCGCCACCGGCGCTGCGACGGGAGTCGCTACCGGAGTCGCCATCGGAGCCGCGGTTGGCGGAACTCCGTAGCCGGGCATGGGAGGCGGGGTCGGCGGTGCGCCGGGCATCGGCATCCCGGGACCGCCAGGCGTCGGCATGCCGGGAGCGCCAGGCATCGACATGCCGGGACTGCCAGGAAACGGCGCGGCGGTGGGCGGAGAAAAGTGTTGCGGCATCCCTTGGGGCGGCGTCGCGCTGGGGGGCGGCGACGTCTGCGGCAGCGACTGCTGGTAAGCGCCAAGGGTTGGCGGCGCCGTGACGACCGGAGGATTGAGCTGCGACGGATCGACGTGGTGGGCGAGTGCACTAGCGACGTCGCCGGCCGATTGATAACGGACCGTAGGGCTCTTCGCCATCATGTAGGCGAGCGTCTGAAACATCGGCGGCGGGATCTGCGGCGCTTGGGCGACCGGTTCGCCGGCATGACGGCTGAACTTTTGCTGGAGGTCGCCGCCGGCGAACGGCGGATTGCCGGTCAGCAGATCAAACAGGATGCAGCCGAGCGAGTAGATGTCGCTAAGTCGCGTTGGGGGCGTACCCGGCGACGATAACTCTGGCGCCGTAAAGTCGGCTCGGCGGAGCGTCGCTTCGTCCGCCTTGTTCCAATCGGCCGGGCTGGGAAGCTGCAGCGGGTTGTTCATCACCTTCAGGTTGCCGTTGGCTTCCAACCACAGCGCGTCGGGCGTCAGGTTCCCCTGGATGATGCCGATGCTATGCAAGCAATCAACCGCCAAGGTCGCTTGTCGCACCAGGCGAGCACAGTCGGCGGCCGGAACGGGTTGACCCGGCCCCGGGCGACTTTCCTGCAGCGGGTTGCCGGTCGGCTCTTCGGTCGCGAGGAAGCGGTTGCCGCCAACCTCCAGCAACTCAAAGCAGCGCCAGAGATGCGGGTGGGGCGCAGCGCAGCGACTGCGAATCTGTTGCTCGACCACCGCCCAGGCTTGCGGGTTGTCGAGGATCGATTTCGAGATCTTGTGCAGCAGCACCGGATGACCCGACTCGACATGCACGGCGCGATACGCCCCGGCCAGTAGACCAGCGTCGATGCGGTCGAGCAGCTTGTAGGCGCCCAGCTGAAATGGGCCTGACTTGCCGCCGAGCAAAATACGGGCCTGGTACGGGGTGATCGCCGACTCGCTGATCAGCCACTTCGCCAATTTTTTGGGATCGGCGTCCCCATTGGCTTGCTGCTTGTAACTCTCGTGGAGTTGCTGGCAGCGGTCCTTCGGCAGCAAGTTGCTTTTCAGCAACAATTTCCAGAAATCGTGAGTGTTCGCGACGGCCATGCGGTGGGAAGTCTTGCGAGGGTGGAACGAAGGTGATTTTCAGGGCGTCTGCCGCAGTTAAGTCTCTATAACTCTTTAGCTTACATTCTTTTGCCGGATCACGGCAAAGAGAATGCAAAAATAGGGCGCAACTGCGCGGTTCGCTCCCTCTTGGCGAAATACGTCTCTGGTTGTAGCAATTATTCACCCCTCCGCCTATTTCGCGGGGGGAAGATCAAATCAACTTCCTAGCTTTTTTAAGATCGTCGCCGCTTCTTCGATCTGGGGGCGAGTGACATCGAGATGGGTCACCGCTCGCACTTCCTGTGCGCTGACCGGCAGCATGGCGACGCCTGCTTCTTTCAGCTGGGAGACGAATTGGGCCGCCGTGCCGATTTTTGGATCGACCTGAAAGATGACGATATTGGTATCGACCGTCTCGGGGGTCAGCGACAGATGGGCCGACTCGCCAATCGCGGCGGCCAAGATTTGGGCGTGCTGATGATCTTCGACCAGCTGATCGCGGTTGTGCAGTAGTCCGTAGAGCGCCCCGGCGGCGATGATGCCGGCCTGACGCATGCCGCCGCCAAACAGTTTGCGATGGCGGCGGGCTTCGCGCATCCTATCGGCCGGACCGGCTAGGCAAGAGCCAACCGGCGCCCCCAGCCCTTTGCTGAAGCAGACGCTGACCGTATCAAAATGTTGGCACCAATCGGCCAGCGAGACGCCGGTGGCCGCAACGGCGTTAAACAACCGAGCCCCATCCAGGTGGGTGATCAGCCCGGCGGCATGGGCCCAACTGCAAATCTGCTTGACATATTCGTACGGCTGAACCTTGCCGGCGCCCCGGTTGTGCGTGTTTTCGAGACAGACCAACCGCGTGCGGACCATGTGGTCGTTCTCGGGACGGATCAAACCGTCGTGCAGTTGCTCCGGTTTCAGGACGCCGTATTCCCCTTCAATCGTCCGGGTGGCGACGCCGCTCAGCTGGGCGAAGGCGGCTTGCTCGTAGTTGTAAACGTGGCAGCCGGCTTCGCAGATGAACTCGTCCCCCGGCTTGCAGTGGATGCGGATCGCGATCTGGTTGGTCATGCTGCCTGAGGGCATGTAGACGGCCGCCTCTTTGCCGAGCAACTCGGCGGTCAGCCGCTCGAGCCGATCGACGGTCGGATCAACGTCGATCACGGCGTCTCCCACTTCAGCGTTGGCCATCGCCTCGCGCATGGCGGGTGTCGGTTGGGTGACGGTGTCGCTGCGGAGGTCGATCATGGCGTTCCTACGGGAAAGCGGGAAGTGAGCGAAATTTGGCATCTAGGACCTTCAATTATCCGCTTTCTGCCCTGGGAGCCAAGCCGACGGGGGATCGCACCCCGCGGAGTCATTCGCGAACCGGCCCCAATCGAGTAGGATGAACGGTTTCCTCGCAGCCTTTCGCCAGCCGCAGAGAGTTCTTTGGACGACGCTTACGACTTATTGGCCGCGGCCGCTTTTGGCATCGAAAAGGTCGCTGCACGCCAGATCGAGCAACTTGGCTACGAGCCGAAGATCATCGGCTCGGGCAAGATCTTGTTTCGCGGTACTATGGAAGACGTCGCCAAGACCAACCTTTGGCTGCGAACCGCCGACCGCGTGCTGATTCGACTGGGGGCGTTCAAGGCCGATGACTTTGGGTTGCTGTTTGACGGCGTCCGGGCATTGCCTTGGGAAAAATTCATTCCGGCCGACGGCTGCTTTCCGGTGAATGGACGTTCGCTGAAGTCGCAACTTTCGAGCGTGCCGGCCTGTCAAAAAATCGTCAAGAAGGCGATCGTCGAACGACTGTTGGCCGAACATGGCGTCAGCGAATTGCCAGAGACCGGCCCGCGGGTGACGGTCGAAGTGGCGCTGCTGGAAGACGAAGCGACGCTGACCATCGACACGACCGGCGCCAGTTTGCATAAGCGGGGCTATCGCCGTCTGGTCGGTCCGGCGCCGCTGAAAGAGACGCTGGCCGCGGCCCTGATTGATCTCAGCTTTTGGAAGCCGGGACGTCCCTTGATCGACCCCTTCTGCGGCAGCGGCACGATCCCGATCGAAGCGGCGCTGGTCGCGCGGAACTTTGCGCCCGGTTTGACCCGCGAGTTCGATTTTGAGAGCTGGCCGCTCACTTCGCCCGAGATGATATCCGACCTGCGGGCCGACGCTCGCAAGGCGAAGCGGAAGAAGCTCGACCAACCGTTGCGCGGCTTTGATACCGACGCCGATGTGCTGCGGCTGGCTCGCCAGCATGCCAACACCGCCGGCGTGTCGCATGATGTGATTTTCGAGCAGCGCGACTTCCGCGATCTACGCAGCGACGAAGAGTATGGCTGCATCATCACCAACCCGCCTTACGGCGAGCGAATTGGCGAACGCCGCGAACTCGATCAGCTGTACAAGACCTTCCCGCATGTGCTGCGGCATTTGCCGACCTGGTCGCACTATGTACTGACCGCCGAGTCGCAGTTTGAGCGTTTGATCGGTCAGGAGGCGGATCGACGCCGTAAGATCTACAACGGGCGGATCGAGTGTCAGTACTACCAGTTCTACGGACCGCGTCCACCGAAAGAGCTGGACATGCCGGCCAGCGCGGAATTGGAAACGAGCGATGTTGAATCGCCTCCGCAAGAACCAAAGCCGGAACCAGCCGCGATGCCTGCCTTTGGCGGACTGACGGGGAAAGCGGACAAGCAGGCCGAACTGTTCACCAATCGCCTGGTCAAACTGCAGCGCCACTTGCGCCGCTGGCCCAAGCGAGGCATCCATTGCTATCGCTTGTACGAACGCGATATTCCTGAGATCCCGCTGGTGGTCGATCGCTATCACGACTATCTGCACCTCAGCGAATACGAACGTCCGCACGACCGGACGACAGCGCAACATGCCGAGTGGCTTGATCGCATGGCCGACGTCGCCGCCGATGCGCTGGAGATTCCGCGGGAGAACGTCTACGGCAAGACCCGCGTCGTGCAGCGGGGCGACCAACAGCATCAACGGCAAGACGACCGCCGCGTGACGATCGACGCCGAAGAAGGTGGCCTGAAGTTTGAGGTCAATCTTTCGGACTATGTCGATACGGGCCTGTTCCTGGATCACCGCGTCGCCCGCGGAATGGTGCGGGACGAAGCGAAAGGGAAACGTTTTCTCAATCTCTTCTGCTACACCGGCGCCTTCTCGGTATATGCGGCCGACGGAGGCGCGGCCAGCACGACGAGCGTCGATCTGTCTCCCACTTACCTGGCGTGGGCCGATCGCAACTTGCGGCGGAACGGTTTCCGCGGCGGCGAACATCGCCTGCTGCAGGGAGATGTGATGCAGTGGCTGCGGGCGCCGGTTGAAGAGACGTACGACTTGGCGGTTATCGATGTGCCGACCTTCTCCAACAGCAAGCGGACCGAGACCGTCTGGGACGTGCAGCAAGACTACGAGGAGGCGCTCGAACTGCTGATTTCGCGGATGGCGCCGGAGGGAGTGATCTACTTTTCGACCAACTTCCGCCGGTTCAAATTTGATGAATCGCTGTTCGATGGGCTCTCGATTCGGGAGATCTCGAAGCGAACCGTCCCCGAAGATTTCCGCAATAAGCGAATCCATCGCTGTTGGCGGATGATCGTACGCCCCTGATTTGGGTGGGGGCTACCCTTTCGTGATCGCCTTCCAGTGAACAAAATAGGGCTCTGCCCTGTCCTGTTGGACCGACCTGCCACCTTTGTAACGCCGCTTGAAAGCCCGATGGCCGAAATCGCTTTGAACATCGCTCGTATTGACGCTCGCCAGGACGACGTTCCGGCCCGTCTTGCCGAACTTCGCGAAAAGCTCAGCCCCCGCGGCAACGTGGTCAGCGAAGCGGGGCGCCGCCGCACGATCGAAACGTTTGGCGAACCCCTCTCGCCGCAACAAGTGGTCGAGCGAATCTGCCACGAGGTGCAGACCGAAGGCTTGGCCGCCGTACTTCGCTACAGCGAAAAGCTAGACGGCAAGCAGCTGACCGCCGAGACGATCCGCGTTCCGCAATCCGAACTAGAAGCGGCTCATGCTGCGGCGGCGCCGGAGTTTCTGGAAACGCTCCGCAAGATCCGCGAAAACATCTGGGAGTTTCAAACCGCGATCCTGCACAAAGATGTGCAAGTCGATCGCCCCGACGGCAACTTCCTGCGGCAGCGTTACTTGCCGCTTCAGCGAGCGGGGCTCTGCGTGCCTGGAGGCGCGGCAGCGTATCCTTCAACCGTGCTGATGACCGCGGTCCCGGCCTTGGCCGCTGGGGTCAAAGAGTTGGTCGTCGTCGCTCCACCGACGCCGTTCGGTTCGTACAACACCGACTTGCTGGCGACCTGCCATGAGTTGGGCGTGACCGAGGTCTATCGGATGGGTGGCGCTCAAGCGGTCGCGGCCCTCGCCTATGGCGTCGAAGGGATTCCGCAAGTCGACAAGATCGTCGGCCCTGGCAACCTGTTCGTGGCGCTTGCTAAGAAACATGTCTACGGCGAGGTCGACATCGATTCGATCGCCGGACCGAGCGAAGTGGTGGTCATCGCCGACGAGACGACCCGCGCCGATTACACCGCCGCCGACTTGTTGGCTCAGGCCGAACATGCGCCCGGCGCCAGTATTCTGATCACCTGGAGCCCCGCGACGCTGGAGGCGACCTACGCCGAACTCAATCGCCAGGTCGCGCTGCTCGAACGGTGCGAACTAACGGTGCAAAGTCTGGAAGCGTTCGGCTGTTTGATCTTGGCCGAAAGCCAAGAGCAAGCTTGCCAACTGGCGAACGAAATCGCGCCGGAGCATCTGCACATCGCGACCGACAGTGCAGAGACGCTGCTTGACAAGATTCCGAACGCCGGAGCGACCTTCTTGGGCAACTACACGCCGGTGGCGCTGGGCGACTATGCGGCTGGGCCTTCGCACGTGTTGCCGACCGGTGGCACGGCGCGATGGGCGAGCGGATTGTCGGCCAATGATTTTCTGCGCTCAAGCAGCGTGATTCATTACACCGACGCCGGCATCCAAGCGATCGCCCCCCATGTTCAGCGGATGGCGGACAAAGAAGGGCTGACCGCTCACCGCCGCAGCGTTGATATTCGCGTTTCCTAATTCTCCTACCTTCGAGTCTGCGCTATGTCTTTCGTGCGACCAGAGATCGACGCGATGGCCGGCTACGTGCCGGGCGAACAGCCGCAAGCCGGCAAGTTCATCAAGCTGAACACCAACGAAAATCCGTATCCCGCGAGCCCGGCGGTAACGCGTGCGATTAAGGAACGACTTGATCAGGGACTGGAGCGTTATCCCGATCCGCTCTGCAACTCGTTTCGCATGCGGGCCGCCGAGGTGTTGGGCGTTGAGCCTGACTGGATTCTTTGCGGCAACGGCAGCGACGACATTCTGACGATCGTCACCCGGGCCTTTATGGGCGCCGGCCAATGGTTGCGGCTGCCGACTCCCAGCTATGTCTTGTACAAGACGCTCGCCGAGATCCAAGGCGCCGACAGCGAAGAAATCGCGTTCAATCCTGATTGGTCGCTGCCCGACGCCTTCTCGACCGGCAGCAACCAGTTGCGGCTCGCCTTTCTGCCGAACCCGAACAGCCCCTCCGGGACGATCGTGCCGAAGGCGCAGATCGCGGCGGCGGCTGACGCCCTCCCCTGCCCTTTGTTGGTGGATGAAGCGTACGTTGATTTCGCCGATGAAAACTGCATTGACCTGGTCAAGCGGAACGACAAGGTCCTGGTGTCGCGGACGCTGAGCAAATCGTACGCGTTGGCGGGATTACGGTTTGGTTACGTCGTCGCTCAGCCGCACATCATCGCCCAGTTGATGAAGGTGAAGGATTCGTACAACTGCGACTCGCTGTCGATCGCCGGGGCTACCGCGGCGATTGACGATCAGCAGTGGCTGAAAACCAATCGCGAAAAGGTGATCCAAACGCGAAAGCGAATGACCGCTAAAATGCGTGAAATCGGTTTCACCGTACCTGACTCGCAGGCAAATTTCGTTTGGGGGACCTTCCCCGGGAAGAATCTAAAGGCGGTCTACGAGTTTCTCAAACAGAATCGAGTGCTTGTCCGATACATGCACTATCCGAATTTCGAACCAGGGATTCGCATCTCGGTCGGCGGCGACGATCAAATCGACGCTTGTCTGATGTTGATCGAAACCGCGTTGGCTCAAGGAATCGCTTAAGATGTCGCGCACCGCGAAAATCAGCCGGCAAACGGCCGAAACGCAAATCGAATTGGAACTGAACCTCGACGGCGAGGGGAAAAGCGAGATCTCAACCGGCGTCGGCTTTTTCGATCACATGCTCGAGTTGTTCACGCGGCATGGCTGCTTCGACTTGAAGGTGAAAGCCAACGGCGATCTTCACGTCGATCAACACCATACGGTCGAGGACGTCGGCATTTGCCTCGGCCAGGCGATTCGTCAGTCGATCGGCGACAAGAAGGGGATTCGTCGCTACGGCCACTTCACGCTGCCGATGGAAGAGACTCTGTGCACGACCGCGGTCGACCTGTCGGGCCGCTACTTCCTGGTCTTCAACGCCCAGTTCCATTCGCCCAAGATTGGCGAGTTCGACAGCGAACTGGTCGAAGATTTCTGGCAATCGACCGCCGCAAACGCCCTGTGCAATCTGCACGTCAACGTCTTCTACAGCCGCAACAGCCACCACGTCGCTGAAGCGATCTTTAAATCGGCCGCGCGGGCGCTGCGGATGGCGGTAGAGCATGACCCACGCATGCCTGGGGTGCCGAGCACCAAGGGGACGCTGTCGGAGTAGCCGCCCAGTTCCTCCTCGACCGCACCGCCGCACGCCGGCGCGAGCAACCAACCGACGCAGAAGACGCCCAAAGCTTGGCCGCCGACCTCGACGGCTTGGCCCTTGCCCTGGGACAAGCTGGCGCCTTCATCGTCAAACATCGCGGCACCCTGGCTGCCTACCGCACCCGCTGGCAAGAGCAAGAAAAAAAAGTGCTCGAGTGGTTCCACGAGCCGACGATGAACTACCCTAAGAGCGTCGCCACCATCTGGCAGACGAGCATCGAGGAGCTCAGCGAGCATGGCCCGCTACTTGCTAACTGCCTGTTGGAAAATGCCCTCGTGGCATTTTCCAACCTCGCCAGTCTCAGAGCATAGCTCTTCGCGATCCAGCAGCCTGTTGAGAAAATCAACGGACTGCTAAACATCCTCTGCTGGCTGGCGCCTGACCCCATCCCGCTGGCGATGCTGGAGAAGTTGAAAGAGCAGGAAGGCGTCGACCCAATCGACGTCGAACAGGCGGTGGCCGATCTGGCGACCTATTCGCTGGCCATGTGGACCGATTACGGCGAAGGGATTCAGGTGCATCGATTGGTGGAGGAGATTACACGGTTTCGGCTGCCGGAGGTGGCGCGGGAGGAGAATTTATTGACGGCGCTGGAGATGGTCAATGCCAGCTTTCCCAATGAGTCCAGTGACGTTCGATTTTAGCCTGAATGTCTGGCGGCCCAAACGCATGCATTGTCCGTCACGGAACATGCCGAGGCGATTGGGAACCCGTCGCCGACCGGTCGGTTGTTAAATCAGTTGGGACAATTCTTTCACGCTCGTGCTCAATTCTCGGAGGCGGAGCCGCTGATGCGTCGGACGGTGGCGATCTTCTGCCAGTTCACCGTGGAAACGGGGCATCGTCATCCAGATTTGCTAGTGGCGATTGGGAACTATTGGACTTTGCTCGTCGAGATGAACATCCCCGAAGCGGAACGATTCCAGCGTTTGCTGGAAGCCGGCGTCGATCTAGCCTGGCTGCAAGACAACAACACCCAATACACCCTACCCACGTTTCTAGGCACAAAAGGACGTGGCCTTGGCACCCGTTTCTTTTGCCTGGCAAGAAACAAAAAACGGCCAGCCATTCTTCCGAATAGCTGGCCGTTTCTGATTTTCAAACGATCAACAACCAAGTCTAGTCGTTGATGTACGTCTCCAGGAACCGCGCCAACCGATGAAAATCGCTCATCGGGTTGATGTAGCGGACGACCGTGACCAGGGTTTTGGGGTCGACCAGGTTCTCGAAGGCGACGTAGTGCAAATTCAACTGGCCCGAGACCGAGACCATCACGCCGTTCAGGCCTTCTTCGACCAGGGCGCGGTAGGCGCCGACGCCGAGTTGGCTGCCGAGCATCACGTCGAAGGCGTGCGGTTTCGAGCAGCGGGCTTCGTAGCCCAACTGCAGGCCGTTCACCTTGCGGCTGCGGCCCGTTTTTTCTTCGTACCGCTTCGAGATCCACTTGGCGAACTGGCGGCCCAGGCTGACGTCGGTGATCGAGATGTGACCGTGGTCGTCGCGCTTGATCCCTTCCAGGTATTCCGGCGGCAGCAGTTCGGCCAGGCCTTCGGCCAGGATGATGACGCCGAAACGTTTGCCTTCGGCTTCGCGGGCGAGCATCGTTTTGACGATGCGGTCGACCACCTTCTCGACGTCCATGATCTTTTTGACGCGGCCGTCGACTTCTTCTTCGCGAGCGACATAATCGCCGTTGATGTCTTCGACGCTGATCACCAGGCTCGCTTCGCCGGCGATCGCGGTACCGTACGGCAACCAACCGGCGCTACGGCCCATGCATTCGACCAGGAAGTAGGCCTGCCCCGCTTCCGCATCGTACAGCAGGTTGCGGATTTCGTTGGCCAGGAAGTCGACGGCGGTAAAGTAACCGAAGGTGAAGTCGATTCCCATGTAGTCATTGTCGATCGTCTTGGGCAGGTGGACGACCGGGATCTTGTGGCTCCCTTCGGGGAGCGTCTCTTGGAACATCTTGAACTTGTTGGCGGTCTTCAGCGTGTCGTCGCCGCCGATCGAGATGAGGGCGTCAACGCCGAGCGAGCACAAAGCTTCGTAGACCGTCTTCAGCGGGGCCGAGCGTTCGGGATCGCTCAGGTGATCGGGGTGCGAGACCTGCTTGCCCGGGTTGGCGCGGGCGGTGCCGATCATGATCCCCTGCTGAGCCCGCGAACGGGACAAGGCTTGATGATCGAGCATGATGTAGTCGCGGCCCAGTTCCATCGGGCGATCTTCGGCGAACTGCATCAGGTTCGAGTAGCCATGTTTAATGCCGAGCACTTCGACGTCGTTGCGGAGGAACGAGACCGCCGCGGTCGAAATCACCGCGTTGGCGGCCGGCGCCGGACCGCCTGCGAACAGGATCGCCACGCGGCGGAAGTTGTGTTGCTTTTTCGGGGGACGTGCCAACGTGTTCGACATGGGGTAACTCCTGACCGACCGGTGATTACGGACGCGTTTTGGCGTGTGTGATGACTACTGCCGAAAACGCGGCAGGGAGAGTAACGATTTGATTGTATTGAGCCGGCGCCGCGCCACAAGTTTACCCGCTTTGCCCTGGGGATCGAAACTTGCCCCTGTTGGCCGCCTGGATGGCGGTATGGGAAACCTGACGCCGCAACAGCGAGTGTGAGGCGATGGGTCGCGCGTTGCAAAAGGGGGCGCAAACGCGAAATTTTTTCATGCGCAAGTCGCAGCCAAGTCGGCTACGACTGCAAAAAGGTCCGTTCGACGTAGGTGGTGTCGATCTTCCCTTCGGCAAAGGCCGAGTGGTTGAGCAACATCTTGTGGAACGGGGCCGTGGTGCGGATGCCGTCGGTCCGGATCTCGTCCAGCGCCCGCAACATGCAGCGAATCGCCTCTTCGCGCGTCTTGCGATGGACGATCAGCTTGCCGATCATCGAGTCGTAGTGCGGCGGCACGGTGTAGCCGCTGTAGACGTGCGAATCAAACCGGACGCCGGGACCACCGGGCGCGATGAACCGCTCGATGACGCCTGGGCAGGGCATGAAGTTGCGATCGGGATCTTCGGCGTTGATGCGGCATTCAATCGCGGCGCCTTCGATCTTAATGTCATCCTGTGTGAACGGCAGCTTCTCGCCGGCGGCGACGCGGATTTGCGCCTGGATCAGATCGACGCCGGTCACCATCTCGGTCACTGGGTGCTCGACTTGGATGCGGGCGTTGACTTCGATGAAGTAGAAGTTCTCGTCTTTGTCGACGATAAACTCGACCGTGCCGGCGTTGTGGTAGTTGGCGCCTTGGATCATGCGAACCGCCGCGGCGCAGATCGCTTCGCGGGTTTCGGGCGACAGGTTGGGCGCCGGGCTTTCTTCGATCAGCTTTTGGTGGCGACGCTGCGTCGAGCATTCGCGTTCGTACAGGTGCACGACGTTGCCATGCTGGTCGGCGATGACCTGCACTTCGACATGCCGCGGGTGCTCGACATATTTTTCGAGATAGACGCCGCCGTTGCCGAACGCCGCTTGGGCTTCGGTCTGGGCTTGCTGCAGCGCCGTCTTCAGCACCAGATCGTTGGCGGCGACCCGCATGCCTTTGCCACCGCCGCCGGCGGTCGCTTTGATCAGAACGGGGAAGCCAATCTCGTGGGCGATCTTCATCGCCTCTTCGTGATCTTCGATCAAGCCGTCCGAACCAGGCACGACCGGCACATCAGCCGCGCGGGCCATCTTGCGGGCTTCGTTCTTATCGCCCAGCCGCTGCATCGCGTCAGGCGAAGGACCGATGAAGTCGATGTTGCAGCTGCGGCAGATCTCGTTGAACTGGGCGTTCTCGGCCAAAAAGCCATAGCCGGGATGGATCGCTTCGACGTTGCCGACTTCGGCGGCGCTGATGACGCGATCGATCTTCAGATAGCTTTGAGCGCTCTTGGCGGGGCCGACGCAATAGGCTTCGTCGGCCAGGTCGAGATATGCGGCGCCACGGTCGGCTTCGCTGAAAATAGCGACCGTTTCGACGCCAAGTTCTTTACACGCGCGAATAATACGCAGGGCGATCTCGCCGCGATTCGCGATCAGAATGCGGTTATACATGAATGGGTCCGATTACGGGACAGAAGCGCGACTTAGCCGCGCGGGTCGACCTTGAACAACGGCTGGCCGTACTCGACCGGGTCTTCGTTTTTGACCAGGACGGCGACGATCTTGCCGGTCAGTTCGGCTTTGATTTCGTTGAAGACCTTCATGGCTTCGATGATGCAGACGACCGAATCTTCGCCGATGTGGTCGCCCACTTTGGCGAAGTTTTCGGAGTCGGGCTTCGGCTTGGCGTAGAACGTGCCGACCATCGGGCTGTTGATCGTCACCAGGTGCGAGTCTTCGGCCGGAGCGGCGCCGCCGGCGGCAGCAGTCGGAGCAGCTGCAACCGGCGCCGGAGCCGGTGCGTAAGCGACGGCCGAACCGCGCTTCATCTGAATCTGCTTTTCCCCTTCCCGAAGGTCGATTTCCGAAAGCTCGTGCTCTTTCATCAGTTCGATGAGTTGTCGCAATCGATCGAGATCAAAGACGCCGCCGGTGGCGGGCTCGGACTTGGCCATGGATGGAAGGTCTCCGGAACGCGGCTTACGCGCCGCTTGGTCTTATTGGGAAAGGAAGCGCTAACGGTCAGTCGATAACGCTCGCGTCGAAATCTTTCGGTACGCTGGTTAAAACTTCGTGACCGGTCTTGGTGACCAGCACGTCGTCCTCAATGCGAACACCGCCAAACCCAGGAATATAGATGCCCGGCTCCACGGTGACCACCATGCCTACCTGCAGGGGGCGGGTTTGAGAACTGTTAAATCGGGGTGCCTCGTGGACGTTGAGGCCGATGCCATGACCCAGGCCATGGCCAAATCGCTTTGCAAAACCAGCCTCGGCGATCACATCGCGGGCCGCTTTGTCCACGTCGCACAGCATTGCGCCAGGCTTGATCGACTGGATTGCGCGAAGCTGGGCGGTTAAGACAATCTCGTAGATTCTCTTGATTTTGGGCGAAATTTTACCGGTCGCCAAAACACGCGTCAAGTCGCTGACGTACCCCCCAGCTTTGGCGCCCCAGTCGATCAAAACGAAGCCGTCTTCGCCGATTTTCTTCTCGCTGGGAACACCATGCGGCAGTGCGGCCCGCTCTCCCACGCCCACGATCGGCGCAAAGCTGAGCCCGGAACCGCCAAAGCGCCGGACCTGATACTCGAGGTCGGCGGCGACTTGCCGTTCGGTCTGCTGTTTGGTCATTGCGGCGACGACGACGGCAAACGCCTTTTCGGCACAGTGGATCGCTTGGCGAATGGCCACGATTTCCTGAGCGTCCTTGATCTCGCGGAGCTGTTCCACCAGACCTGAGGTAGGAATTATCGTCGTGCCGATCAGCTTGGCGGCCAGCTGATCTCGCTCGGTAAGAGTGACCGAATCGGCTTCAAACGCCAGTTGCGCGACGCCGGTCGATTTCACCAACTTGTCGACGGTGGCCAGGATCGACTTGCCCGGCAGACGGCTGGCGATCTCTAGTCCGGGGCATTCTTCTTCGATCTGCTGCGTGTAGCGGGGATCGGTCAGCAGCATCTCGGCGTCGGCGGCGACCAGCAGATAGCTGTCTTGTCCAGAAAACCCAGTTAAATTCGTAACGTTGCTGACGTTGGTAATCAGGATCGCGGCGGCGCCTTCTTTCTTCACCAAGCGGCGAAGCTTGTTGCGACGAGCGGCGAATCGGTCGTGTTCGGCAGTCGGCATCGGCGTTGGACGTTGGTTAGCGACTTGATATGCGTCAGATGTACCAAGCTTGATTTTTCCGGTTTTTCGTTTCTCCGCAAGATTGGGGCGCCCTCGAAAGGGTGGCTAAACGGGGAGTTTCTTGTCAGGATAAGAGAATAGTAGCCAGTTGCAATAAGGTACTGCCCTGCCGGCTCGCTGGCGAGTCGCCTATTGGGCCAGAGCATCCAGAAACTCAGCCGCGTCGGCGAGATCGTCCATCAACAGGTCAGGCTCACTTTGGGCCAGGACGTCGCGATCAAACACGCCGGTTGCGACCGCCAGCGCTTTGGCGCCGATATGCCGGGCGCAGCGGACGTCGTTGGCGGTGTCGCCGATCACCCAGATCTGATCGCCGGCGACCGCTTGCCCTAGATGCGATTCGCAGGCGTCTTTGGCGGCCTGGGCGACGTCGTTGCGATCGGGATGCAAATCGCCATAGCCGCCGAACGCAAAGTGGTGCATCAGGTCGTAGTGGGTCAGCTTCAGGTAGGCGCCTTGAGCGACATTGCCGGTCAACAGACCCAAGGCGATATCTTCGCGCTCGGCCAATTGATCGAGCAACTCGACAATCCCCGGCAACACGCGTCCCTGACGAAGCGGCAGATTGCGGGCCAGTCCGGCCATGTAGCTGCTTAGGAATTTTTCCCACACGTCCTCGGTTAGTTGCTTGCCGGCGTCGCCAAACAGTTCGGTGGCGATACCACGGTCGGTCTTGCCGCTGACGCGCACGCCGGTTGTCTGGACGTCGATGCCGGCGGTCGACTGGAACGAGTCGATCATGGCGTCTTTGCCGGCGCCGGCGGTGTTGACCAGGGTTCCATCAATGTCAAACAGGCAGATTTTCATTCGTTTCGCTTTTATTGGCTATCGAGGTGAAGACGTCCGAAGATGCTGGGCGAAGCTTAGCGGGCTTCCGCCAAGGTGACGTCAACTTTGACTTCTTGCGGATCGGGAGTTCCGGCGCCACGGATGACCGTCACCTGAACTGTGTCGCCTGCCTTGTGCTGGAACAATTGGCCGGTGATATCGGTGTGATTGTTCACCGGGTTGCCATCGATGGCGATGATGACGTCGCCAAACTTATCGACCCCCTGCTGGGTGATGATCGTTGGCTCCAGGCCTGCTTTGGCGGCGGGACTGTCGGGGATGACGTCGCCGATCAAGGCGCCCTTCAATTGCAGTTGGCTGACTGCGGCGGCCGGCAACACGGCGACTCCCATGTAGGGGCGCGATACCTTGCCGGTGCGCAGGATCTCGGTCGTAACGGCGTTGACCGTATCGACTGGGATCGCCAGGCCGATGCCGGAGTAGGCGCCAGAGGGACTGTAGATCGCCGTGTTCAAACCAATCAATAGGCCGCTGCTGTCGAGTAGCGGACCGCCCGAATTGCCGGGATTGATGGCGGCGTCGGTTTGAATCAGGTCGTTGATCGGCTGGCCCGAGTCGCTACGGATCGAACGCCCTAGCCCGCTGATCACGCCGGTGGTCAAGGTTTGGTCGAAGCCAAACGGGTTGCCAATCGCGAAGACCTTTTGGCCGACTTTGAGATTCTCGGACTGGCCAACCTGCAGCGGCACCAGCGGTGCGTTCTGGGGATTGACCAATTGCAGCACGGCCAGATCGTTATCGGGCGAACCGCCGAGGATTTGGGCCTCGCGCGAGGAATGGTCGGCGAAGGTGACGATCGCCCGGCCGCCGCTTCCCTGGTCGACGTCGCGAATGACGTGATAATTGGTGACGATATGCCCTTTCTTGTCCCAAACGATGCCGCTACCGGCGCCCGAGGGGATTTCGACCGGGTTAACGTTCATCGCTCGCCGGGCGAAAGCGGTGGTCGTGATGTAGACGACCGACGGCGAGGCTGATTCAAACAGCTCGATGGTGGATGTTTCGTCCGCGGCCAAATCCCCCCGAGCGGTGATCTGGCGGGGAGCGGCGTTGGGATCGATGACGGGAGCTTGGTCTGACAGCATGAAACTGCTGACGACCCACGAAACCCCTAAAGCGATCGCAAAACAGAAGACAAACAGCCGTAAAAATGCGATCGCACTCGGTTGCGCCCGCTGCTCTGGCGGCGTTCCAGTGCTCATGGGGCCTCTCGTGGCGTTGGCGAGCGAGGGGGGAAGGTGGCCATCGCTCGATGAAAGAAGCTGGGGAACTAGGATTTGAACCTAGACTAACAGAGTCAGAATCTGTCGTGCTACCGTTACACTATTCCCCAATCGGTTCGTAAAGAGTATGGCGTAAGTTGCTTGGCGTCAAGGGATTCAGCCGCTGGCGATTTACCCCGTCGGCTGATAGACTATTTCTGATCTAGTGGGGGGAAATCAGCGAGTGGTTCGCGCAGCCATTTTCCACCCCCATCGCTATTCCACTGACGCAGCGACGCCGATGAGCAGTTATCTAGTAGCGGTCAACGGTTCGGACGCCGGAAAGAAAATTTATCTGGCGGGCGATAAGTACGTGATGGGACGGCATCCGGAATGCGATATCGTCGTCGACGCCGGCGCCGTCAGCCGCCATCACGCCCAGATTACCCGCAAAAGCCAGGACCTGATGATCGAGGACCTGGGGAGCCGGAACGGGACGTTCGTCAATGACACGGCGATTCATTCGCTGCAGAAGCTTAAAGATGGCGACATGATTCGCGTCTGCGACGTCACGTTCACTTTCCATCTCGATCAGCCTTTCGCCCCACCTTCGTCGCGCAGTTTGACCCAGCGTGAAGGGGGCGGCGTCTACGGTACGATCATGGTCGATGACGACTCGGCCCCGTCGACGATCATGTCGCAGCTAGAGGTCTCGTCGCAGGCCGGCGGCGTCTCGCTGCAAGCCAGCGCCGAGGTGAAACTTGCCGCGCTGCTCGAAATCACGAAAAACCTGGGCGGAGTTATCGCCCCGGAAGACGTTTTCCCGCAGGTGCTGGCCAGCCTGTTCAAGATTTTTCTGCAGGCCGATCGCGGGTTCATCATCCTGCAGGATGAAAAAGGAGGCTTAACGCCTCGCTGGACCAATACCCGCCGACCCGGCGACGAAAACATCCGGATCAGCCGCACGGTCATCAACCATGTGATCGAGAAAAAGCAGGCGATTCTGTCGGCTGACGCCGCGGCCGACTCGCGGTTCGAGATGAGCCAGAGCATCACCGACTTTCAGATTCGCTCGATCATGTGCGCCCCGCTGATCGACAGCGATGGCAAGGCGTTTGGCGCGTTGCAGATCGATACGCTTGATCAGCGCAAGCGGTTCCAGCAGGAAGATCTGGAAGTGCTGATGAGCGTTGCGTCGCAGGCCGCCATTTCGATCGACAACGCACAACTGCATCAAAAGGCGATGAAGCAGCAGGAGATCGAACGCGATCTGAAGCTCGCCAGCCAGGTGCAGATCGGCTTCTTGCCGAAAGGCAAGCCGGCCGCTCCGGGGTACGATTTCTTCGACTACTATCGCGCCGCCAACTCGGTCGGCGGCGACTATTACGATTACATTCCGCTGCCGAACAATCGCGTGGCGATCTTGCTGGGAGACGTGGTCGGGCACGGCATCGCCGCTTCGCTGCTGATGGCCAAGCTGTCGGCCGACGCCCGATATACGTTGGCGTCGATCGAGGATCCGGCCGAAGCGTTCTGCACGCTCAACAACACCTTCAGCGAAAGTATTCCGGACGACCAGTTCGTGACGCTGGTGCTGAACATCTTGAACTTTGAGAAGCATGAGCTGACCGTACTCAACGCCGGTCACATGGCGCCGATGCTACGGCGCACCAGTGGCGCCGTCGACGATATCGGCGAGGCCGAAATCAGCCTGCCGCTGGGCGTTTTCCCTGATCTGGAATACGAGAAAGCGACGGTTCCGATCGCGGTGGGTGAACGGATCATTTTGTTCACCGACGGCATCAACGAAGCGATGGACGCCAACGACGAGCAGTTCGGCATTCCCCGCGTTCGCGAGCGAACCCAGCAGGAATTTCCGACCGTCGCCCAGCTTGGTCAGGCGATCGTTCAAGACGTCCGCGAGTTCATGGGCTCGCAGTTCGATGACATGTGCCTGGTTTGCTACGAGCGGTTGGATTAAGGCGTTTTCCGCTTCGCGTTCCCCATCGTAGCCCGAGGCGCCAGCCGAGGGAAAACGTTCACTAGAGCGTTTTTCTGATAGCTGTAGCGTTTCTGGCGTTAGTGAGGCAAGCTGGTCACGGCGGCCGCAACCAGCCAGAACGATACAGATGGAGGAAAACCGCTCTAATTGCTTGCGACCACATTCCCTTGCTGGCGCGGCGGGCTAGTGTCTTAACTCCCTGCCGCTTTCCGCTCTCCGCTTTCTCTTCGACCGCATTCCCTCGGCTCGCGCCTCGGGCTACGATGCGACTCTCGGTCGAAGTAGCGGAACCAACGATCCTACAAACAGCTACAAGAAGCGCTGGCGAAGCTGATCGGCGTCGACGGCTCGATGATCCAGATGTTGCGGAAGACGACCGGGTCGTTGTGGTCTTGTAGATTGATCGGGCCGGGTTCGGGGCCTTCTTTTTTACCGGCGCCCGTTTTGTTCGGGATCGCCACGTCGCGCTGGACGGCGATTCCGTTTTGGTAGACGGTCAGTCGGGCATCGGCCACCTTATTGCCGGCGTCGTCAAAGCGAGCTGCGGTGAAGTAGATGTCGTACGTTTGCCACTGCAGCGGCGGGAAGCACATGTTCATTTCCGGCGACTTGGTTCGGTAGAGCGAAGCGGCGTCGTTGAACTCCGGCGTCTTGCCGAACGAGTCGAGGATCTGCACTTCGTACCGTTCCTGAATGTAAACGCCGCTGTTGCCGCGAGCCTGCGAAGATTTCTCCGGCATGAACGGGGTGCGGAACTCTAGGTGCAACTGGAAGTCGGTGACCGGGAAGGTGGTGATGGTGCCCGCTTTCAGCAAACCTTCCGGCGTCAGTTTGCCATTTTGGAAGTATTCGGTCGACGTGCCGTCGAACAGGACCTGGGCGTCATGCGGCGGCTTGTGTCCCAGCGTCAGGCTCTTGCGACGAACCTTGCGGAGATTGCCGAGCGTCTCCCCTGCCCCGTTGGTGACGACGGCGTGATTCGGATCGACCGCGATCACATAGGCGTCGTGCTGCAGCAAGATCACGCCATCCTTTAGCTCGCCAGTCAGTTCCAGCTTCGGACCGTTATTCCAACCATTGCCGGGCAAACCCCCTTTGTACTGCAGGGCTGAGAATTTGCCTTTGCCTTGGGCGACCACCTGCAGGCCGGTCATCTCCAAACAGCCGCTTGGGAGGGTGAGCGGTCCGTAGAACTCTCCTTGGTAGTAGAAGTCGGTGTCGCTGACGTTGTTGGGGTCGACGTAGACGCCCGGTTTGTCGGCGGCGAAGCTGACCGAGGAAAGTGCGAGGAGCAGGATAAGCGAGGTAATATTACGAAGCATGGGGCAGGTTTGCGGATCGAGGAGTGCACCGTGGTTAGGCAAAAAAGCCAAGAATAGTCTGCTTCCTAATGCGACGATTTGCAAGACGTTGGAGGCGCCTTGCGCCAAATCGACCAAATTGCGGTCCAATCACGCCGATGCGCGCAAAAAAGAGACCGTCACCCCGTTGGCGACGGTCTCTTTCGCATTTGGCGAAGTGGGAGAGGCGATGCCCCGATTAGTCGGAGGCAGCTTCTTCCATCGGCTTTTCTTCGGCCGGCTTTTCTTCCGCCGGCGGAGTGTCGGTCGATTCGGCGGGCATGGTCACTTCCGGTTCTTCGGCCGGCTTTTCAACCGGCGTTTCGACCGTACCGCCGCAACCAACCAACATCGCCGCGCCGCAGAACAACGCGGCCGAGATCCACAACTTCATATCCATTCCCCCAAGTATTGAGAAATCAAAAACTGAGCGTGCGCTATTTTCCCGGGAACTGGTGTCCCAGTACGCTCATTTCCACACAGTAAAGCCCAGCGCGGGCCGTCACAAACAAAGTCTTTCCTTCAGGTCCGCCGAACGTGGCGTTCGCCGGATGTTCCGGAAATTCAATGACTCCTAGGATCTCACCTTTCGGGCTGATCACCTGGACGCCCAACTTGGTCGTCACGTACAGGTTCCCCTTCTGATCGATGGTGAGACCGTCGCCTCCGTTGTTCTCTTCGCCTTCGGGTTGACGAAATTGGCAAAGAGCCTGCTTTTTGCCGAGTTTTCCCGGGCCAAGCACTTCGTAAGCGTAGAGCGTGCTTTCCATCGACGGGACGACGTACAGCGTCTTCTCGTCGGGCGACAGGATCACGCCGTTGGGGGCGACGACGTCGTCAATCAAACGCGTCACTTCGCCATCGGACGATAAGTAATAGACCGCTTCCACCTTCTGCGGCCAAGGCGTCGGCGCACGATAACGCGGATCGGTAAAGTAAACGCCCTCTTGGATGTCGGTGACCAGATCGTTGGGGGCGTTGAAGCGTTCTCCCTTGTACTTGCCGGCCAGCACTTTGTAGTCGTCGCCGCTGAGGGAGATGCTCGCCAGTTGGCCGTCCATTTGGCAAATCAGCAGCCGATCGCCGCGGACCATCGTGCCGTTGGTGTGGCCGGACGGCTCGAAGAAGACGCCGAGCTTGCCATCCGGCGTGCGGCGATAAATGCGATTGTTGGGGATGTCGGTGAAGTACAGGTTGCCGACGCTGTCCGAAGCGGGGCCTTCGGTAAAGGTGTAGTCCTTGGCCAGGGTTTGGACCTGACCGACAGGGCCAATGCCCGGAATTGGTTCGGCGGCGATGAGGGTGGCGACCGGCAGACAGAGAGCGGCGGCGAGGAGGGTCTTGAGCATGGTGGGGCCTATCTTCAGGGGGCGGGGCATTTCTGCTAGTGGAACCCGTCCCGAGAGCTAAGTCAAATAGTGCTGACGAATTTCTCGCAAACTTCGTAGCGTTGACTTAGGACGATCCCGACGATCGAACAAACCGGCATTCGGATAGGCGTGCGGGGTCGCGTCGGTAAATTGATTCCAGAAAACCGCCTGGGTCTGCGGATGAGAGAGAATTAGCGGTATGACCGACTCGACAAACTCTCGCTGGCGACGCCGAGTGATCGGAAAACAAGGGTTTTTGTTATCCGAAATCTGCCGCTGGGCGCGCTTGTCGAAGCGGCGCGAACTGGGGAACGTCAGCGTGACGAACAGCGGCAGACCCAACATTCCCCACTGATCCAACAGACGAATCACCTCAAACGGATCGCGGGGGAAAACGGCGCCGTCGCAATCGTTAAAGTTGAGTTCGACCCCGACGCCGGTCACGCCCAGGTTGGCTCGGATGATCTCTTCCGCAAAGTGAATTGGCGCTAGGTCGCGATTGGAGTGACTCTGATAATCGCCCCACGGATGATCGAAACTAACCAAGACCGGCGTCTGCGGTTCGTTGCGCCGCATCGTTTCGATCGAACCGACCAGCAGCCGCAACTGCTGCTCTTCGGTCAGGTGAAAGTCGCGGGTGGTGTTGATCCCGGACGAGCAGTACCAGAGATCGACCATGCCGTTTAAGTTGCGGGTGGTCGTTTCGACGTACTGCATCAAGAAGCCGAAGATGCTTTTGAAATCGTCGTCCCACAAGTAAAGCCAATCGGGGACATGTAGCGCGTCGAGATTGGCGACCGGGCCGCCGACGACGCGCAGGCCTTGGCTGCGGCACCAACGAATGCGTTCTTTGACGTCGTCGTAGTCGAAACGCCCTTCGTTCGGTTCGCAGTCTTTCCAGACCGGGGTCACAACCGCCGTGTTGAAGGTGGGCCGCAACAGCGCCGAGGCGTCGGCCGATGGATGCGTGTTGCGAATGTTGACGCCATACAAAAACGTGCGGTGAGGCGCATGCTCTTGGATGAAATCGATCGCCGCGTCGCGATAGACCGACGTCAGGTGCGCGAAAGCGACCGCCGTATGGCCGATGCATTTCTGCGCCGCTTCCTGCGATGCGGCGCCGTGGTGATCGCTGGTGGCGGCGATCGTAAACGCGTCGATCGCGGCTCCCAGGGCGGCGTAAAACGCTTCGGTCTGCTCGATATCGGCGGCGTCGCAGATGGCGACCAGCGACTTCAAGCGGCAAAGGACGCCGCGGGCGACTTCCAGCGCCAGGTGATACGGTTCGGTCCGAGCCCGCAGCGAACAGGTCGAGAGCAAGTACGACTGCGAATCGTCGACGTTCCAGGGAATCCGCAGTTTGACGGAATCGTCCCCTTCAAACTCGATCGACAAGATCTTGCCGTCGTGGATCACGTTCGAGCGGCGGGGGATCTGATCGTAGTCAACGACATATGCGGCGTCGTAGCGACGGGAGAGTTGATCGATCGGCGGCGCATAAAATCGCAATG
This sequence comes from Blastopirellula retiformator, assembly GCF_007859755.1. Classification (NCBI taxonomy): domain Bacteria; kingdom Pseudomonadati; phylum Planctomycetota; class Planctomycetia; order Pirellulales; family Pirellulaceae; genus Blastopirellula; species Blastopirellula retiformator. The sequence continues at coordinate 357,345 of NZ_SJPF01000004.1, read as the reverse complement.
ATCCCACGGGGGGCGAACCTCTGGCAGAAGCGGTAACGGGAACAGCCGCAGGGCGTCGGTACGTAAGCTCTCTAGTCTAATCGGTTTACGCAAATCTTGCACCTCCGCTTTTTGGTGCGTACTAGCCAATCCTTTCGCCTGTCTGTTAAGATTGCCGGGCTATAGGGGAAATTTGACTCAACGACAAGTGATTTGCCATGACTATCGACTTGCCGGTTCGGCACGGAAAAGTACGTGACATTTACGATTTGGGTGACAAGTTGCTCTTGGTCGCCTCGGATCGCACCAGCGCGTTCGACTATGTTTTGCCGACGGCGCTGCCGGACAAAGGGCGGGTGCTGACGCAGATCAGTCGGTTCTGGTTCGAGAAGTTGGGAGTTCCCAACCATATGCTCTCGCTCGACGTCGCCGACTTCGGGCTGCCGGAAGGAACCGATCTGGCCGCGCTCGAAGGGCGCAGCATGCTGGTCCGTAAGACCGAAGTGGTGCCGATCGAATGCGTCGTCCGCGGTTACCTGGCGGGCTCGGGTTGGAAGGAATATGGCAAGAGCGGCACGGTCTGCGGCATTCCGTTGCCGGCCGGTCTCGACCAAAGCGCCCAGCTCGAAACGCCGATCTTCACCCCGGCGACCAAAGAAGAGTCGGGCCACGACATCAACATTTCGTACGAGCGGATGTGCGAGATCATCGGCGAAGAGTTCGCCTCGACGCTACGTGACAAGAGCATCGACATCTACACCCGCGGCGCCGCCTATGCCCGCGAAAAAGGGATCATCATCGCCGACACCAAATTCGAGTGGGGCGTCGTCGATGGCGAGTTGCTGCTGATCGACGAAGTGTTGACGCCCGACAGCTCGCGGTTCTGGCCGGTCGATCAGTACCAGGTTGGCGTTAGTCCGCCGTCGTTCGACAAGCAGATCATCCGCGACTACTTGGAAACGACCGACTGGGACAAGAACAGCGCTCCGCCGGAACTGCCGGCCGAGATCGTCAGCCAAACCCGCGCCAAGTACATCGAAGCGTACGAAGAGCTGACCGAGAAGTCGTTCCCCTGGAAGTAACCAGGAGGCGATCAAGAAAAGAGAAAAGGCGCCGCAGCGAATCATCGCGCGGCGCCTTTTTTTTGTGCGCACTTCGTCGTTGTGTAGGGAAATCGAATTTTGGTCCGGATAGCTGCCTGTTGAAATCATGCCATCGTGGCATTTTTCAACCTCGCCAGGCTCAGAGCATAGCTCTTCGCGGCTCGCAAAATAACGACTTACGTCGCTATTTTGGGATCGCATCCATGCGATCACGCAGTCCGTCGAGAAAATCAACGGACTGATAGCGGACGCTACTCCGATTTTTCCTCTTCCTCGGTTGGCTCCTCCGCTTCGGGCTCCTCTTCCTTTTCCTGCGGCGGGATCAAGCGTTCGGCCAGCAGCGTGTTGCCGCGGCGCTGGGGTGATGCGATGTCGTCGACGTAGGTGAGCCACTCAACGGCGGTCTCGATCGCTTGCTGTTGTTCTTCGAGCGAAAGTTTTTTGTTGGTCGACTGGCCGACGTTAGCCCGGGCCAGGCCGTAACGCGCTTGAGACGCGTACATAATGGCGGGGAACTCTTTCAGCGTGCGAATCTCGAAGTAGTCGATCGCCGAGGGATACTGCTCGCTGTCAAGCGCGATTTGCCCCAATTGGTAGCTGGCGACCATCTTGAGCGTCTTCGCGTTTTCGAGCATCGCATTGACGTAGTACTGCTGCTGTTCGGGATTGCGCGGCAGTCGCATGCCCTGCGCTTCCATCAGCTTGACTTGCTCGCGGAAGTTGAGCTTCTGCATCTGCAGGTCGAAGCTACGGGCGAAGAGGTACATCTTGCGAGCGCCTGGACGCTGGATTTCGTTATCGAAGCGTCCCATCAGGTGGAGCAATCGCCCGATCGCCAAGGGTGACGTCTGATCGTACAGTTGGCGTTCCATGTAGAACTGTTGCGCCAGCGTCGGTTGCGTAGCGCCGGCGGTCGGTTGATCTCGCAGGCGAAGTCGCAGTCCATCTTCGGCCAGGATCGGGACTTCCCACAGACGCACATACTTGATGCCGGCCGCCTTGAGCGTTTCCGCTTGTTTGGTTGGTTCAACGGCCAAGCGAAGCCGCAACTTGCCGGTCAGTTGCGACTCGAGCAGCGTCGACGATTGCAGCAGCGACGTGCTGCAGGCGTCGATCAGCGCGGTGGCGTTCTCAAAGCTTTTCGCGTCGTACGGATAGGCGTACTTGGTGGAAGACATCGCCTTGGTGACGCCCTCCCCTTGGCTCGCTTCGGCCAACGTCGCGACCCCTTCGCCGGTGGTCAGCGGCAGTCCGTAGCCGGCGTCGAACAGATAAATTTCTCCAGCGATTGCGACGCCGACGACATCGGTCGACTTCTTGCCGTCATCGCTCTTCAGCTCCAACGCGAATGGACTGAGGCCTTGCTGCCGCGCCATCAGGATGAAGATGCGGGCCCGTTCGACCGCATCGCCATAGCCGATCTGCAGCACTTCCCATGGCTCGCGGGCCGTGCCGGGGGCGAACTGGCTCGCCTCGTCGCGCAGCTGGATGTTGCGGACCGTCCAGTCGAACAGGATGCAAGCGGTTCGCAAGTCTTCTCGCTCGCCGTTGGTGGTCAGGTTCTCTTGCGTGGTGATCCATTTCGCCAACTCGGGCGGCAACTCGGCGTGTTCGCGAATATAGGTCGAGAGCGAATAGGCCCAGACGCAACCTTCGATGTAGTCGAAGTCGCTGCCGCGCAAGGTGCCGGGATATTTCGGGTCGCGGAAGTAAGAGGTCGCCAGGTTTTCCATCCGCGACATCTGGCGCACTTCTTCAGGCAACGTCTCGATCAGCGGATCGGGCTGCCAATCAGGATTGAGCTTGCGATTGTGCAGCCAGCGATTGAGCGTCTGCAGCACTTCGCGCTGGACCACCTCGGCGTTGAACTGGTCGAGGTCTTCCAGCAGGATCAGCGCCTGCTGCAGCATGTCGGCTTGCGCGTCGCTGGACGCTTGCCGCGCAGCGGCGGTCGACACAGCGGCGGGCTTGGCGCCGGGTTTCGATTTCGGTTTCGAACCGCCGCAGCCCACGGCGAGCGAGCAGAGCGTCAACAGCGTCAGCAGAAAGGAAAATCGCATGGTTGTCGAATCGTGCTATTGGTTGGAAGAGACAGCTTCGCGAACCGCGAAAACTTGCCGGAGGAGTTTTTCCGCCTCGGTGAGCGGAACCATGTTCGGTCCGTCGCTCGGAGACTTATCGGGATCGGGGTGCGTTTCAAAAAAGAGGCCGTCGATGCCGACCGCCGCCGCAGCGCGAGCCATCGGAGGCACCATCGCCCGGTTGCCGCCGGTTGCGCCGCCCAGTCCGCCAGGTTCCTGGACGCTATGGGTGGCGTCGTAAATGACCGGAACGCCGAGCGACGACATTTCGAGCAGCGCCCGCAGGTCGTTAACCAAGCGGCCGTAGCCGAAAAAGGTCCCTCGCTCGGTCAGCATGATGTTGGGATTGCCGGCCTCTTTGAGCTTGGCGACGACATGTTTCATATCCCAGGGGGCCATGAACTGCCCTTTTTTTACGTTGACCGCTTTGCCGGTGCTGGCCGCCGCCAGCAGCAGATCGGTCTGGCGAGCGAGAAACGCCGGGATTTGCAGTAAATCGCAAACCTCGGCCACTTTCGCCGCCTGATGCGATTCATGGATGTCGGTCGTCACCGGCACGTCGAACCGGCGAGCGACTTCTTCCAGCACCCGCAGGCCTTCGTCAATTCCCAGGCCACGAAACGCGGAGCCGCTGGTACGATTGGCTTTGTCGAACGAGCCTTTGAAGACAAGTTGGATCGGCAAACGCGACGCCATTTCGTGCAGGCTCTCGGCGATCGATAACGTCAGATCGAGGTTTTCGATCACGCACGGTCCAGCGACGACCAGCAGCGATTGCCCGTCGCCGCACGTCAGATTGTTGATTTTGGCCGTTCCGCCCACGTTCGCTCCTTCGGAATTGCTACCAGTTTGATTTTACTTGGAATCATTGACCAGGGCCGCGCAAGAACTTCACAAAACCGCCTCGTTGGCCGCCAGTTGTTGATGATTCTCTGCAAATTCTCGCGGAACCAGGCAGGGAAATCGACCCGGCGCCACGGCAATCTCCACTGGCAACGGCCCGCCTGGATCGCCATCGGTTTGAAACCGCACGTCGGTCATGTCGCTCGCAATTTCAATGCGGCGGCAGCGGCGATAGGTGACGTCCCGCCGGGCGTTCAAGCCGCCGCGGAGGATCGAGTAAAGATAGCCGATACCCGGCGCAAGCCCTCCCTGACGCAAGATGCAGACGTCGAGCAGGCCATCCCAGGGTACGGCCTGGGGGGCGAAACTCATTCCCCAGGCATACCGCGGCACATTGACGACAAAGGCCCATTTGCCGTCGAGACGCTCGACTTCCCCCGCTTCGTTTTCCAGCTCCAACTGCAAATTGGGAAACGGATACCGCCAGGACGTCTGCAGAATGGGGCCGAAATAAGCCGATTGCGTCAGGTGCCCTTTCCGCTGAGCGGCGACTTGATGGACCACCTCGGCATCGTAGCCGACTCCCAGCATCAGTAGGAAAATGCGGCCGTTGGCGGTCGCCGCGTCCATCTGGCAAATCATTGCGCGCGACAGGAACTCGACAAACGCGGCGGTCGAATTGCTGATGCCGAGGTACTTTCCGTAGACGTTTTCGGTGCCGGTCGGAAAGATCGCCAGCGGCGTGTCATCGCCAATCCGGGCGACTGCCGCCGCCGCCGTTCCGTCGCCGCCAGCCGAGATGACGAACTGCACGGAGTCGTCGACCAGCGTTTCCAGGTCAACCAGCGTCGTCGCCGAGACCACTTCGTAGCCTTGTCGCTCTAGGCGGCTCTTTAGCCGGTCGATCTTGTCGTGGCGGTGGAGCGGCCCGGCGATCGGGTTGTAGAAGAGGACGATTCTCCCCGGCTGACCGGCTGCAAATGGCTGAAAGTTCACGCGCGCTCGCTGGGGAAAGAAGAATCGTTCGACGGTAATTCTCCATCGTATCGGCTGGCTCGATTCGAGACAGCCGAATTTCGGGCTTCCACGTTGTTTCAGATTGAGACAAATCTGACTGACCCACGCGCCTGATAAGAGAGGTTTCTCAAAATGAAACAGTTCGCTTTGTGCGCAAGCCTATGTCTTACAAGAGCTTGCAGACCGCGGTCCCCTCAGTCTGGTTGCTCTGCTAGGGCGAAAAATGGTTATTGTAAGGGGTTTGTTTGATCGGGGTGTAGCAACATCCAACGCTAATGGGAGCGTCTCAGATTGAGAACGGCATGGAAGCGATTTTGGAATTTTTTTAAGTGCTTTTGCTGTAGTGTTTTGCGTGCGAACGAAGCGGCCGTTGCTCGGTATTGGTCCGGCGGTTGCGTTAGGGGTTGATCGCCATCTCCTCGGAGGAGGTGGCAAGCTGGCCCGTGGGGCCGCTGTCGTTCTTCACTGGGTGGTTTGCCTTGCCCCTGACGATCCAGTGTGCTGACACCTGTTGGCGCGGCAGTTGGCCCCAGTTTTTATTTCTTGGCCAAATTGCCCGGTTTTTCACCGGTGAAATCAATTTTTCTGCCGCGCGAACCTTTCTTGGCACGAAAAATTCTTCTTATACAGATCCCCCCTTCACGGATCGCGCCAGTTGTGGCACTATAATTCGTTTCCGGCATTGCCCGCGTAGCTCAATTGGCAGAGCGCAGCATTCGTAATGCTGAGGTTGTGGGTTCGACTCCCACCGCAGGCTCTTTTGTGATCACACACTCCGCTAGACCTCGCCTGACGATGGCGAGGGCGCCAAGTACGTGGCGAGGGCTTCCCCCTCGAAGCGACGCTTCTATGCCGTTCGCCATGTAATTGCCCGCGATCTTGCGGGGTTCTTCGGCAATACAGTCGCTCGTCTGGGATGACGATTCGTCTGACCGCCGGCCAACTTGATTTGGGAGAATCGACGGATGGTTCAAGGTTTGGATTTTGATTTGAAGCATGTCGTCTTGTCGAACACGACATTCGGCCCCGAAGAAATTCGTCAGATCATCCGCCTGCTTTCCAAGGACTACGCCAGCTTCGCGGTGCTCCGCGACAGCGTCGCCGAACTGGAAGCGAGCCAGCCTGAACGTTCGCCGGCGACCAATGTCCGCCTTGGCGTCTGTCTCTACATTCTGGGTCGCAACAACCGCGCAATCGAAATTCTGTCGAACGCCGACGGCGGCGCCCTGGCCCACTACTATCGAGGCAAGGCCAACTACGCCCTGAACAAATTCGACAAGGCGATCGAAGGTTATCAGGCCGCGCAAACGGCTGGCTACAACCGCGACGAATGCCAGTTGGCGATCGTCGAGACGCACCGCGCCTCCGGCAGCAATGACGTCGCGATGAAGCAACTGGACGACCTGTTTGGTCCGGTCGAGCAAACCGCCGACTATCTGTATCAACGTGGCGCGACGGTCGCCGCGCTGGGCGGTAACCCGGCCGAAGTGGTCGCCCTGTACGAGCGAGCTGTCGAGTCCGATTCGACTCATGCCGGCGCCCTGTTTGGCCTAGCCTTGGAAAATGATCGTCGCGGCAACGACGAAGAAGCGCTCGGTTACTACCAAAAAGCGGCCGCTTGCTTCCCGACGCACGTCGGTACGCTGCTCAACCTGGGCATCCTGCTGGAAGACCGGGGCGAGTTCGACAAGGCCGCTCATTGCTACTCCCGCATTCTGGACGCTTATCCGAATGAACCCCGCGCTCGCATGTATCTCAAAGACGCCCAGGCGTCGAGCGACATGTTCTACGACGAGGAAGCCCAGAAGAAGCGGGACCGCATCGCCCAGGTCCTCAGCATTCCGGTTACCGACTTCGAGCTGTCGGTTCGCAGCCGCAACTGCCTGCAGAAGATGGGCATTCAGACGCTGGGCGATTTGACCCGCTGCAGTGAGCAGGAACTCCTGTCCAGCAAGAACTTCGGCGAAACCTCGTTGATCGAAATTCGCGAGATGTTGCACTCGAAGGGCTTGGAACTGGGGCAGTTCTCCTCCGACAAGGGAACGCCGGAACCGACCATCGAAGTCGCCGGTCTGTCGCCCGACGAACAGGCGCTGCTCGATCGTCCGATTTCGGAACTCAATCTATCGGTTCGTGCTCGCAAGTGCATGGTTCGCCTGGGCATTTCGACCATTGGCGAACTGGTTCGCCGCACCGGCGACGAATTGCTGGAGTGCAAGAACTTCGGCGTGACCAGCCTGAACGAAGTTCGCGAAAAGCTGACCGCCAGCAACCTGAGGCTCCGCGGCGACTAGTGGAGCCTTGGCGCATCGCTCGCTCACGCTTATGTAGTCCCGAAGCGTTGGCGAGATGCAGTCTTTGTGATCATGCGAATGTCGAAGCTTGAATGACGAATCCTTTTTGTCTCGTCATTCTGGTTTCGGCATTCGTCATTTCGTCAAACGCATTTCCCTCGCTTGCGCTTCGGGCTACTATTTGCGCGACGACGAAAAGTAACGGCCGGTGACTTTGACATCTGAGCGACCATTTCGCTACGAAACGCTGCAGCAAAGCGGCAAGGCTCGCCGCGGCACGTTTCATACGCCGCATGGCCCGGTGCAGACGCCCGCCTTTATGCCGGTCGGCACGCAAGGGACCGTCAAGGGGCTGGAGATCGGCCTGGTTCGCGAGACCGGCGCCGAGATGATCCTCGGCAACACTTACCATCTTTCGCTGCGACCGGGTGAGCAGATCGTGAGAGAGCTGGGCGGCCTGCACGAGTTCTCTGGCTGGCACGGTCCGATTCTGACCGACAGCGGCGGCTTTCAGATTTTCAGCCTGGCTCAGATGGCGAAGATCAATGAAGAAGGCGCCATTTTTCGCTCGCATATCGACGGCTCGCAGATCTCCCTTTCGCCGGAACGGTCGATCGAAATCCAAGAGGCGTTGGGGAGCGACGTCGCCATGGTCTTGGATCATGTCGTGGCGTTGCCGAACGAAGAAAAGGTGATTCGCGAGGCCTGCGACCGTTCGATTCGCTGGGCGGCCCGGTGTCAGCAGGCGGCGACGCGTGCCGACCAGGCGCAGTTTGCGATCGTTCAGGGAGGTCTGGACGAAAAACTTCGAGTTTATTGCGCCGAGGAGCTGGGGAAGCTGGAGTTCCCTGGCTATGCGATTGGCGGGCTCAGCGTGGGCGAACCGCCCCCTGAGATGTACCGGATTTTGGATGCGACCTGCCCGGTGCTGCCGGCCGACCGTCCGCGGTATCTAATGGGGGTCGGGCGTCCCGAAGATTTGCTGGAAGGGATCCGTCGCGGGGTCGATTTGTTCGATTGCGTGATGCCGACGCGGAATGGACGCAATGCGCTGGCGTTTACCGACGAAGGGACGTTGCGGCTGCGTAACGCGAAGTATCAGACCGATAAACGGCCGATTTCGCCAGCATCCCCCGAGCGGGTTCGTCAACATAGTCGGGGCTATATCCGGCATTTGTTCCAGGCGAAAGAGATGCTGGGGCCGATGTTGTTGACGCTGCAAAACCTGGCGTATTACCAGCAATTGATGGCCGGAGCGCGGCAAGCGATCGAGGAAGATCGCTTCGAGGCTTTTTATGAGCAGAAGATGAATGGTTGGCGAAACGGCGATGAATGAGACGCTATGCCCCCGCCTGGCGGCATTGCTGCTATTGCCGTCATTTTTGTGAAGTCTTATTATGTTGAGTTTCACGTCCTTAATCGGGCCTTGCCTTGAGGCTGCCGGTCTTTTTGCGGAAAGTGCGGCGCCGCCCCTTCCCACAGCTGGGGAGTGCGGAAACCACGGGAAAGTAAAGACGCTGTGGATTTGACGACTCAATTCGTTCTGTTTGCTCAAGCGGCCCCGCAAGCTGAAGGGGGAATCGCCGACACGTTGTTGTGGTTGATTCCGCCGGCGCTGTTGCTGGCCGGTTTCTTTCTCTTGATGCGTCCTGAGCAGAAAAAACGCAAAGAGATGGAAGATCTGATCGCCAACCTGAAAAAGAACGATCGCGTCGAGACGATCGGCGGCATCGTGGCGACTGTGGTGAGCGTGAAAAAAGACCAAGGCGAAGTGGTCGTCCGCATTGATGAAAAGACGGGCGCCGAGATTCGACTCAAGGTGCGTGCGATCGCGCGGGTGTTGGACAAAGACAAAAACGGCAACAGCGACCAGCAAAACGAAGAAAAAGCTTCGGCTGGATCCTAAAACACGATAGCGGCGGCAATTCGGCCGCCGTGCGATACTGGAGTTATCGAAGATGCGTAAATACGTGGCAATGACGCTCGCGTTACTATTGACGGCTGCGGCCATGGCTTGGGGCCCGGCGGTCAATTTGGACAGCTGGCTAGGAGATCTCTCGCTGATCGCCGACGCTTCGGCCCAGGAAGAAGCGTTGTCTTCGCCTGACGCCCCGCCGATTGAGGTCAAAGTGGAAGACGCCGCTACCGCGACCAGCGGAACCGGCGGATCGGCCCTGATGACCTTGGCGGCCGTGCTGGCGGTCTTGGGCTTGCCGATCGCCGCGGGCATCTTTCTGGCCAACTCGCTGCGAATGCCGACGTATGGTTGGCGGTTGGCGCTGATCTTCGTCACGATCGTCGTCGCGACGACTGCCGTGGTTCGTGGATGGCCGCCGAAATTCGGCATCGACCTCCAGGGGGGCGTCATCCTGATTTACGAGATCGACGAAGACGAAACGAAGATCTATCTCGCCGAACAGAAGAAGACCGACAAAGACGCCGGCGCCGCGGCGGCTGATCAAGACTCTTCGCTCGCCTACAACATGAACGAACTGATCGCGAACCTCAAGAATCGCGTCAACCCGTCCGGCGTTCGCGAAGTCGTGATTCGCGCTTACGGCAGCAAGCAGGTCGAAGTGATCATCCCCAATGCCGAGTCGGCCGACTTGGCGGTGATCAAAGACAAGATCACGACCGCCGGTATGTTGGAGTTCATGATCGTCGCCAACGCGAACGATCACGAGTCGCTGATCAATCGGGCTAGCGAGCCGAAGCAACAGGGCGAACGCTACGTCGTGAGTTCAACCGGCCGCGCCGAAGGCAAATGGGTCGGCGTTCGCAAAGAAGACGGCGTCTACCAGTGGGACGGTTTCGGTTCGTTCACTGCGGCCGCCGACGGTTCGCCGGTGCTCAGCTCGCAAGGCTTTCTGGTTCGCGGCGGCCAAGCGACCGGTCAGCCGCTGCAGATATTGATGAAGATGGAGCCGAAACCGCTGACCGGCGGTTACCTGACCGCGGCCCGTCGCACCTACGACACCAACGGCGGCGGTTTGGCGGTTGAATTTAATCTGAACAGCGCCGGCGCTTCGCTGATGTCGAAGCTGACCCGCGACAACCTGCCCGACGGCAATCGCGTACGCCAGCTCGGCATCGTGATGGACGACTACATCGTTTCGGCCCCAGCGGTTCAAGGCGTGATCGGCGATCGCGGTATTATCACGGGCCGCTTTACCGAAGCGGACATCGAAAAACTGACCGGCGTTTTGCAGGCTGGTAAGTTGCCGGTGGTGCTTCGCAAAGAGCCGATCAGCGAACAGACGATCAGCGCGACCCTGGGGGACGACACCATCCGTAAGGGCAAATGGGCGATCGGCATCAGCCTGGCGCTGGTGTTGATCTTCATGATCGTCTACTACCATGTCGCCGGCGTGGTGGCGTGTGCGGCGGTGTTGTTGAACTTGGTGTTGATCTTGGCGGCGATGATCTTGTTCAACGCCGACTTGACGCTGCCGGGCATCGCCGGTTTGGTGCTGACCGTCGGTATGTCGGTCGACGCCAACGTGCTGATTTATGAACGTATCCGTGAAGAGCTGAATCATGGCGCCTCGCTCCGGATGGCGCTGGTCAATGGTTTCAGCAAAGCGACCACGACGATTGTCGACGCCAACCTGACGACGCTGATCACCGCCTTGGTGCTGTACCGCATCGGTACCGACCAGGTTCGCGGCTTCGCCGTTACTTTGGTGCTCGGCATCATGATGAGTATGTTTACGGCGATCTTCTGCTCGCGGGTCTTCTTTGACATCGCCGAGAAGAAGCGCTGGTTGACGATGTTGACGATGCTGCCGACCGCCAGCGGAGCGAAGTTCGACTTCCTCGGCAAGCGGAAGATGGCGATGGCGATTTCGCTGGTCTTGATCGTCGTCGGCATCCTGGCCGTCGGCGCCCGCGGCAAGACGATCTTCGACATCGACTTCAACGGCGGTTCGTCGGTTCAGGTTTTCCTGAAAGAGCCGATGCCGATCGCGAAGGTCCGCGAAATGGTGAGCGAAAAGCTGCCGGACGTCTCGATCAGCGCCGTGACGCTGGAGGGCAAGCAAAACCAGATCTACAAGATCGACACTTCGCTGACTGGTCTCGGCAAGCTCGGTTCGTTGAAGGTGACCGATCGCGCCGGCAAGTCGGCGACGGTCGATTTGAGCGGAGCTGACTCGCTGCGTGACATCGCGACGGCGATCAGCGAAGCCGGCACGCAGATCTCGGCCGAGTTGACCCCGGATCGCGGCGGTATTCTGATTCGCGACGCGTCGAACGCTAATGACGGCACGATGTCGATCGAAAGCGCCGGCGACTTGGAAACGGCCCAGCGCTTGAACCTGAAGTTCGCCGTCGATGGACCGCGCTACTCGACCGGAGATATTCCGGAAGGGGTCGAAGTGGTTCAGGCCGAACTCGAAAAGATCTTCCGCACCGAGAGCGGCGAGAGCCTGCTGGTGATGCATAACGTCTCGGTCAGCGAAGTTGGCGCCATCGACGCCAAGTCGACCGAACCGGCGCCGGAAGCGACCGGTAGCGCCGTTCCCAAAAAGCCGGCCGCTGACGCCCAGTCGATCCATCGCGTTCGTCGCACCGACCTGCCGGCCGACGGCATGTTAGCCTTGGCTCAGGAAGGTGATGAAGAGAAGCCGGAAGAACCAGCGAAGGAAGAACCAGCGAAGGAAGAACCAGCGAAGGAAGAACCGACGAAGGAAGAACCTAAACCGGAGACACCCGCCGAGCCGGCGACCGAAGAGCCGAAAGCGGAAACTCCGGCTGAGCCCGGGATGGAAGAACCGGCCAAAGAGAAGCCCGCCACCGAAGAGCCGATGGCGGAAACCCCGGCGCCGATGACCGAAGCTCCGGTCGGCGACGTGCCGACCGAACCGCAGGATCCGCTCGAAGAGCCCCTGATCGACGGTGGCGCCATCATCGCTCCGCTACAGTTCCAATCGACCTTGTCGTTCGACGAGAAGATTACGGCCCAGACGCTGCAGAGCTTGGTTCTGCAGGCTTCGGACGAACTGGGAATGGAACGCCCGCAGATTCACCTGCTTCGTGATGGTCTGGCGATTCCGCTCGACAGTAGCGTCAGCGGGACCGAATGGACGGTTCAGCTGTCCGGCAGCAAAGAAAACGCAACCAAGATTTTCGACAAGATCCGCAGCGAACTGACGAGCACGCCGGTTTGGCCCTCGTCCAGCAACATCGGGTCGCAGGTCGCCGGCGACATGCAGCAGATGGCGGTCTTCGCCCTGGTGCTGAGCCTAGTTGGCGTGGTCGCCTACATCTGGTTCCGTTTCCAGAACTTAGCGTTTGGTTTGGCGGCGGTTGTGGCCTTGGTTCACGACGTGCTGATCACACTGGGCGCCTTGGCCCTGACGGCCTGGCTGCAGTACGTCTTCGGCTTCCTGCAGATCGACGAAATGAAGATCAGTCTGCCGGTGGTCGCCGCGTTCCTGACGCTGATTGGTTACTCGCTCAACGATACGATCGTCGTCTTCGACCGCATCCGCGAAGTCCGCGGCAAGAGCCACGACCTGACGATCGACATGGTGAACGTTTCGATCAACCAGACGCTGGGACGTACGATCCTGACCTCGTTGACCACCTTTATCGTGGTCGTGATCCTCTTCTTCCTCGGCGGCGAGGGGGTTCACAGTTTCTCGTTTGCGTTGGTGGTCGGCATCTTCGTCGGTACCTACAGCTCGATCTTCGTCGCTTCGCCGGTGTTGGTCTGGTTGATGGATCGCGAAAAGAAGCGTGGCGCCGCCGCCTAGTTCGCGTAAGCGGTAAAGTTTGACAACTCAAAGGGAGATGCCTGGCGCATCTCCCTTTTTTTGTGCGACCTGTGTGGTGGACGCCGCCGTATCAGAGCTTGGCGGAACGCGTCCTTCTGGTTCCGCGGCAAGGCTTCTGCAAGACGAGCGATCGTCACTAGCGGAAGAGTCGCTCGCCGCAAAGTTGACGCAGCCGCTAGGCGACGAACGCCACTCCTGAGAATCTTTGGTTTCCGATTCAGAAAACGTCTTAGCGGTGCTAGCAAGACGCCGATAATTGATTGTTAGACGGAAACATCAGGACTTGTAGCGACGGATTGCGCTCATGACTTCATGTAGGCCCCGAATCAGGGAGTCATCATGCAGGGCAATTCGAAACTGCTTACGATGGCGGCGATCGGTGTGATCGGCGTCGGCGCCGCAATGCCGTATTGGTCGCGTAGCGAACTTTCTTCCCCCTCCTCTGCTGCTGTGCCGCGCGTCGACGCGTTCATTGGCCAAGAGCAGCAGCCAGCGGCTGCGCCTGAATTCGTCCTGCCTGAGATCCGCAAGGCGGTTTCGCTCGATCCTGGTTCCGGCGGCGGGCTCGACATTGCCGTGGCCGCAACGCCAAACCTGGCCGATGAGTACCCGACGGCGATCACGCCGTCGTCCACGCCGCAGCAGCTGGTCGATCTGAGCCCGAGCGGCTATCAGCGGGTCTCCGTCGCTCGCCATGAGCCTCGAGAGAATTCGGTAGAGTCGTTCGCCATTCCGGTCGAAATGCCCGCAGGCGACGTCTACCGAGTTCCAGAGCCGCGTCAGATTGCCGCGCCCCGGTCGCAGGTGGCCCCCGAGGTCGAGGCGCCATCCGTCTCGCCGCCGCAACAGCCAGGATCGCGTTGGCAGCCGCAGACCACCTCAATCGTGGCGAACAAGCCGGTCTTGCCCGCCTCGTCGCCGCAATCGACTCCGGCTCCGGCGCCGCGATCGTTTGTTCCGCAGCCCCAGTCGCGGCCACAGGCTCCGGCTCAGCCCCGTCGCCGACATCGATTGGTTGATGGCGATACGCTTCCGCAGTTGGCCGAGCGTTATCTGGGGAGCGCCGACATGGCGTGGGCGATCTTCGAGGCGAACCGCAACGTGCTGAGCGATCCGCAACTGCTGCCGCTGAAGGTGGAGATCACCATTCCCGGCTCCCACGAGATTGGCGCCGGCCCGCAGGTTCAGCCCAGCGGTCAGCCGGGCAGCGTCAGCGCCGCTTCGTCGACGATGCGGCCGCTTGTGCCGCTGGGGACTCAGCCGCAGCCGCAACTGCGGATGGTGCCGCTGAATCACCGCTAACTGCCTGTTGAAAAATGCCATCGTGGCATTTTCCAACCTCGCCAGGCTCAGAGCGTAGCTCTTCGCGGCTCGCAAAATAACGACATACGTCGCTATTTTGGGATCGCATCCATGCGATCACGCAGTCCGTCGAGAAAATCAACGGACTGCTAACGAAAAAAAGGCCCGCTTTGCGAAAAAGCGGGCCTTTTTGCTGGTTTGATACCGGCGTCGACTATTTGCTCAGCGGGCTCGAGCGATCGGTCCAGGGGAACTCGTCACCCCGAGCGATCACGCGATTGTCGATCAGGTACTTGATATCGCGAAGGACGTTGTAGGCCGGGTTCATTAGCAGCGCCGTTCCTTTGGCGTTGCCATCTTTGCCCGCCAGAAACAGGTCGCGGCCTTCGGCGGTCGGGTTCAGGCGACCGCGGGCCAGCTGCTTTTCGATCTGCTTGGCGTCGCTATAACCTCGCGAGTCTTTGGACGCGACCAACATGATCGAGACCTTGGTCTGCAGCGACGGATGGTTGAAGGCCTGCGTAGCGCTAAAGCCTTTGAAGCTGGTATCGGGCGAAACCAGGACGAGCGCTTTGACGTCTTGCCCCTGCTTCAGGCCGGCCAAAATCGGCCAGCTCCAGTCTTTGGCGGCCCAGTTGGCGGCCAGAACGCTGCTGAAATCGTCGGCGGCGACGATCGTCAGCAACTCGATGTTCAGCTTGCCTTCGTTGTTTTGCTCCATCAGGAAGCGCTTGATCGCTTCCATGTCTTCGTTCATGAACAACGCCATTTGCTGGCGTTTCATGTCGTCTGGTTTGATCGTCTTGCTGACGCGATCGTTCAGCTGGACGGTCCACTCGCTGGCGCCATGCCCGCGCAGATCAGGCACGATCACCGCGTAGCCTTCCTGTTTCTGCAAGACGCCTGCCAGGCCGGCGACATCTTCCTTTTTGCCTTCCCAGCCATGCAGCATGATGACCGGAACCGCTTTTTTCTCCTTGGGGCTGGGAAAGTAGATCGCCCGCAGCGGCACGCCGTCTTTGGTCATCAGCGAGACGTTTTCTGGCGGCGGGATCTTGCCCTTCGCGCCAGCCGGGGCTTGCGCGTGGGAGAGGACGGCGAAACTAAGAACGAGCGCCATTGCGGCGAAAGATTGGGTACGCAACATAAGCCTGGCGATTGCTGAGGGGGGTGATTGATTTTAAGTAGATGGGACGTAGGTACTTAACTCAATCCTAAGGCCCCATCCGGCGAGGGTCAATCTTTCCGCCCAATTACTTGTTGGTAACGAACGTTTCGTCCAGCGCCAGGTAATCGTGAGCGTTGTGGTTGTAGAAATCGTGGGCGATCCAGACCGCGATTGACTGCATAAACTTGCGGCGGAACTTGTCTTCGGTCAAGCTGGCGGTCGAAAACGTGCCGTTAGCCGGAAAATCGAGCGTCTGGTCGGTCGCTTCGTAAGTCGGCTTTCCTTTTTCGTTCATGTCGTACACGGTGACCGAAAAATCGGCTTTACCCTTATACATGGACGGATGTTCCTGAATCTCGAGATGCGCCAGGTCGATCGCGACGACCATGTCGGCGTTCAGGCCCTTGCCAACCTTGCGGGCGTCCAGGCGGTCCCAGTTTGACGTGTCTTGCCAGTCGTCGATCTTCTGCTGGGCGATGATCTTGATGTCCGGCACGTTGGCGCCAAGCAGCTTTTCGACCATCACCGCCAGGTTGCGCGAGGTGTCGGTCTCGGACCGGAACGAAGGGCTGGCGATGCAAACCACCACGACCTTCTGTTCTTCCAGTCCTTTGTAGCGAGCCTGAACTTCATTCGGCGGATAAAGGAGCGTCGCGACCAAGTTCAGACAGCCGGTCGTCGGGACCAGCGTCAATAGGATCAGCAAAGCGAATGAGCGGCGGAAGTGGTTGTTTCGATCCATCGAAATGCTTTCGCACAATATCTACGAGTCAAGCGTCATCCTGACGCCGTTTGTTGGTTACTCTCGTCGCATCAAACCACGCGAAATAGCCACTCGATGGCCATGACTGCGGCGATGCTGCACACGACGACCAAAGCGGCGATCTCGTTGGGATAACCCAGCGGCGGTCGGCCTCGGGCAGCCGTGATTAGTAGCCAAGGAGCGCTAACTAGCGCCGTAAGCCCCAACAGAAAACCGGCGGCGTTCGAGCGAATCGAACCGACGACGTTTCCTTTCGTCAAGTAAGCCCACGAGGTGGTCATTCCGCACGCCGGGCAGCGAACGCCAAACCAAACTCGCGACGAACATGGGGGCAAACCAAGTTGTTGGTGCGTTCCCAGGCCCTGTTTGTTTGGTGTCAGCGTCGCGGCCGTTACCAGCAATCCGGCGACTGTCAGCCCGACCAGTCCTAGCAGCGATCTGCTGAACCAGCCAAGCGTACCGGTTGGGGGCGACGGAGCGCTCATAAAGCTATCACGGGGCGGAGGTTACAGAACTCTGGCGGACGCGACAAGAGCAATCGGGTCAGCCGGACGCATTTTTCGGGTATTCGGCCGCCAGCGCCTTCGCTTCGTCTTCGCGAATCTGAATTCGCCGAATACTGGTCGCTTTGCCGGTCTCTGGATTGACGTCGACGATGCTGCCATTCAGGCGAACGTCATCGCGGGCGACGTCAAATTGGGTAGGACGGAAGGTAGTGGTCGTCTCGGTGACCCGCTCGATATTGCGACCGATGATGCTTTCGTGGGGACCGGTCATGCCAAGATCGCACTGGAAGGCGGTCCCTCCTTTGTAAATCTGCTCGTCGGCGGTCGCCACGTGGGTATGGGTGCCCAAGACGGAAGAGACGCGGCCGTCGAGATAGCGTCCCATCACCTGTTTGTCGCTGGTCGCTTCGGCGTGGAAGTCGACGCAGCGAATCTTGACGCTAGCAGGAATCGTCGCCAGCACGCGGTCGATCGCTTCCCAGGGGCAGTCGACCGGCCGCATGAAGACCCGCCCCATGATGCTGATCACGGCGACCCGAATGCCGCCGGCCGCTTCGACAATGACGAACTCTTTGCCGGGCGCCGACTTGGGGTAGTTCGCCGGTTTGACGATGTTGTTCTGCTGCTGCAGCGTCTGGAACAGCTCTTTGCGGCGGTAGATGTGATCTCCCATGGTGATCGCATCGACGCCGCAGTCGATCAGTTCGCGATAGGCGGCCGGGGTCAGGCCCGAGCCGCCGCAGGCGTTTTCAGCATTGGCGATGATCAGGCTCAGCCCTTCGCGCCGACGCAGGCCATACAGGGCCGTGCGTACGATGTCGCGTCCTGGTTTGCCGACGATGTCGCCAATGTGCAAAATCCGCACTGCTTCTCCTTCGCTAGGGTTATCGTGCGAACTCGGTAAACCGAGACTCGCGGACGACGGTCACTTTGATTTCGCCGGGGTAGGTCAGTTGAGCCTCGAACGCCTTGGCGATGTCGCGGGAAATCTTCGCCGCTTTTTCGTCATCGGTGTCGCGGCTGCTGGCGATCACCCGAAGTTCGCGGCCGGCTTGAATTGCAAACGCCTGTTCGACGCCGCTAAAGCCGCGGGCGATCGCTTCCAACTCTTCCATCCGCTTGATGTAGCGCTCGAGCGTTTCGCGGCGAGCCCCAGGACGGGACGCGCTGGCCGCATCGGCCGTGGCGACCAACATCGTGTAGGGATACTCGGTGATGATCTCGTCGTGGTGACCGAAAGCGGCGTGCACCACTTCCGGCGATTCGCCGTGACGCTTCAGCAAGTCGGCGCCGATTTTGGGGTGTCCCCCTTCCAGTTCATGGTCGGCCGCTTTACCGATGTCATGCAGCAAACCGGCCCGGCGGGCGATGCGCGCGTCGAGCCCGATCATCTCGGCCAGCATGCCGGCGATGAAGCCGACTTCGATCGAGTGCCGCAACACGTTTTGGCTGTAACTGGTGCGGAAGTGGAGCCGGCCCAGCATGTGAATCAACCGCGGGTGCAGGCCGTGCACATCCGCTTCGCTGGCCGCCTCTTCTCCCTTTTTGTTGATGACGCTTTCGATCTCGGCCTGCGTCTCTTTGACGACCTCTTCGATCCGCGTCGGGTGGATGCGGCCATCGGCGATCAGCTTGTTCAGCGCGATCCGGCCGATCTCGCGACGGACTGGGTCAAAGCCGCTGACGATCACCACGCCCGGCGTGTCGTCGATGATCACGTCGACGCCGGTCTCTTTTTCAAACGAACGGATGTTGCGACCTTCGCGGCCGATGATCCGGCCTTTGATGTCGTCGGTCGGAATGTCGATTGTGCTGGTGGTCGACTCGGCGGTGTGGGCGGCGGCAAACCGCTGGATCGCGGTCAGCAGCATGTCCTGCGCTTGTTGCTTACAGGTTTCCTCGATGCGGCGCTGGTGCTTCAAGATCAACGCGCCGGTTTCGCCTTGTAGCTCTTGGTCAAGCAGGCGGAGCAGTTCGGTCTTCGCCTCGTCCTTGTTCAAGCCGCTCATCTTGTGCAGGCGTTCCTGCTGTTCGCGGGTGATCGCCTTCAGCTCTTCGGTCTTGCGAGTGGCGTCGTCGATTTTTTCGGTCAGGCGGCGCTCTTTGTTTTCGACCATGTGCTCTTGCTTGCGGAGGTGGGTCGCTTGCTGTTCGAGCGACTCTTCGCGGCGGTCGAGCGATTTTTCGCGATCGCGGATTTCGTCACGACTGCGATTGAGGTCTTTTTCGGCTTCGGTCTTGTAGTTGATCGCCTCTTCTTTGGCTTCGATCTTGGCTTCTTTGAGCAGGTTCTCGGCGTCGAATTTAGCACGCTGGCGGATCTGTTCCGCTTCGGTATCGGCATCCTTTTTTCGCAGCCAGTCAATCATCTTGACCAGCACGATCGCCGCTGCAAAACCGACGACGGCAAAGACTGCGTTAACTAAGGGGTCTGGCACGTACGGTATCTCCCTCTATGGAAATGGGAGCGACTTCGACGCTCGCTTAGGCGCGTAATGCGCCGCTGCGGCGTCGTCCGACACGCGCGATCAGAAGGAAATTGAGAATCGAGCGGCGCAGCATCCACAAGCTTGCGATCGCTGCGCGATGGCGTCGACCGAGCTAATGCCCGGTGCGCTGGCGATCGGGTTGGGGGCCAGATGCCGACTGTGGCGGGCTGCCACGCTCGATATGGTGAGAACCGCATCGAGTGATAAATTCAGTCGGCAATGTTTCGGCGTCAACTTCTAGCCAACCTAGCAGCGGCAACGCCACCACCAGTTTGGGACGCGAATTTTGATCGAACGAACGACCGCTTCTTTTTGATGCGCGAGCAGGCCCCAGCACGTGACAGCGGCTAGGACAGATTCGCACCATCAGATGCAAAAAGAGCAGAAGCAGTGGTTGCATCGGTTCGTCTCGCTGTTCGCAGGGACTAGATTTCCGGAACCAGAATCCAAGTGCTCGAGGGCAATTTCCGCCTGTCGCGGGGCGGACTATCGGCAAGCGGGGCAGACCGAAAAAGTCGCTGGGTGCGATGGGTAATTGTCATCGTAAAAGGCGCGTCGCAACTGAACGCTGCGAAACTATTTAAGGTATGTTAACAGACAGTTGACTCCCTGGGAAGATTTGCCTGCCCCCCTTTCTCGCCCCACGATCGGAAATCTGGTTTTAATGCGTCCGTTGGAAGCCGCTCTGATCAATAGCTGGTCGCCGGTAGATTGGGCGGACTGCACCGTCTTGGTTGCCGTGAGCGGCGGCGCAGATAGCGTCGCCCTGCTGCGGGCTCTCGTTGCGATCCGCAAATCAGGAACAGGCCGCCTGATCGTCGCTCATATCGACCACAACTTGCGCGACGACTCGGCCGACGACGCCCACTTTGTCCAGCAGTTGGCCGATCAACTGCAGGTTCCGGCGGTACTGGGCAAAGTCGAGATCGACCTCACCGACGAACCAGACGGGGTAGAAGCGGCCGCCCGAGCGGCTCGGTACGATTTTTTACAGGCAATCGCCCAGCAGCAGGGCGCCCGGTATGTGGTGACCGCCCACACCGCCGACGACCAGGTCGAAACCCTCTTGCAGCGGATCTTGCGCGGAACCAGCGTCGCCGGGCTGAGCGGAATTCCCCGGGCTCGCGAGTTTGCCCCAGGGATCAGTCTGCTGCGGCCGATGCTGGCGATCCGCCGCAGCGAGGTCGAAGCGTATCTGGCCGAGCTGGGCCAGGCGTTCCGTCACGACGCGACCAACGATCAGTCCGACTTCTTTCGGAACCGCCTGCGGAACGAACTGCTGCCGCTGTTGCGAGAAAACTACCTACCGCAAGTCGATCAGTCGCTGTTGCGACTGGCGGCCGGCGCTGAAGAGTGCCGGCAGTTTGTTACTGCGCAGGCCGAACAGCTGCTCGACGCCGCATGCGAGCAAGAGTCGGCAAGCCAGGTGACGCTCGACGCGAGGCGGTTAGCGGCGGCCGATCCGTTTCTGGCGACCGAGGCCTGCATCTTGCTGTGGCGGCGCCGCGGCTGGTCGCGACAAGAGATGGGGCGTGAAAAGTGGAAGGCGCTGCTCGCTTTGGTCGGGGCCGACTCCCCTGCCCCAATCGAACTGCCTGGCCAGATTCGGGCCGAAAAAAAAGGGGAGCAGCTGATGCTGACTCCCCCTTCGTAGGTTTCGGTTGTGGACGTTAACGGCTAAGCGTCGGCTGGTCCCTCGACCCCACCGGTGAACTTCTCGTCCTCCGCTCCGTGGCCGACCAGCACTTCCGCCTTGTACCCGCCTTGGCTGGCGAAGTAGACGATCAGCAGCAGGTAGCACGCGAGCATGATGCAGGGGAAGACGGCGACCGCGAATAGCGCGTCTTTCTTCGCCGTTTCGCTGGCCGAAGTGACGATTTCTTGCTCCGCTTCCGGTAGCTTCTTGACCGCATCGGCATTCACCGCATTGTAGGTGCCGAAGACCCACTTCTTTTCTTCTTCGACTTGCTCAAGGATCACCGGGTGATCTTCAAGTGCAGCGACCTGGGCCGAGTCTTGGAAGAAGCCGAGGAACACGGCGCCAACCACGCCGACCCCAAGCATACCGACGCCGCCGGTGGCGTTCAGCGTCAGGGCGCCGCCGCGAGGCGATTGCTCGGCGACCACACCCAGCATCGTCGGCCAGAAGAACGTCTTGCCAAGACCGTAAATGGTCGCGGCGATGAAGATCAGGGCGATGCTTTCAACCTTCGACAGGAAGACCAGGCCAACGATCGCAATCACCGAACTGGCGGCCAACAGGCCAAGCGGCGACAGTTTGTGAACGATCGGACCGGCGAAGAATCGCAAGATCATCATGATCAACGAGGTGTAAACGATGATCCAACCGGCGGCCAGATTGTTCTGGGTCATCACCGGTTCCATCAACGAGGTGATCCAGCTATCGGTACCCAGTTCGGTCGTCGCCAGCGGAACCATGATCAACAGCATGAACAGGAACAGCGGACGGCCGATGGCGAATTTGGTAATCGCTCCCATCCCGATCGTGCCGAGTGCGATACAGATCCAGATGGCGTAGATCATCCAGCCGCTGGCATCGACGCCCGCCTTGCCAAGCAGTTCGGTCGCAACGCGGCCCAGTTCGTTGAACATCAGGAAGCCGACGATAAAGGCGCCACCCATGCCGAATTCGGCCAGCATTTCGCCGTACGAGACGCCCGCGGCGACCCGTTCGTTCACTGGGAAGCGGCAAGGGAGCATCATCAAGCCGTAGATGATCGTCGGAATCAGGATCAGCGCGACCTTGTACTGCCAGGCCATCGATTCGCCGCCTGAGAAAATGTTCGAGATCATGCCGCCCGGCCCCATGCCGATGGTGATGATCCCGCCCAAGACGAGACCGCCCGGCCAACCGGCGTGCAGCGCGTTGAGCCACTTCGTTTTTTCGTTGGGGAAGAGCGTCGCCACGACCGGGTTCACGACCGCTTCGACCGTACCGTTGCCGAGCGCGACGATGAACGTACCGAAGTAGAGACTCCAATACGGGTCGAAGTACATCGGCAGGACGATCGTCATGATTACCGACAGCACGTGACAGGTGAACGCGAAGTACATCGCGGTCTTGTAGCCAATGCGGTCGATCACCAAGCTGAACAAGATGATGCTGATCGCGAACGGCCAGAGACCGACGCCGAAGATTTCCCCCTTTTGGGTTTCGGTCAGATTGAAGACCGTGCCCCATTCGTCAATGATGATCGCCCGGATGATAAACCCAAACGCCGTCGTAATCAGAGAGATGAAACAGGCCCAGAAGAGAAACTTCTTTTCTCCTTCGGTTGGCGCCGACTTTTCGTTCATAGCGGGGAGGCTCCTCTTCGCTTTCAGTGCATAATGGGGAGGATGTGGGAAAGAAGACCGACAAACCGACGTTTTTCTCGAAGGGGCAAGACGTGGCTAGCGTCGGGCAAACTGCGACCGTTGGTCGGGCGAGTGTCTAGCAAAAAAACGAGTATAGCGATTGCTAGCGGGAAGTAAACTATTACTGGGCAAAGATTTCGGGCGGATTTTTTTCCAGGTTCGCAAAATCAAAAACGAATTCGCAAATTCTCTGGTTTTGCTAGTTTAATGCTCGCGATATTCCCCTTGAGAGCTGCCATTTCCCGCTTTTCGCCGTAAGCCTCCTTTTCCACCGAGCCAGTCGTTTGATGTCCAAGCTTTTTGCGAGTCGCTGGTTTTGGGGAATTCTGCTGGTCGCGTTCACTTTGCGGATCGGCGCCGCCGTCTGGTGGCAGAGTCGACTGCCTGAAGGCGATCGGTTTTTCTTTGGCGATAGCGTTTCGTATGAGATGCTGGCGCAGCAAGTCGCCCATGGCGGCGACTATCGCTATGGCGACTCTTGGGTTTTTCGTACGCCGGGCTATCCGGTGCTGCTCGCTCCCTTCTATTGGCTGAGCGACCAGCCCCATCCGCTGGTGCTGCGGACGTTTGGCGCTTTGTTGGGAACGGCGACTGCGGCGCTGTGCGGCATGCTGGCGACCCGGTTTTTCTCGGTCCAAGCTGGCCTGGTCGCGACGTTGTTGGCGGCTCTGTATCCAGGCGGACTAGCGATGAGCGCCTTTGTGCTAAGCGAGGTCGCCTTCTGCCCTTGGATGTTGCTGCAGCTTTGGTGTTGGGATCTCGCCTATCAAACGCCAGCGCGCCGAAGTCGCTTGTTATGGTCATTTGCGGCCGGCGTGGTGATGGCTGCGGCGGTCCTGACTCGGCCGAGTTGGATGTTGTTTCCGTTTTTTGCTGTGCCGATTTGTCTGCTCGTTCTGCCGGCGCGGCTGCGGCAGATTGAGGTGATGCTGGTGCTAGGGCTCAGCTTCATGGCGGCGATGTCGCCCTGGTGGATTCGCAACTATCAGGTCGCCGGCCGGTTTGTGCCGACATCGTTGCAGGTCGGCGCTAGTTTGTACGACGGCATTCGGCCTGGCGCTGATGGGGGCAGCGACATGGCGTTTGTCGAGCCTTTTACCCAAGAGCAACATGACGCCGATGCCGCGGCAGAGCAGCTGCTGCCTGGCACGTTCGAAACCCGGCTCGACGATCGCATGAAAGCGGCGTCGGTCGCTTGGGCGAAAGAGCATCGGGGCGAAGTGGTGCGACTGGCGGGGAAGAAACTGGTCCGCTATTGGAACTTTTGGCCCAACGAGTCGAGTTTTCAGAGCGTGAAGTTTCGCCTCGTGATCGCGGTCGGCTACTTACCTATCTTACTGTTGGGGCTGACGGGGCTGGTGATTTTTCGCCGGCAGACGCTCGGCATCTGGTTGTGTGGTTTACCTATCTTCTACTTTTCGGCGCTCCACATGATCTTCGTCAGTTCGATCCGCTATCGTCAGCCGCCGATGATCCCACTAACCGTGCTGGCAGCTGGCGCCGCCGTTTGGCTCTATTGCCAGTGGCGGGGCGGCAAGCCGTCGGCGAACGAAACGGCGGCGGCTTCGTAAGTACTCTTGCATACGGGCGCCACTGCTGGACAAGCCAGCAGTGGCACACGCATGCTGCCAGGACCCCCCTAGGTTACCGTGTCTCGCAGAGCCGTACCGCGCTTGGTTCTTCCAGACTTCGCTTTACCCTGTGGGGGATTTTTGCCATGATAGCTCGCCTGCAGCGGCGATCAGGGAAAGATCGCCTGCCACACGACTTGCGGCAAATCTGTCGCCTGGGAAAGGATTCCGTACGCCGTTGAAACGGTTGGTGCATACAAGCTGGCTCTTTTGCAAATGGACGATCCTGTCGGCCTTGATGGCCGCCGCAGCGATCGGCTTGTATCTCTATCACAACCTGAACGACGAAATTCGGATCCGCGTCGAGCGTCGCTTCGCCGAACATTATCAGCACCTCGACATCTCGGTCGACTCCGCCCAATTCCATGATGGGCAAGGGATCGAGATCCGCGGGCTCCGTTTCGCCCAGAAAAACGTCGCCGGCAACAGCGGCGAGTTGCTCGATGTGGACGAGATGTTCGTTCACTGCACGACTGATCCTCGTGATCTGGTCGCCGGCAAACTGAATGTCTCAAAAATCGTCGTCAAACGGGTTCGCATCTCGGCGGCGCTTGGCGCCGACGGAAAAGTCAACCTGGCGTCGCTCTTTCCGCTGCCCAAATTTGGCGATAGTGATCCGATCATCGAAGTGCATGATGGCCTGTTCGAGATGTACGATACGGTCAGCGGCGCTCGGCTGCGTCTCGATCCGATCGACCTGACCCTGAAACCGATGCGCGATCCACAGATCGCCTCCGACGGCAAGAAGCGTCTGACGGTCGAAGGGACGATCCGCAGCGAACATTTTGAAGAAGCGAAGATCTCCGGCGTGTTAGAGCCTGACTCGCAGTTTGGCATGCTGCAAGGCAGCGTCGGGCGATTGCGGATTACGCCGGAGCTATTTCGCGATCTGCCGCAATGCGTTCAAGACAAAGCCGCTCGATTGGCGCCGCTTGAGGCCCGCGTTGATTTGAAGTTTCACGTGGCGACCCCCAGCGCCAAGACGCCATGCCGGTTTGAAGTCAGCGGCGAGGTCAGCGAAGGTCGCTGGAACGATCGGTCCCTCCCCTTCCCCGTCTCGGAGATCGCCGGCTCATTCGTCGCCAATGCCGCCGGTATCGATGTCGAGCGGATGTCGGCCAATGTCGGTGACGGTTCGATCGTCGCTTCGCTGATTCGCCAAGGGTGGCAAGACAACTCGCCGGTCCACTTCGAGGCGAATCTGTGCAACTACATCCTGCACGAGGGAATCGTCAGAGCTATACCCGAGAGTCTCCGCGAACACTGGGACCACTATCAGCCCGGCGGCGCGGTCGACGCCCAGGTGATCGCCGATTTTGACGGCGTCGCCTGGAAGCCGGAACTGCATGTTACCTGCTTGGACTCGCGGTTCGTCTATCACCGCTTTCCCTATCCGGTGCATGCCGCCCAGGGACGGATCGACTACAAGAACGGCGTTCTCGACTTGAACCTGGCGGCCAAAGCCGGCAAAGCGCCGATCAAGATCGTCGCCAGCTTGCGTGACCTGGGGCCCGAGGCGAAAGGGTTTGCCCGGTTTACGTCGGTCGAACCGATGATGTGCGACGAGACGCTGCTTGAGGCGCTGGCCCACGCCAGTCCCAAGGCGAGCGAATTCGCCGACAAACTGCAACCGCGGGGAACGACGCACTTTGACTTTCTGATCAAGTGCCACAAGGGAGATGAAGACCAGGAGAAACGACTGACGCTCGACATCGTCGACGCGCAGGTCATCTACGACGAGTTTCCGTACCCGATTGAAAAGATCCATGGCCGCGTCGTCTGGACCGACGGCAAGACGACGATCGAGCGGCTGGAAGGGATGAATGACTCAGGCTATTACGTCTGCGGCGGCTCGTGGACCAAGACCGCCGACCCACGCGGTAAGTTGCTGCTCAACTTCACCTGTACCGACATTCCGCTGGAAGACGAACTGCGGGCGGCGCTTCCCTCGACGTCGATGCGGATCTGGGACGAACTGCGACCGCGCGGCACGATCGACCACATGGACCTGACGCTCGCTTTTCCGGATGAGAACGGCAATCTGGATGTCGACATTCGCGCCCAGAAATGGCCCCGCGACGAATTGCTGCAAAGCGAACGCAAGTACAGCACCTCCGCCCGTACGATTTCGATCGAGCCGCGGAGCTTTCCGTGGCTGATGGACGAAGTGGTCGGCTCGGTTCAATACCGCCGCGGCATCGTCCAGTTTTTGGGCCTGACGGCGCGGCATGGCAACGTGCAGATCGCGACCGGCGGCGATGGGCAAGAACTGCCTGACGGTCGCTGGCAGCTTCGTTTTCAGGATGTCCAGGTCGATCGACTTTACCCCGAGCGTGATTTGCTGACCGCGCTGCCGGCGTCGTTGTCGGCATCGGTGCGCAGGTTGAAGCCATCGACGCCCGTAAACATGCGGGGCGCGTTTACGTTGATCGGCGGCGCCAATGAGAACGCACCGCCCGACGCCTATTGGGATTTGGACTTCTTCCTGGCCGGATGCGATGTGACCGCCGGGGTGCAACTGAACCGAGTCTACGGGGCGGTACGGCTGACCGGCGAAGCGACCTCCCAAGATGCGTTCACCTTTGGCGAGTTGTCAATCGATTCGCTGCTATACAACGACATTCCGTTGACCAAGATCACCGGGCCGCTCTTCATCAGTTCGCAGCATGCGGTGGTTGGCTCGCAAGTGCCGCGGCGCGAAGGCAAGACGACGCGCAGCATCGTGGCGACCACCTTTGGTGGACAGATGGCGATCGACAGCAGCGTGCTGTTGCGTGAGAACCAGCCGTTTTCCTTTTCGGCGAAGTTGACCGACGGCAGGCTCGAGCAGGCGCTGCTTGATCTGGGCCAGGCGAATCCCGGGAAGAACACCGGCCGCGTGTTTGCCGAGATGCGACTGACCGGCAACTCGCTGGGAACGCACACCTATCAAGGAAATGGGCGGGCCCAACTACGCGACGCCAACCTGTATCAACTGCCGCTGGCGGTATCGCTGCTAAAGGTGCTGGCCGCCCGGACTCCCGACAACACCGCGTTCCATACCAGCGACGTCGATTTTCAGATCAATGGCGAATACGTCTATTTAAACCGGATGACGGTCAGCGGCGATGCGATCTCGCTGACCGGCGCCGGCGAAGCGAACATGGACGGCCGGATTTCGATGCGGTTTTATAGCGAACTGGGGAACAATCGTTACCAGATCCCGGTCATTCGGCCCCTGCTGGGCGAGGCGGGCCGCAACCTGATGGTGATTCACGTCAACGGCACGCTCGATCATCCCGAGACGCAGCAAGAGATTTTCCCGGTCGTCAACGAGACGCTGGAACAGTTATTTCCCGAGCAACCGCTGGGCTTTGGCGGCGGCGCGTCCGGCAGCGGCTCGGCCGCCCGGCAAGGGCAAACCTATGGCGGCGGGATCCCTCGCTAGCGGCGAAATAGGGCGCCTGTTTGATTCGATTTCGACCAACGACGCTGCGAAGGCGGCATACGGTTTGTCGATAGAAAGAACAATCGGACAACCAAGCGATCGTTAAAATTGGACTTTCGCTTCCCATAACCTAGGCTTCAAGTGGCGATTCTCTCTCCGATTCGCCAATCGGAATAAACGCATTTTCAGGGACGGATTTGTCCCTCACTCCTTCTGTCTAAGGAGATTGCGATGAGTATCGGACCTACTGGCGCTTCGATCGTAAGTTCATTGGCCGCATCTCCGCTGGCGCAAAATGCGTCGAGCGAAGTCGATCGGAACCGGCAAGAGTCGGCCAATCAGGCTCGCCGCGCCGACGCCGACATGAAGGCCGAAAAAGCGTCGGGAGTCGGCGACCCCGAAGAAAGCCAGGAAGCGGGCGATCGCGACGCCGACGGCCGCCGTCTGTGGGAAGTCCAGGACGAGGCGAACGAACAACTGGCCGAAACCGAGCATCACGACGAAGAGCCGCAGCAGCCCAAAAATCACAAAGGGCTCGACCCAACCGGACAGACCGGCGGGATCTTGGACCTCAGCGGTTAGTCGGCTGACGCCGATCGGCTCCTGCAACAACTTGTGGTTGCGGGAGCCTATCATTTTCTAAACCGGTCGCTTAGTCGCGATGCGGCGCGCGGGCCAAAATATGATTGGCCAACCGCGAGAACGGCAGGCTCTGCATCATGACGGTGCCGTGACCGCTCATCTTGGCCAGGAAGAGCCCTTCTCCGCCGAACAGCATCGACGTCATGTTGCCGGCGCGTTGGATGTCGTAGTCGACGCCTTCGGTAAACGCGACCAAGCTGCCTGCTTCAACGAGCAGCGTTTCCCCTTCCAACTTGCGGGTGATGATCGTACCGCAGGCATGCAGAAACGCGCGGCCGTCTCCTTGCAGGTGCTGCAAGATAAAACCTTCACCGCCAAAGAAGCCGGCGCCCAGGCGCTTTTGGAAAGCGACGTCGAGCCGGGTCCCCATCGCAGCGCAGAGGAACGCATCTTTCTGGCAGGTGATCGTGCCGCCCACCTCCGACAACTCGATCGGAACGATCTTGCCCGGATAGGGCGCGCCAAACGAGACGCTCCGCTTGCTCGACGATTCGTTGGTGAAGTGGCCCAGGAAGATTGTATTGCCGCTGACCATCCGCTTGCCGGCACTGAACAGCTTGCCCATCAGGCCTTGATCGGGATCGCTGCCGTCTCCCATGCGGGTCGAAAAGCTGATGCCGTCGTCCATGTAGATCATGGCGCCCGCTTCGGCGACGACCGTTTCGCAGGGATCGAGTTCTATCTCGACCAGTTGCATGTCATGGCCGATGACTTGATAGTCGACTTCGTGAGAGGTTTGCATCGTCGTCCTCGTCGGGTTGGGTGGGGAACGGACTGGTAAATTCGCCCAGTCGCTTGATGGGATTTACCTTGCAAACCGGGGGGCGTCGAACAGGTTCTCGGGGGATTTCGCCTCTTAGCAGTCCGTTGATTTTCTCGACGGACCGCGTGATCGCACGGATGCGATCCCAAAATAACGACGTAAGTCGTTATTTTGCGAGCCGCGAAGAGCTATGCTCTGAGCCTGGCGAGGTTGAAAAATGCCACGATGGCATTTTTCAACAGGCAGCTAGGTGCGATTTTACGGAGTGTAGCGGATACATGCTCGGCTAGCGTTGGGGCGTCCGGTGGCCTCTCTGCCGCGGATCGATGCTTCCTGCCGACTTCGTCGGCCCAGAAAGTGGAGCTTTCTGGGCTAACCCGATTTCGGGCGCGGGTGAACCCACCGTACCCTGTTTGGCGTCTAACCGATAAAATAGGCCCCGAGTGTCCCTGGAATCCCCCTGCTGGAAAGAGCGCATGCGTTTCACCAAGATGCACGGCATCGGTAACGACTACGTCTACGTCAACTGCTTTGCCGAAGAGCTGCCGGCCCCGCCTGAGAAGATCGCGCCGCTGGTCTCGGATCGCCATTTTGGCATTGGCGGCGACGGGCTGATCTTGATCACGCCGTCGGAA
The DNA here is from genome assembly GCF_007859755.1 of Blastopirellula retiformator. NCBI lineage: Bacteria > Pseudomonadati > Planctomycetota > Planctomycetia > Pirellulales > Pirellulaceae > Blastopirellula > Blastopirellula retiformator. The sequence continues at coordinate 327,547 of NZ_SJPF01000004.1, read as the reverse complement.
GTGGCTGATGCCCGGATGCGGATGTTTAACGCGGACGGCAGCGAGTCGGAGATGTGCGGCAATGGGCTACGGTGCGTCGCCAAGTACGTCTACGATCATGGGATCGCCAAGAAGGAGACGCTGAAGCTGGAAACTGGCGCCGGCGTGCTGACCGTCCAGATTACCGCCTCAGGGGACCTGGCTCAGCAAGTTCAGGTCAACATGGGCGAGCCGATCTTAGAAGGGAAGAAGATTCCGACCACCTTCGACGCCAATCCGGTCGTCAATCAAACGATCGAAGTTGGGGGCAAGACGTTTGATGTGACCTGCGTCTCGATGGGCAATCCGCACTGCGTCATCTTTGTCGAGGAAGCGACCGACGAACTGGTCCTCAAGTTCGGCCCCCAGATCGAACGATCTTCTTACTTCCCCGCCCGGGTGAATGTGGAGTTTGTCGAGGTGATCTCGCCGACCGAAGTTCGCCAGCGGACCTGGGAACGAGGTTCCGGCGAAACGCTAGCATGCGGTACCGGCGCCTCGGCGGTGTGCGTCGCCGGCGTGTTGACTGGGCGAACCGAGCGGAAGATTTTGAATCATCTGCTCGGGGGCGACCTGCAATTGGAGTGGAACGAGTCCGACAATTGCGTGTATAAGACCGGAGGCGCGACGGAAGTCTTTACCGGCGAGTGGACGATGCCGGCGTCGTAAGCCAAAACGGAATCACGATTGAGGTCCGCGAGATAGGAAGCTCGCATGACGCTACAACATGGATGGCTAACCCGGCTGGGCGGTTTCGCGCTGCACGAAACGATCCGGCATTGGCTCGATACGCTTGATCTGCGCGTCGCTTATCATGATGCGCGGCTCGATCCGGCGCATCCCGAGAACGACCAGGCCGGCATCTATATCTTCTGGCACGAATACATCAGCTTCCCCCTTTATTTGCGTCCCTACTGCAACATCGCAATGCTGCTCAGCAAGCATCGCGACGCCGAGTGGCTGGCCAATACCGCGCAAATGATGGGCTTTGATACGGTCCGCGGCTCTTCGCAGCGCGGCGGCGCTACGGCGCTGATGGAACTGCTCGAAAAGTCGAAGAGCATGCACCTGGCGATCACGCCGGATGGCCCCCGTGGACCGCGCCGGCGTCTGGCGCCGGGGGCGATCTACCTGGCGTCGCGATTGGGCCTGCCGCTGATTCCGATGGGATTCGGCTTTGATCGCCCCCTCCGAGCCAACACCTGGGACATGTTCGCGATTCCGCGGCTCTTTTCCCGCGGCCGCGGCCTGATGGGAGCGGCGCTGACGATACCGCCCAAGTTGAGCAAAGAAGAAATCGAGCATCACCGCCAGCGGGTTGAGAGGTACCTAAACCAGATCACCACCGCCGCCGAACAATGGGCCGCCTCCGGCCAGCGCCTGGAAGTAGAAATCGCCGCCCGGCCCCGCAGCGCTCCAGTGGTCGGACATCGCGATTCGGCGAAGCGCGATCCGTTTTGGATCTCGGCGGAACGGTCGTTGGGTTTGAGTGAGGGAACGCTCATTTGCAAGTCGATGCCAGTCCTCGAAACGCAGAAGAAGGCGGCGTGATTAGGTAGCGTCGCCGAAAAAATAGCCGCGAAGCGAGATCGCGTCGCGGCTGGCGTTTTCGATCGAAGTTCAATTGGCGTTAGACTTCTAGCTCCGCCAATTCGGCATCGACGAGAAACTCCCAGGGCTCTTCCTGATCACCCAACTCATGGAACCAATCGCTGCGATTGGCATCCGCGGGCAGACGTGATCGGAGCGATTCGGTCGGCAACTGCCAAGCTGGCTCGAACGACTCGTCTAGCGACTCAAACGCCGCGTCGATTTCGTCTTTGAGGATCGGCGCGGGCGAAATGCCCGTCGAAGAAGCGGCAAGCAGGAGGTTGGACGCCGCTGCGGTTGACGAGCCGCCGCCTCCCGAAGACGCCATCATCATCGAACTGGTTAAGTTAAAGTAAGCGTTCGTGTAGTAATAGCTGACCTCATAGCCCAGATCTTCCATGACGGCGATCGTTACGGCGCTAATGGGAACGATGGAACCGGTGTTCAGCGTCGGCGTCATGATTTCCGTGGTGAAGACCGACTCGCGAAAGTGGCTGCCGACGGAATCAAGGGGAACGTTCCCCGTGCCTCCCAAGGCTTGGTAGGCGGCGACGGCGTTAGCGCCGGTAAAGCGAATGTCGCTGGGGTTGCTGTCGTCAAGCAGTCCCAGGTTGTCGAAGACCGTGGGCACAAATCCAAGGGCATGCCCCAGTTCGTGAAAAATGGTCGCCGACAATTGCGCCGTTCCGCTGGCAAAATAGGTGTCGTAGTAATCGAAGATCATAAACGACTCGTAGGGAAGGTGACCTGTCGTTCGTATCGAGTCAACGTTTGCGGCCGCCAGGACTCCGCCGGGGCCATCACCGTTTCCGACGTAGACGGTCAACTCCAGGTCGTCGATGCTTCCTTCTGCAGGGATGTCGCCAACGATGATTCCTTCCCAAACGCTTGCCATCTGTTCGACGTAGTCGGTCAGTTCCTTGCCGTAGGTGGTTTCAAACAAGGAGACCGAAGCGTCATAGACGATATCGATGTCAAAACCATCGACCACGTTGATCGTAATCGCCGCCGTGTCGGTCGCCCCAACAACATCGGTCACCTGTACCGTCAAGCTGTACGAACTGGTGGCCGTGTGATCCAGCGTTCCGGCGACGGTGATTTCGCCGGTGTACTCGTCGATGGCGAACGCTCCGCCGGTGTTTCCGCTCGTAATGGCGAATGTAAGCACTTCGGCGTCGGGGTCTGAGAATGCCGGCGTTCCCACCACGGATGTGGCGAGCAGATTCTCGCTGATGGTGTAGGTGTCGGCGCTGATTTCTGGCGCAGAGTTCAAGTCTTCCGGCGTGGTCGTCGCGTAGCTTGAAAACGCTTCCGACGTGTTGCCATTTGGGTCGGTCGCCGTCAGCACATAGGTGGCGGACGGCAAACCATCGATAAGGCCGATTGTAAAGTCAAATTCCGCGTAGCCGTATTGGTCGGTCGTAATCTGTTGGTAACCGTTGGAAACGGCGCCGACGGCGATCAGGTCCAGGTCAAACGTCGTATTGGGCGTCGATTGGAGGTAGCCTTCCACATAGAGATGCCGGGAATCGCTGGGGCCAGCAATGACCTGCTGATGCGTTACATGTGGCCGATTTTGCATTTTGTTGGCGCCAGCATCTTGATCGAGGGAATCGTCGTACGAGAGCCCGTCATCGCCAAGATCAATTAACTGTAGCGGCGAGGAAACAAACCAAGCTTGCGAGTAAAAACTGTTTCTGTGAAACGAATTCTCGTAGGAATCAGATCCCGTCACGGTGATTGCAACTGCACCAACGGCATAAACATTCGAATCCTCGATCGTATTACCCTGAGCGCCGTTGGTTAGCAGGATGCCGTCCGTGTCGCCATAGACCGTGATTTCGTTCAGCAGGTTTCCGTCGCCACCGTCGATGAGCACCTGCTGAGTGCCATTGTCTTGAATCAAGGAAAGATCGACGAGGTTATCCGAGCCGTTAATTGCGATGCCCGCGTTACCGAAGTTCTCGATCTGCATTTTCTCAATCGCAGAGTTTGAGCCGCTAATCGTCAGGCCACTGCTGCTGCCGGCGCTCGAGCCATCCAGAATGATGTCGTATTCATAGATGTATTCGTAGAGTGTGACCCAAACCTTCGTGCTGATCCCTTCGATGGTCAGGTCACTCCCCATCGCCGGCAGTTGCGAGCTAGGCGATATCGTAAAAGCTCCGGAGGAATAGCCCGGGTCAGAGGTCGGAATATTGAAGATGATCGTATCGGCTCCGGCGTTGGCGTTGGCCTGCTGGATTGCCGCCCGCAGCGTCACTTCGTTCGCTCCGGCTGAGTTGAGTTGGCCCGTGTAGGCGGTTCCGTCCAAGAGGTTGGAATCGCCCAGATCGCCTGTCGAGTTGACCGTGATTGTCGCCAAAACGCGGCGGTCCTCCAGCATTTCGAAGACGCCGTTGATCGGCGTCTGGCCGATGCGATTGCCTGAACGAAGTCGCGGGGAAGTGGCTCTTTTTCGCATGATCCATATCGTCCTTGGGAGAGAGTTGCTGAAACCGGTCGGGGTGAGCGGCGTGCACTATGTGGGTGGGATTATACGGGGTGGGCCATTGTAGTCAAATGCGGGGGTGTTGATCGGTTGTCGCGAGAAAGCGGCGCTCAAGATGCTCGCTGGAAGCTGCGGTAGGGAAGCGACTTACGAGTGGTCGCTGGGGCTAGAAATAGCTCAATTACAAAAAAGCCCGCGATCGCACAGTTTGCGATCGCGGGCTTCTCGACTCTGGAATCGAATGGAGCTATTTCGACTTCAACTCAAAGTCGATCACGTTCGTTTGATCCGTAACGTTTGCCGTTAGCTCCGTCCGGCGGTTGTAACGGGCTGGCAGTAGTTCGAGATCGGATTCGCTCATTCGGCTAAACTCGCCCCGTTTGCTAGTCAGCGGTTTCTCTTTGGTGATGAAAACCTTGTTCTCGCCCATTTTTGCGCCGGGACGGCGAGCGGCGTAGTATAGGCGGTAGACGCCGTCCTGGTCGGTGAAACCAGCGCCGGAGCTTCCCGCTTCGAAAGGGACGAACGAAACTTGAGCGTTTGCCAGCGGCTGGCCATCCAAAGTCACCGTTCCCGTGACCGGCTTGTACTCAGGATCGATCGAATCTCCGCTGCAGCCGAAGCTGAAAGCCAGTAGGCCTACGATCAGCCAGTATCCGATCGGATGCGATGTTGTCGCTTGCATGAAAGGAGCTCCCGTGATTGACTACGGCAACTCAACGGCTTGGCCGTCGGCGCGATGCAGGAGATAGTCGAAGGTGCACTGGCCTTCCGTCGCGGGCCAGGTTTGCACGGTATGTTCGATCGTCTCCGGTACGAAACGGACCGAGCCGTCTCCCAGGGCGAAGTTGGCTCCGCCGGGATGTTGGCTGCTGAAGGAGCGACGCGAGTAGTCGTAGCTGCCGCCGGGAGCTTCGTTGATGCGAGCGCGAGCGCTCGATAGTGATCCGGTATGAACCTGGTTGGCGGTGGCGTCGGCGGCTTGCTCGTACAACGATCGCGCCCCGGCCCAGGTCGCTGCGCCGGCAATCACCTGCGAACCGTCGTTGGCCCGCAGCGCCCACGCCCGCTCGCCAAAAAAGAAGGTGTTGGAAAGTCCGTCAACAACATCGGCGAAGCGAAGCGGCTTGCGCGGCGTGTAGGAATATTCGCCCACCGGAACCATCGTCCCGGTTCCATAAGTGCGATCCCACCGCGGCAAGTTGCGGTGTCCCGAGTTGCCGACATACGAACTGGATGCGGCGGGAACGTCCGATCCGCCGGTCGACGCCAGCAAGGCGCGAATGTTGGCGCCATCCTCGTCGCAGCCTTCGTTGAGGATTGGCATCGTCGAACTGGGACAGCGATAGCCGTCGATCGGCGTTTGAATCACGGCGAGTTTCGTCGCGTCGCCGATGGCCGAGCGGAGATGATTGGTCGGGTCTTGCAGGTTGTTCAGATCGAGCTGATCGTACATCGCCGATTGCTCAATGAAGGGAAGCAGAAACGCTCCCCATCCCCAGTGCGCCGCCAGGTCGGGCGTGCCAGTACCGTCGCCGCGCTGCGTACCAGGGACGATATGCCCGTAGGTACTCTCAAAGTTGTGGGTCGCCAACATGACTTGCTTCAAGTTGTTGGTGCATTGCATCCGGCGAGCTGCCTCGCGGGCTTGTTGCACGGCTGGCAATAACAAGGCGATCAAAACGCCGATGATCGCAATGACGACCAGTAGTTCGACTAGCGTGAAACCTTTGCGAGGCATGACGAGGCTTCCCTTAGACGTTTGCGGGGCGGAAAATAGCGAAAGCTTGACTATAGGGGGGCTGATGCCCTCTAAGAATGTTACCAAATAATCGGATATTTGCGATGACTTTTGCGTCAAAAGGTGGCGAAGCGGGCCGTCACCTGACATGTCGCCGGCTGAACAGTTGGACAAAATCTGCTAACTTGGCGTCTGAATTCTGAACCATTTCCCTCTCGACTCCCCTTTACGCCGCATGGATGTAGACCTTCCCCCTTGGGAAGCCGCCGCTTCTGGAGAACAGCCGCCTGTCTTGAGCGTGGCGCAGTTGACGGCGCTGATTAAAGGGACGCTCGAAACCGCGTTTCCGTCAGTCTGGGTCAGCGGCGAGATCTCGAATCTGGCTCAGCCCCGCTCCGGTCACGTTTATCTGACGCTAAAGGATGATGCGGCGCAGATTCGGGCAGTGATGTGGAAGACGACTGCCGCCAAGTTGCCGTTTGATCTGGAAGATGGGCAGCAGGTGATTTGCCGAGGCGATCTCGACGTCTACGCTCCCCGCGGCAGTTATCAGTTGGTGATCCGCCAGATCGAGCCGCAAGGAGTCGGCGCCCTGCAACTGGCCCTGCAAAAGCTGCAGCAGAAATTGGCGGCGGAAGGGGTGTTTGAGCCGGACCTGAAGCGCCCCCTGCCCCGCTTTCCGCGGCGGATTGTGGTGGTGACCAGTCCGACTGGCGCCGCGATTCGCGACTTTCTGGAAGTGATGCGCCGCCGTTGGCGTGGCGCCGATGTGCTGGTGATCCCGACCCGCGTGCAAGGCGCCGGAGCGGCGGCCGAAATCGCCGCCGCCATCAAGAAAGCGGCCAAACTACAACCGCGACCCGATGTGCTGGTCGCCACCCGCGGCGGCGGCAGCATCGAAGATCTTTGGTGCTTCAACGAAGAGCCGGTCGTCCGGGCGATCGCCGAGTGTCAGATTCCGGTCATCTCGGCCGTTGGGCACGAGATTGACGTCACCCTCAGCGATCTGGCGGCCGACGTTCGAGCGCTCACCCCCAGCGAGGCGGCCGAGTTGTGCGTGCCGTCGCAGGCCGAGGTGAACGAGGCGCTCGACGGCTACAAGGTCCGCCTGACGCAAGCCTTGCGGCAACGGGCGCAGCTGGCGCGGCGGCGGCTGGACGCCCTGTCCGAGCGGCGGGCCTTCGTCAAACCGTTTGCGCTGATTCAGGATGCTCAGCGGGCGCTTGACGGTTGGGACGAGCGGCTGTTGGCGGCAATGCGGCGGCAACTGCAAGTCAGCCAGCAGCGGGTGCGAGAAGCGACGGCGCGGCTCGAGTCGTTATCGCCGCTGGCGGTTCTGGCTCGGGGATATAGCGTGACCCGCAGCGTCAGCGGAGCGGTGCTTCGCGCGGCCGAAGAGGCTGCCGCCGGCGAGCAGATCGAAACCATTTTGCCCTCCGGGCGGCTAATCAGCCGGGTCGAAGAGGTGCAGACCGAATCCACGAAGAAACCTGCGAAGAAGAAGGCATAATCATGGCCAAGAAAAAAGCTGCCGGCGAAGCGACCGACGCCCCGGCGTTTGAGGAAGAGCTGGCGACGCTCGAAACGCTGGTCCGCCGGCTCGAGTCGGGCGAAGCGGGGCTGGAAGAGTCGCTGAAGCTGTACGAGGACGGCGTCGGCAAGCTGAAGTCGTGCTACAGCCTCTTGCAGCGAGCCGAGCGCAAGATTGAGGTTCTTTCCGGTTTTAACGCCGCTGGCGAGTCGGTGACCGAGAATTTTGATGAGGGCGAGACGACGTTGGCCGAAAAGGCGGAGTCGCGGACCAAGCGTCGCGGCGGCAAGTCTCGCACCGATGAGGGGGACGAGATAGACGACAAGCGTCGACTTTTTTAAGATAGCGTTATCGCTTGGAACTGAATGGTTTGGGGCGAAACGACGTCCGCCCTGCGACTTTCCCTTACCGTCTACATCCGCCTGACATGATGTCCGCTCCGCTTGCTTCGCTGCATGATTTCTCGGCCACCTTGCGAGACGAGGTCGACCAGGCGCTGGACGCTTACAGTCGCTTTGGCCACGGCTGTCCGGAACGGCTGGAGCAGGCGATCCGTCATAGTCTGATGGCCCCCGGCAAGCGACTTCGTCCGCTGCTAACGTTAATGGCGGCCGAGGCTTGCGGTTCTGAGAGAAGTCAGGCGATGCCGGCCGCATGTGCGGTCGAGATGATCCACTGCTACTCGCTGATCCACGATGATCTGCCGGCGATGGATGATGACGACCTCCGTCGCGGCCTGCCGACCTGTCACAAGGCGTTTGACGAAGCGACCGCGATTTTGGCAGGCGACGCCCTGCTGGCCCGGGCGCTGGAAATCGTGGCTGACGGCTACGAAAACCCCACCATTGCGGCTCGCAGCTGCCGGGAATTGGCGAAAGCGGCCGGCGCCACGGCTCTGGTGGGTGGTCAAGCCGACGATTTAAACGAACAATTTGGAGCTGGCGACGTTGATATGTTGAAGGCGATCCACCGCCGCAAGACGGGAGCGATGATTTGCGTCTCGCTACGTCTGGGGGCGATCGCCGCCGGCGCCGACGACCAGCAAGTCGCCGCATTGGACGCCTACGGAGAGCAAATCGGCCTGGCGTTTCAGATTGTGGACGACCTGCTTGATCATGCTGGCGACGAAGCCTCCATGGGAAAACGGGTCGGCAAAGACGCCGATCGCGGCAAATTAACCTATCCAGGCCTGATTGGCGTCGAAGAAAGTCGCCAGCAGGCCGAAACGCTGATTGCCGGGGCGAAACAGTCGCTGTCGCAATTTGGCGAGCGTGCCAGTCATTTGGAAGCGTTGGCGCAATACATCTTGGAAAGGAACCACTAAGAGCGATGCACAAGATCCTTTCGCAAATCGAATCGCCCGCCGATCTCAATGGACTCTCCAGCGACCAGTTGGAGCAGCTCGCCGATGAGATTCGCGACGTACTGTGCAGCTTGGTGGCGACCCGCACGGCCCACTTTGCGTCGAACCTGGGCGTGGTCGAGCTGTCGATCGCGCTCCACCGGACGTTCGACTTCAGTCGTGATCGCCTGATCTGGGACACCGGCCACCAAATCTATCCGCACAAACTGTTGACCGGCCGCTACGACGAGTTCGGCACGATCCGTACCGCCGGCGGCTTGATGGGGTATCCCAATCCGGCCGAAAGCGAATACGACCTGTTCGTCACCGGGCACGCCGGCTCGAGCGTCTCGACGATGCTGGGCATGCGCAGTGGCGACGACCTGCAGGCCGAAAAAGATCGCCACGCGGTCGCGGTGATCGGCGACGGGGCGTTTCCCTCGGGCATCGTCTACGAAGCGCTCAACAACGCCGGCGGGATGAACGCCAACTTGCTGGTGATTTTGAACGACAACAAAATGTCGATCTGCCCGCGGGTCGGCGGCGTGGCCGATTACTTCGATCGGCTGCGGATGAACCCGTTCTACACCGGCGTGAAGAGCGAAGTCCTCAAGATCCTGAATCATGTGCCGCTGTTGGGCGATCCGACCGAACGATTACTGGCCCAGTGCAAGGAGGCGGTCAAAGCCGGACTGCATGGCGGGATGCTGTTCGAGGAGCTTGGCTTCAGCTACATCGGCCCGATCGACGGCCACAACATCGCCCTGCTCCGCAAATACCTGGAGATGGTCAAGACCTTGCCCGGCCCGGTGCTGCTGCACGTGGTGACCGAAAAGGGACATGGTTATCAGCCCGCTGCGGCCGATCCGGTCTTCTTCCACACCCCGCCGGCCTTCATCGACGACAACGGCACGGTGGTGCCCAAAAAGTCAGGCGGCGCGAAAGCGTTTACCAACTACGCCCGGGATGCGATCGCCGCCGAAATGCGGAAGTCGGACAAGGTGACCGTCCTGACCGCCGCGATGTGCCAAGGGACCAAGATGGAGCCGGTACGGGACGAGTTCCCGCATCGCTTCTTTGACGTCGGCATCTGCGAGTCGCACGCAGTGGCGTTCGCCGCCGGCCAGGCCAAGACCGGGCTTCGTCCGATCGTCAACATCTACAGCACCTTCCTGCAGCGCAGCTTCGACCAGATCTTCCAAGAGGTCGCCCTGCAAGACTTGCCGGTTGTCTTCACGATGGATCGCGCCGGGCTGACCGCGGCCGATGGCCCGACCCATCACGGGGCGTACGACATCGGCTACATGCGACTGTTCCCCAATATGATCGTCATGGCGCCCGGCGACGCCGAAGAAGTGGGCGAGATGCTCGCTTTCTCGCTGGAGCAAGATCACCCGGCCGCGATTCGCTATCCGAAGACGAACGCGGAAACGGTCGAGCGCCAGCGAACCCCGATCCAACTCGGCAAAGCCGAAACCCTGGCCACCGGCGGCGATGGCACGATCGTTTGCTATGGCGCTCAATTGGCCGACGCCCAGCGTGCGGTTGAGCAATTGAAGAGCGAAGGATTGCATGTCGGGCTGATCAACGCCCGGTTCTGCAAACCGATCGACCGCGAGACGATCGTCGGCGCCGTCAAAAATTCGCCGTTCGTCGTGACGGTCGAAGAAGGCGCTCTGATGACCGGCTTTGGCAGTGCGGTGCTGGAAGCGTGTGCCGAAGAAGGCGTCGACGCCAGCCGCGTCAAACGCCTGGGTATCCCCGACACGTTTATCGACCATGGCGATCGCGAGGAACGCCTGGCCGAGATCAGCTTGACGACCGAGGGAATCGCCCAGACTTGCCGCGATATGGCCGCCAAGACGAGCGCCATCCATGGTGGCGATGACTCGATGACGGCTGGGCTGTAGGCGAGCATGGGCAAGCCAGGCTCGAATCGGCCTAGCAAATGGCGACTGCCAAGCAGAGAATCAGCGAGAATTTCATCGCCGTCGTTCCTTGAAAAGGCAATTTTGAAGATGGGTGACTCCAGGCTGGTGAAATCGATCGTTTCGTTCCGGCCCAATCCGCGCTCGTCCTGTTGATACTTCGGTGGTGCGGGACGCGTCAATCTTGGTTCCCTCATGCCGCCGAGGCCCCGTTGCGGGCCCGCACAATTGGTTTTTGCGGAAGAGACGCTCACCGCCGCCGCCAGAGAAACCCACGACTTGGCCGAAACCGCTTGTTTCTAGTTTTCTGGCAGCGGAAGATAGCTGTATGCCAAATCTGAAACCCCCGACGCCGCGACAGCCGAATTGGCTTCCCAACGCCCGGAAGCCGCAGGTCATGCTGGTCGGCGCCGGCGATCGTGAACACGTGCGCGAAGAGGCGGTTCGGCTGCAGAAGTTCATTCCGCAGTATGCCGACTTGGTCCATGTTGACCTCGACTGGAAGTCGGACCTCTCGCAAGTCGACACCGACTTTGCGATCGTGCTAGGGGGCGACGGCTCGCTGTTGGCGGCGGCGCGCAGCATGGGAACGCGACAAGTTCCCGTTGTTGGCGTCAATATGGGCAAGCTTGGGTTCTTGGCGGAGTTTTCTCAGGAAGATCTGTTCGCCGAATTGGCCAACATTTGTCACGGCCAATGCTCGGTGATCGAGCATATGATGTTCCGCTGCCAGGTTTTCGAGGGAGAAGACCTGATTTGCCATCAACTGGGCTTGAACGAGGCGGCGATTCTGGGTGGACCGCCGTTTCAGATCCAGACCATCGATCTTTACGTTGACTCAGAATTAGCTACCACCTATAACTGCGACGGTTTGATCGTCAGCACTCCGGTGGGATCAACGGCCCATAACCTGTCCGCTGGCGGACCGATCTTGCGAGCCGACTTGCACGCCTTCGTCGTCTCGCCGATCAGTCCCCATACGCTCACCGTTCGCCCGGTGGTCGATACGGCGGAAAGGACCTACGAGATCCGCGTGACCGGCGCCGAAGCGAACCTGTCAGTCGTCGTCGACGGCCGCGTCTTGGCGCGTCTCACCCCGGAACTGCGAGTGGTGGTCGATCGGGCGGAACAGCGTTTCAAACGAATCGCCGTCGCCAGCCATAGCTACTATCGAACTCTCCGCGAAAAACTGGGATGGGGAGGGAGAATCGATCACGGCCGTTAGCCGGTCGTTCCCGCACAGCAGATTCAACGCAAGGATGCACAGAATGACGCGAAATGTATTTTTCGGTCTGGTTCTTACGGCGACCACGTTCGCCTCGGCCACCTTCGCCGCCGATACATACGAGTTGAAGTACAAGCTTGCCGAAGGGGACGTCCTTCGCAGCAAGGTGACCCATCTGGTCAACGTCACGACCAAGATCCAGGGGAACTCGCAAACCGCTCAGTCGCGGACCGTCTCGACCAAGAACTGGAAGGTCGAAAAGATCGACGACGAAGGGAACATCACCCTGGTCCACTCGATCGAAGACCTGCAGCTGTGGAACAAGGTGACCGATCGTCCCGAGCAGGTTTACGATAGCACCTCGCCGGAACCCCCTTCCCCGATCTTCCAGCGGGCCGCCCAATCGGTCGGCGTGCCGTTGTCGCGGTTCACGATTAGCAAGAATGGTTTTCTGGTCGAGCGCGAAGAGCTGCAGGAAAGCGCCCACGCTCCCTTCAACCAGGTAACCGTCGTCTTGCCGGCCGAACCGGTCGAGATCGGCGCCAAGTGGGACTCGCCGACCGACGTGCAGATCCGCACCTCGAAGCAACAGCTGAAGAAAGTGAAAACTCGCCAGCTGTTCACGCTGGAGTCGGTCGTCAACGGCGTCGCCACCATCGACATGAAGACGCAGATCCTGACCCCGATCGAAAACCCGGAAATCAAGGTCGAACTGATCCAGCAGTTGGCCAACGGCAAAGTCAAGTTCGACATCGACGCCGGCCGTGTGATGCGACAAGACCTCGACATGGACGAAACGGTCATCGGCTTCCAAGGCGAAGCGAGCATGATGAAGTTTCGCGGTCGCATGCAGGAAGAACTGCTGACCGAACCGCTGCAGGCCGCCGTCGCGCCGACCCCGCCCAAGCCGGAATTCGAAAGGACGGCCGAAGCGCCGACCCCGGCCAAGCGTCCGGAAGAAGCGACCGAAGTCGAGTAGGCGCATGTCGCAGCAAGAATCAGAGAGGGACGCCTTGGCGTCCCTTTTTTATGCGCTAGTCGGGATCGGCGTCGTTGACTTCACCACGATCGTGCCGGCGATGAAGTCATGCAGGCAACGCTTTTCGGAGTGAAGATCATCAGCACATTGACCAGGCCGACGATGGGACCGACGAGCGGGATCTGAGTCACAAACGTGATTGGCAAGACCCGCATTCGCATGATATGCCCCAGCGATTTGATCCGATGATCGTTGTAGTCAACGATTTTGATGCCGCAGGCCATCTTGCCGACGGTCTGACCATGCTTAGCAAGCAGGTAATTGTTGACCGCCATAAAGATTCCGAATCCGACTAGCAGCCCGACGACGTTCCCCAGTAGTTCTAATGCCACGGGGCTCATTTCCGAGCCGGCCGAAGCCAATATGGCGATCAGTACGAGCCCAACCGGAATGCTAACCAGCCCAACGACTAGTGAATCGATGAGCGACGCGCCCAGGCGCAGCCAACGCGAGGGGAGGTCTTCGATCGACGAGACGGGGCCCGTTACCTGAGCGACCGTCACCGGCTCGGTCGTTTGCGGAGACGCGAACGGATTCTCGGATTCAGGAAAGTCGTTCAAGGCAGATCGGATCATCCAACAGGTAAGCAGGACAATAGATTGGGAGGTTGCAAGTATAGCTACGCGCCAACCCGCTGGCAAAGAATCGCACGATTGCCGCTGGGGGTCGGCGTCAGGATGAGCGTCGCCGACGTGTCGCCAGAAAGTCGGAGCTTTTTCAAAAACGCTTCAGGGCGAATGTCGAGCCCGCGAACCTTGATCTCGACCCGACCGATCCCCTGCTCTTTCAAGCGTTTGGAAAGCGACTTGCGATCAATCGGCAGTTGATCGTGTACCTGGAACGCAGCGACCAGCGGCGAGTCGACCGGCGCGTCTCCCGTTAGATAAACGCTGCGCGGTAAGATGCGGCCCAAGTGGTGTTCGACGGCGAAAGCGTCGACCAGATCGGCCGCCAACAGCGCCGGGTTCGGTTCCAGCAGGTACTCACCCATTTCGCCCGCAACTTGCAGGTCTGCATCATCGGCGGCGACAAAGGTGCTGGCCGCTCCCTCTTTATCGACATGGGTCGCACGACGCGCCCGCGGCATCGTCGCCAAGTCACCGATCCAAGCGACCAATTGGCGGCACTCGCGACGGCTGCTGATCCACTCCAGCTCTCCCTGCTGTCGCCACTCGACCGGAACTTGCGTTGCCGGGGCCAGTTTGATCGCGGCGTTGTTGTTCTGTGCGAGCAATTCGTCCAGTTGATCCGCCGATGGCGAGAACGAGTCAAGCTGCGTCGTCCGGCGCTTCTCCGCACGACGATCAGGATCACAGTGCCAAGCGTCAAACGAGCCGACATCCGCCGACGCCGCATCGATCGATTGGCTGGTGACTTTGTTGCCATAGGCGGCGCAGTTCGCCGCGGCCAGGATCGCCAGTTGCGGCGAAAGATCAACGCCAACGGCGGTTCGACCGTCGGCAATCGCCAAAAGATCGCCCCCGACGCCGCAGCAGAGATCGACCACCTTGGTTGTCGCGCCGAACCGCGTCGCTTTATAGGCGGCGATCGCCTCGTCGGTCGCTTGCTCAAGGCCCACACGGGTAAAAAACATCTGCTCGGCCCGCGAAAACTTCGCTTTGCCCCGCTGCCGCAGTTCGAGTTGCTCGGAGATCAGCGACGCCCGCGGCGGTCCAATCTCGCGGTTGAGCTGCGCGAGCTGGGCGACCGAGAGTTGCGGACTTGACTGCTGCGCAAAGATTTCGGCCGCTTCTTCGCTAACAAGCCAGTGGAGATCAGAGAGGTCGGCAGATTCGGCGGACATAACGCGATGGCGGGCTAACGAACAAAACGGGCGTGGCGAACATTCTAACCTGCGAAACTTCTCCGGGAATGACGGTCGCGCCTAGCCGCCGTATTCGGGTGAGGATCTCCGCTAGCAGTGGTCGATACCGATCAGGGAAGACCTCTAGTGGAGGAAAGAAGACAATGATCCGCCGCAATTTGACATACGCCGCGATTATGGCCGCGAGCATCGGCGGCCCCTACACCTTCTTCAATCCCGAAGCGCGCCAACAGGCCGAATCGATCTGGAGCCAGGCGAGCGCCCTGATCCCCTCTGGCGAAAAATCGGACGCCACCGAGAAGCCGACCGCCTCGATCGAATCGCCGCAAGTTCAGCCCGAGCTGCCGCCCGAAGAGCAGCCGAATATGTTTGTCCCGCCGACGCTGTCCGATGCCGGAGCGAACATGCCGATCGCTGGTCCGCCGGTCCAGGACTTTCTGGAGGTCTTCAACTTCAACGCCGACTTCCGCTGGGTGGCGATGCGGTGGCCGCGGGTATCGACGACGCTGGCCGACTTGAACTTGGAAGGCCTACGAGCGCCGCTGGTTACGGGATCGCAGTATGACGACCTGGCTGGTTCGATCACGTACTACTTTGATCGCGATGGTCACGTGCAGCGGATCACGTTTCATGGCACGACCGGCGACGAACGCCGTTTGGTCCAAATGCTAACGACCCACTTCGGCTTCAAGCACGAGCCGACCCTCGACGCCGGGCTCTACCTGGTGAAATGGAACGGCGATCCGACCAGCGTGTTGAGGCTACGCAACTCGCCGGTTCTGAATGCGGCGCAGCCCCACACCCGGTTAAATGTGGCGCTGGAGATCAATCGCCCGTCGCGCTACTACGGACTGAGCCCGCAAATGGCCGAAACGGTCGAAGAGGCGAAGTCGGCCCAGCGTTGGGGGAAGTAGCGGCGACTAATTCTGGCCGCCGTTCTCGGCTCGCAACTGATTGACCAGCGTCTGCAAGCGAGTCACTTCCGCTTCGAGTTCGGCGACGCGACTGCGAAGCTGAGCGTTCTCGTTTTGCTCTTCGATCGACGGAACCGGATTGGCGCCTAGTTCGGATAGGGCCCGATTCAGCATTCGCATCGCTGGGCGATCGGCGAAGCGGCCGTCCGACGGCAAAGCGTTCGGCGTATCGTTGACCAGCGACGGCGGTTGGCCATCGAGACGGACGTTCGATTGCAATAAACGATTGCCGACATAGTAGCCGATCGGCACGTCCCGATTTTGCGGCATCGTCGCCAAGATGTTGAGCAAGTCTTGCGGATCGTTGACGCGGCGGTTGTTGAGCGCGACGATCACCGAACCGACCGGAATGCCGGCGAACGCGGCGGCGCTACCCGGCGTCACGCTTTCGACCACCGCGCCCCGGCGAACTGACGTGCCGGTCGTTTCCCGATATTGATCGGTGACTGGAACGACCCGCACTCCCAACTTGCCGCGCGGAATCGCCGGCGGATTGTTGGGTGGATTGACCAGAACCGACGGCGGCGAATCTTCCAGGCCGAGCGGATCAAGCGGGTTACTGCTGTTGCCGGTCGCCGGCGGATTGTTGTTCATGTTGGTTGGCGGCGGCAGCGCTTCGTTCGCTGGGGGCGCAGCGGGGCGATTGCCGAGCGTGACCAGAATCGACTCCGGCTCTCCTTTGCGCTCGACGGTCATCTTGATGCGCGAACCGGGAACCTGGTTCCGCATCAGCCGCGCGAACTGATCGAGGTTCGACACGGCGACCGTTTCGAGCGAGACGACGCGATCGCCTGCTTCGAGACCTGCTTTCTCGGCCGGGCCGCCTGGATTGACCTTCAGCACGACCACCCCCGCATCCGGCGTCTCTTTGTCCAGGTTATCGAGCGTCGCGCCCAGATAGCCCGGGTTGGCCGGGGCTGGTGTCGGCGCGGGATCTCCCGGCGGGCGAATTAGATTTTGCAGTTGCTCGAAGGCCGATTGAGCATGTCCTACGGCGGGCGCAGCCAGCAGAACTGCCAGAGTCAAGGTTATGTATCGCATGGGGGCTCCCACCGCTAAAGTTGGTCAATTGGAGTCATCTTCGCTGTTTGCCTCCCTCCATTGTTAACCGGAACCCCCAGTCGCGGCAAAGCATTTCCTCGCATCTTCCGGCAAAACCGATAATGACTCACCTGCGCGATTTGAGGTATCCTGGCCCCATGCAAAACATCTCCACCGAAATGCTGACCGTCGAACGAGCCGATCCCTCCTGCTACGGCGCCGCCGTCTGGATGGTCTTTGGCGGCAAGGTGCGTCGCGCGATGGCGGGACGTTTGGCCGCGATTCTGCAGGCTGAACGCCAAGGCCGCGTCAGCTTTGAGGGGCTGTTTGTCGCCCGCCGCGGCGAACGCATTGTCGGCGCCGCTTGGGGAACCGAGCAGCCGGGGCGATTTGGGACGATGTGGCCCGCCCGGGTGATCCCCAGCGAATCGCCGGCCGTGGCCCGGTTGTTGATGCAGTCGGCGGCGAAATTTGTCGCCGGGCTCGACATTTCGATCGCCCAAAGCCTGATCGCGCTCGACGCGAGCGGCGATCAGCGACTGCTGGAGGCGTCAGGTTTTCAGGCGATCACCAATCTCGAATATCTGTTTGTGCAATCGGCGCAAATGCGGGACGACTTTGTGCAGCCCAAATTGAAGGGGGTTCCCTTTCATCAGACTACGGATGCCGCGGCCGAATTGATCGCCACCTATCCTGGGACGCTCGATTGTCCCGAGTTTGAAGGTTTGCGTCCGATTGACGATGTGATCGCCGGATATTGCGACACCGGCGCGTTTGAGTTGTCACTTTGGCAACGGCTGGAACTGGACGGCGAACCAGCGGGGGTGATGATCTTGGCCCCCACTCCTGACTACCAAGCGATGGAGATCGTCTACTTGGGGCTGCGACCGGAAATGCGCAATCGCGGATTGGGCAAGGCGGCGGTCCAAATGGCAATGGCCGAGGCGAAGCGGCGCGGAATCGAACGGCTACTGTTGGCGGTCGATCAGCGCAACGAGCCGGCGATTCGCAGCTATTCGGCCTGCGGTTTTCTCGGGTATGAGTCGCGTAAGTTGATGGTTTTACGTGCGGAAAACCCCGCCTCGAAACGAAGCGAAACCGAAGCGACGCCGTAAGTCGCGTTTCTCTCAGACGTTGCGGCCAGGGCAAAAGTGGGGATCCATTTTCTGCGGTCGGCCGCGGCGTGATCTTTAACAAGTTTTCCACGCAGCCGCCAAAAAAAGATCTGGAGTTCCGGCGGCGCCAGGATCGTCAAAACTGCGGAAATAAACGACCGCACGAATCGCCCGTTCGACGTTCCCAACATTTTTAGCGAGAAGCGGTCGTCCTGTGGTTTGACACCGGTGCTAGCAACTTTAAAATCGTGCTCCAGTCAATGTTAAGAGTTTCCGCCAAACGGCGTGGAATGCCCGTCGGGCAAGCTGCTTGAGTTTGCCATATTCGCCTGCTGAAAGAGTCAGCCTGTGGTCAAGGAAGACATCGATCTCGATACCCTATCCGCTTTGCGCATCTCGCTAGTCGAGCGCATCGGACAGGAACGGTTCGACCTCTGGTTCAATTCGAGCGCTCAGCTCCGATTGGATCGCAACCAACTGGTCATTGAAGCGGCCAGCCAGTTTACGATTGATTTTCTACGTCGTAATTTTCGCGATCAAATTGATGCCGCCGTCGCCGAAACGCTGACCGGCTCCACCGTCATTCAATATCGCATCGCCGCGGACACGTCTGGTCCCGTCGCGAGCAAGAAAAATGTCGCTTCCAGCCGACCGACCACGCGGGAAAGCAAAGCCGAAGCTCGGCAGGATCTGGCCCGTCGCCGTAAGTTCTCTTCGCTCGAAGATCTGATCGTCGGCGAGTGCAACAAGTTTGCGTCGACCGCCGCGTCGATGATCATGAACCGCCCTGGCGAGATCAATCCGCTGTTCATCTGTGGACCGCAAGGCTCAGGCAAGACGCACCTGCTCGAGGGCATCTACGGCGAAGCCCGCCGTACGCGGAAGTTTGAGCGGGTCGTCTATCTCTCGGCCGAACAGTTTACGACCTACTTCCTGGACGCTCTCAACGGCGCCGGCGTCGCCAATTTCCGCCGCAAATACCGTGACGCCGATCTGCTGATCATTGACGACGTGCAGTTCTTTGCTGGCAAACGAGCCACGCGGACCGAACTGCTGCACACGCTCGATTCGATCACCCGCCGTGGTGGACAGGTCGTCTTGGCTGCCGACAAGCGTCCGACCGAACTGTCGGCTCTTGGCCCTGAATTGATCGCTCGCTTCTCGGGCGGCTTGGTCTGCGAAGTGCATGAAATCGATCGGGATACTCGCCGGCAAATGGCCGAAAGGCTGTGTGCCGCCCGCGACATGAACGCATCGCGGGGCTTGCTCGATTGGCTGGCCGATCATCTGCCGGGGGACGCCCGGTTGATGTCTGGGGCGCTCAATCGACTGTGGGCGACCGCGATGTCGATGGGACGAGAAGCCGACGTCGCGATGGCCGAAAACGCCTTGTCGGACATGGTGCGGGCCTGCACGCCGATCGTTCGTTTGGCCGATATTGAAGAAGCGGTTTGCAAGTCGTTTGGCGTCGACGCTAAAATGCTGCGTAGCCCCAGTAAGTCTCGTAAGGCGAGTCATCCTCGGATGTTGGCGATGTGGTTGGCCCGCAAATACACCAAGGCCGCCCTGTCTGACATCTGTCAGTTCTTCAATCGGAAGAGTCACAGCACGGTGATTTCGGCCGAGAAGAAGGTGAACGAGTGGGTCAAGCTGTCGAAAAGCTTGCAGCTTTCCGACACCGCGATTCATGTCAGCGATGCGATCCGCCGCTGCGAGACGGAGTTAAAGCTGGGCTAATCACATTCTAAGCATGCGGAGGTGGAGTCATGGCCCTGGACGACATTCTCAACCTTGTCCCGCCCCCGGCCGAGCCGGTCGATATCTCGGGCGACTGGACGATTGCCGAGCAAGATTTCGGCTTGCAGTTTCCGACCGACTACAAGCGGTTTATTGAGACCTACGGCTCGGGCGAATTCCAACGCGGTCTGGTTGTCCGCAATCTGTTGAAGCAAGAGGGACGCGACCTGGTGCGCGCCGATCTGGCTCGCTACGAAGAGCTGAAAGAAGCCTGCGAGCACGAGTATATTCTCTATCCCGAATGCCCCGGCCTGTTCCCTTGGGGAACCGACAACAATGGCCATCTCTATTGTTGGTGGACCGAGGGAGAGCCGGACGACTGGGGTGTGGTGCAGTTGTATCACGGATATGAGTACGATCCGCTCGAAATTGTTCCAGGCCCAATCACCTCATTTTTCGCTCGCTTTATGAACAACGCCTACGCCAGCATGTTGGGTGGCATCGAGTTCGAGCGGGGCGATCTCCACTTTACCCGCGGTCAACAGCCGGTCTAATCGCAAACGATCTTCCCTAGACTACCATTAATTTCTGTCTAGGCCCCGAGAAATAGAAGCCCGCGGCTGTTATCTTGGTCACTGACGTTGCAATGTGACACCGAGATTTGGCGAGTTTCCGCTCGCCTAGAAAGCAATTGGCGTATGAGCAGCAGTGGTCGACTCCCGATTATCGGGGTGATGGGATCAGGGAAAAAAGTGCATGGCGAACTGGCTGACGAGCTGGGCGCCTGGATCGCCAATGCAGGCTACAACTTGTTGACCGGCGGCGGCGCTGGCGAAATGAAGTCCGTCAGCGAGTCGTTTTTTAACGTCGAAGATCGCGCTGGCCGCGTCATCGGCATCATCCCCGGCGACGCCTCCGGCGGCTCATACTCGCGCCGTCAGTACTACCCGAACGACTACGTCGAGATCCCGATCTACACCCACCTGCCGCAGACTGGCTATGCCGGCATGCAGGTCGGCAGCCGCAACCACATCAACGTGCTCAGCTCCGACATCGTCATCGCGCTGCCTGGCACCAAGGGAACCAGCGCCGAAGTTTGCTTGGCCCTGCGTTACGGCCGCCCGGTGATCGCGCTGTTGGGCGAGCGTTTCAAAATCCCTGGCCTACCGCCGGAAGTGCAAGTCGCCAAAACGGTGGAAGAAGTCGCCGCCTGGATTGAAGATCTGGAACCGAAGCCGCTACCGACCAGTTGCCGACTGAAAAAGGTGACGCCACCCTCGGAGATCTTGGGGCCTGATTTTTAGTCGACGCAAGTGAGTTCTTATGTACGTGTGCCACTGCTGGCTTGTCCAGCAGTGGGCAGTTGGCACACGGGTAGACGCCTGGGGCTAATAATTCCGCTCTTCAAACTCCAGCACATTCTCCCCATCCTCCAGAGTCTCAAGCTCCTGGAAGCTTAAGAAGCGGATGTCGCACCTCGGGGGCGGGTCGACTTTGAAGTGGCCGCCGGGGCGCACCTTTTTCCAGAGGCGGACTTTGCTGACGCCGTTTTTGCGGGCGACCTGGTAACAGTCTTCTCGCACTCGCTCGACGACGATCGTCACCTTGTGTTTGATTTGCGTCATGTGAGAGTTCCCCCCTTCTCTTTCTGTTCTGCGTTTATCTGTAGGTAAGCATAGATTGCCGCGGATGAAGATATGCGGACGCGTATTCTCAAGATTAGGGATATATCGCGGATTTCGACAGCAATTCGCGGGGAGTGCGCAAAAAAAGCGGACCCGGGGGGGCCGCTTTTTTTTGCGTTTTATTTTCTGGAAAGACTATTAGACGAACTTCGTCTTGCCCGGCATGGCGACGGTCGGGATTTCGACATCGCCCCATTCGTAAGTCTTCGGGGTCATGTCTTCTTGCGAGTTGATCGCCATGTCCCACGTGATCTTCTTGCCGGTGTAGGCCGCCATGCGTCCCATGATCGCCATCATCGTGCTGCGGGTCATGTAGATGCCGTTGTTGATGACGTTGCCCGAGCGAATGCCGGCGTACAGAGCTTTGTGCTCTTCGTCGTACATGTTGGCGTTGGGGCCATCGTACTTCCAGGCGTCGCCCTTCTTCGGCGTGACCGTGCCGCCCAGGATGCTGGCGGTACCGTTGGAGCCGAGGATGTAGTCGTTGACGTCGTTGTAGCAGCCAGCCATCTGACGGCAGAAGGCGAACGTCTTGACGTCGTTGGGGAACTCGAACGTCATGCCGAAGTGATCGTAGACGTTGCCCCACTTGGCGTCGGTCCGAACCAAACGACCGCCGACCGCTTCGCAGCTGAGCGGCGCCGCGTCGTCGTTGATCCACAGAGCTTTGTCGAGGCTGTGGATGTGCTGTTCGGCGGTATGATCGCCCGAGAGCCAAGTGTAGTAGAGCCAGTTGCGGACCTGGTGTTCCATTTCGGTCCAATCAGGCTGCGGCTGACGATACCACAACGTGCCGGTCAGGTAGGTTTCGTGAACCGCGACGATGTCGCCGATCGAACCATCTTTGATCTTCTCGACGGTCGCTTTGACCTTCGGATCATAGCGCCAGCAGAGACCGCTGACGATGCTCAGATTTTTCTCCTTCGCCATCTCGACCGTCTCAAAGACGTGGCGGCAACCGGGGGCGTCGACCGCGACCGGCTTTTCGCAGAAGACGTGCTTGCCG
Source organism: Blastopirellula retiformator (assembly GCF_007859755.1). Classification (NCBI taxonomy): domain Bacteria; kingdom Pseudomonadati; phylum Planctomycetota; class Planctomycetia; order Pirellulales; family Pirellulaceae; genus Blastopirellula; species Blastopirellula retiformator. The sequence goes on along the minus strand of NZ_SJPF01000004.1, from coordinate 305,259 downwards.
GCTTCGATGGCGGCCCGCAGGTGAGCCGGACGGAAGTGCGGCGGCGTCGCCAGCAGCACGACGTCGACGTCGGTTTCCATCACTTGCTTGTAGCCGTCGAAACCGGAGAAGCAGGTTTCGTCGGTCACTTCCAGGCGATCTCCCAGGGCGCGGCCAAGACGTTTGCGAGCTTGGGCCAGCACGTCCGGGAAGATATCGCACAGCGCGGTGACCTTCAGATTGTCGTCACCCATCGTGGCGTTCTTGGCGGCGCCGCTACCACGACCGCCGCAACCGATCAGGGCGACCTTTAGCATGTCGGAGCCGGCCGCGTGAACGTTGCAGGCCATGCTCAGGCCGCCAACCGCGGCAGCGCTGCTGATGGCGGCCGATTTTTTGATGAAATCACGACGCGAGTCGGATTGGGGAGTGCTGTTTTCGTTCGGCATTAGAAAGAAGCTCCTTAGGCAGGCGAACGCGTCGTTCGATGTCAGTGACGACGCGGTATTCTCGGGCGAGACATGGGGGAAAATCAGTCTCGATTTTAAATTCGAGCCCACCAGATCGCTATTCGGTTTGCCGTCAGAGCCTGGATTTTTTGGCGTTTATTTTTACCTTGCGCACAGATGAAGGTTGGCGGCGCAAAAGAGCGACAAGTTTTTCGTTGCCTGCCCAAGTGGGAAACAGAATAGCGGACCGAGTGCCCCGCTATTCTTGGCGTTTTCCGAGTTGTTGGCGTCGGCTAGACGAACTTCGTCTTGCCGGGCATCGCGACTGACGGGATGGCGACGTCGCCCCATTCATACTTCTTGGGGGTCATATCTTCCTGCGAGTTGAGCGCCATCTCCCAGGTGATTTTCTGACCGGTGTAGGCCGCCATGCGTCCCATGATCGCCATCAACGTGCTGCGGGTCATGTAGACGCCGTTGTTGATGACGTTGCCCGAGCGGATCCCTTCGTATAGCGCTTTGTGTTCCAGGTCGTACATGTTGCCGCCGGGGCCGTCGTACTTCCAGGCTTCGCCTTCATTCGGCGTGACCGTGCCGCTGAGGATCGCAGCCTTGCCTTTGGCGCCGAGCACGTAGTCGTTGACGTCGTTGTAGCAGCCGGCCATCTGGCGGCAGTAGGAGAAGACCTTCACGTCATTGGGGAACGCGTAGGCGACGCCGAAGTTGTCGTAGATGTTGCCCCACTTCGCTTCGGTCCGAACCTGGCGTCCGCCAATCGCTTCGCAAACCAGCGGCGGCGCGTCGTCGTTCAGCCAGAGCGCCTTGTCGAGGCTATGAATGTGCTGTTCGGCGATGATGTCGCCGGCCAGCCAGGTGTAGTAGGTCCAGTTGCGAACCTGGTTTTCCATCTCGGTCCAGTCAGGCTGCGGTTGGCGATACCAAAGCGTGCCGGTCAGGTAGGTCTCGTGAATGGCGACGATATCGCCGATGGCGCCTGACTTGATCTTGGCGACTGTCTCTTTGACCATCGGAGCGTATCGCCAGCACAGCCCGCTGACGATGCTCAAGTTTTTCTCTTTCGCCATCTCGACCGTCTCCAGCACGTGGCGGCAACCAGGGCCATCGACGGCGACCGGCTTTTCGCAGAAGACATGCTTGCCGGCTTCGATCGCGGCCCGCAGGTGAGCCGGACGGAAATGGGGCGGCGTCGCCAAGAGCACGACGTCGACATCGCACTCCATCACCTGCTTGTAACCGTCGAAGCCCGAGAAGCAGCTGTCGTCGGTCACATCCATTCGCTCGCCCAGGGCGCGCCCCAGTCGCTCGCGGGCTTGGGCCAGCACGTCGGGGAAGATATCGCAGAGAACGGTGACCTTCAGGTTCTCGTCACCCATCGTGGCGTTCTTAGCGGCGCCGCTGCCACGACCGCCGCAACCGATCAGGGCGACCTTCAACATGTCAGAACCAGCGGCATGGGCGCTTTGAGCGACGCTCAAACTGCCGACCGCGGCGGCGCCGCTGATGGCGGCCGATTTTTTCAGGAAGTCGCGACGCGAGTCGGAGGGAGCAGTGCTGTTTTCGTTCGGCATCAGAAAGAAACTCCTAGGGAGGCGAAACGCGATACGGCAAGGAGAACGCGCGGGTTGGGTGGTGGGAAATGGCAGGAATCGAGAGGGTGATTTGATTGTAGATACCCTCGCGGCAAATCTCCATTTGATTTTATAAAATTTCTGCAGGGAGTTTGCGCGAGATGGGCGGAGCGTTGCGGCCGGGGATTCGTTTAACGCAAGCCAGCGATGAACTTGCGGAAATCGGCCTCAAACGCATCGAGATCTTCTGCGACGAATTGCTGGAACTCGGCCAGCCGCTCTTCGCGGGGCGGATCGTGCAGCGGGCGACGCTCGGCGAGATGTTTCAGATAGTTGGCGTAGTTGTCGGGATATCGCTTCAGCAAGTAATAGTTGAGCGCCCAGGCCAACGCGTAGGCGTCGAGCGCCGTTTCCGCTTTCCGGAATTGATCGTCGTCGATCAACAGTTGCGGAATCAGCTTTCTGCCGGGCTGCTGGACCAGGCGTTTCGCTTGCGGCAGACGAATGCGATTCACTTCGCCAATGCCGCGCCAGCCGCGTGAGCTCGACAGGTCGGGCGTTTCAAAATAGATCGCCAGGCCTTCGCTCACCCAGACCGGATTATCGGCCAGGCGAATCTGCAGTCCGCAGTTGTAGGCGATCTGATGGGTCGCCTCATGCACGATGGTCGCCACCAGGAAGGTCGCTTCGGGGCGGGCCAGGATATTGTTGATCCGGGCGATGTCCCGTTTGCTGGAGCCTTGGGCGCGAGCTGCGTCGACGCCAGTCAGGTCGTACATCGCGACTCGATTGGTATGCATGCTGTAATAGCCGACGATCGAGCCGGCCGCGTCGCCCAATTCTTCCTGACCATACGCGGCGTAGTTTTGTCGGTTGTCGAAGATGACCGCGACCATCGGCTGCGTCGGTTCGGTCAGGTTGACGCCCCGCTGCTTCCAATAATTGACGAAGCCGCGATAAAGCCGTTCGTACAGCGAACCGCACCAGTAGGCGTAAGCCTTCGAGGTGTTGTAGAAAATCAGGTAATGCGCCGTCTCGTGCACTTCAAAGCCGGCCGGCAGTTCGCTTAGCACCTGTTCGGTCAGCTGCTGTTTGTTGAGTGGGACGAACTCGCCAGGCGTTTGTTTCTTCGCAAGCAAGTCGTCCGCCAGGATGGGCCACTGCATGCTGTCGGGCGTCTCAAGAATCACGCCGCTTTCGGCCTGGGCGATGATTCGGCCTGACTTGGTAACTTCCGCATCGTTGTAACGAAAGGTGAGCGTATCTTCGGCCGCCGCTGAGGCGCAGATGGCGAGCGTGAACAGCACGGGCGATAAGGTGCGGGCAACATTCATGCTGTCAGTATACGCAAGATCGCGGTGAAAGACCCGATTTGCGAAGCTTTAGCGCCGCCGAATCAGGACTGAGCCGCACGAAACGCTGGCCTGAGCAGAATAATCGTTATCACCGCCAGCGTTGCCGAAAGGGCCAGATTGATCAGGCAGAGGGCGGCGACGTTGTCCTCGGCGCCGTAGTGCAGCATCTCAAAAATGGTGCGGGAGAGGGTGTCGACGCCGGGTGGGGTCACCAAGTACGACGCGGTCACGTCGCTGGTCGCCAACGCGAACGCCAGCAGAAAAACGGCCGCCAACACCGCCGGACGCCGCATCACGCCAACCCGCCACAGTCGACGCCAAGGCCCTAGGCCTTCCAGCTGCGCAGCTTCGTCCAGGTCGCCGACATCGGCGCGAAAGATGTGCCACAGCAGCAGTAAACAGATCGGCAAGCTGACGATCACCAGCGCAATCGTGGGCGCCAAAATCGTGCGGTCGTAAAAGTAGATGAGTAGCGGCGAACCACGGCGATTGAACAACCAGATCAGCGACAGTGCGATGATCGGTCCCGGGATGCCGAACAGCACGCCGGCGACTGTCGCGATGATCCCTTGACCATACCACCGCCGGGAAGCGAGCCAGGCAATGCTGCTACTGATCACCAGCGTGACCGCAGCGCTGGCGGCGCCCAAGGCGATCGTCCATTGAAAGAGGCCGGCGTATTTCTGGGCCGACTCAATCAGTAACTCTCCCATCTTCGCCGCCGACCAATAGCGATCGACTTGGCCATCGGCGACGTTCACGACCAGTCCCGCCTTGTAAACGAACGCCCCAATCGGCAGACCGACCAGCAACGCGACCAACAGCCAAACGATCGTTGTCGTCAGCCAGCGCGTGAGGGGGCGCAACGGAAAGGTCGGCGGGCGGACCGGCAAACTGGCGGCGCTGGCCGGGGCAAGTTGCACGGCCAGCGTTGTCGCGATGATGGTCATCACCAGCGTGACAAGGACCGCCGGCCAGACCGGCAGCGACGTTTGATCGACCGCTTCTCCCAGGGTGATGCCAGTGAAGAGGACCTCGGCGTAGGTTCGCACGTTGCAAATGCTGGTGACCGTCATTTCGCTGAACGCAACGACCCCGATCCAGAGGGCCGAGATAAATAGCCCCGGCGCCGCGCGGCGGAGCGTCACATTGGCTAGCGTCGATGCGGTCGAACCATCGAGCAGCGCGTCTTCTTCCAGCTCTGCCGCTCCGGTCGCCAACTGCAAACGGACAAAGAAGAATGTCCACGGAATCGCGGCGACGCCGTGCAGCACGATCGCGCCGAGCCAACCGTCGAGCAGAAACGCGTTGGCGGCCGGGCCAATTTGATCCTGCAGCCAGCCATGCGGACCAAACGCGGCCCGCCACGCGCCGCAGGTCAGATAGAGCGGCTCAAACAACAGCAGCGTCAGCAGACCTTGGGCCAACCAGCGGGCCGAAATCGGCAATCGCCCCAGTGCGATCGCCAAGAAGGCGCCCAGCGGCAATGCGATCGCCGCGGCGCCCAAAGCCAACAGCGCCGACGCGCCAATCAGACGTAACGTCAAGGAGTCGCCGCCGACCGCAAGCAAGCCGGCGGCAACCAAGATCAGTACAGCGGCGACGAGACGAAACTTCACGCCAGGGCCAACAGCGAAGGGCGAAGTTGGTTAGTTGTCGTCCGTGCCTAGCAGCTTTTCCTCAACCTTATCGGCCTGCCAGGCGATCGCGGTGACGATGCGGGTCAGGCCCAGCACGTCAGCCGTGTCGGCATGTTCGTTGGCCTGGACGGCGATCATCTCGCCGGCCGGCGTGGTGGCGAAGGCGAACGAGCCATGGATCATCTTCGTGTTGTAGCGGAGCAGCGCCACCGCGTTGCGCTCGGTCGCCGGACCGCAGTACGACTGG